>NZ_JBICLK010000089.1:0-217872 GCF_043105275.1 Pseudomonas sp. TYF_14
TGGAACGCTTGGCGGGATTTGATGCGATCTTCGTAGATCACCCGACCAGTAGCGTCCTCGCCTGCTAATTGGAAGACCTGTTTGGCCAGGTCTACGCAGATGGTTGTGCAAAGCTCCACATCAGTGGAAGACAGGGAATCGTGTTTCGAACTATGCTTTTTCATGGTCTCGCCCTCGCTGCCGTTGGCTTCTTCGAACACCACCGTGGCACTGTGATGCCTCGGCGGGGGCGAGTCCATCGATTACACCGACTTGCTGACCTCTTCAGGCGCCTGTTGCTGCGCGCCCTTCTCTTCATCCTCGGTGTCTTCAGCCGCCACCGGCGCCTGCATCACGTCCTGCACCGTCTGCTCATCCACCCGCGGGTCCAGCGCCGCCGACAATGGCGAACCGGCCGCCGGCATCGCCACGTGGCCCAGCGGTGCATCCTGTACCTGATGCAGGCCGGTAACCGCTTTCGGCCGAATGCGCCAGACCAGCACCAGGGCAAAGAATACGAAGAAGGCATACAGCATCTGCGCGCCCAGCACTTTCATCAGAACGCCTGCCGCCAGCGGGCCGACGCATGCACCCACACCGTAGGTCACCAACAGCATCGCCGTCAGCGATACCCGGCGCTCGCTTTCCACGTGGTCATTGGAAAAGGCAACCGCCAGCGGGTACAGGCAGAACTGCAGCAACGAGATCAGGAAGCCGATACCGAACAGCAACTCCAACGGCACACTGGGCAGTATTGCCAATGGCGCAGCCGCCAGCGCCAGCCCCACTGCCACACTCCGAATCAGCACCGCCCGGTCATAACGGTCAGACAACCAGCCCAGCGGCCACTGCACCAGCAGGCCGGCAAAAATGCAGCTACCCATGAACAGACCGATCTGCTCGGTACTCATCCCCTGGCTTGACGCATACAAAGGCGCCAGACCGTAGAACGAGCCGACAATCAGCCCCGAGCCCAAAACCGTACTGAGCGACTGCGGCACGCGCTTGATGAAGAACTTCGGCTCCATCGGTGCCGGGCGCAAGGGCGCCGGGTGAATACGCCGGGTCATCGCCACGGGCACCAGGCACAGGGCAAAGCACATCGCCACCAGCATCAGCAGCTCAGGGCCGAGCTGCGGGTGCACCACCAGAATCAACTGGCCAAGCACCAGCCCCAGGTACGAGGCAATCATGTAGCCGCTGAACACCGCGCCCCGGTGCTTCACATCGGCCTGCTCATTGAGCCAGCTCTCGATGACCATGTATTGGCACATCATCCCCAGGCCGACGATCACGCGCAGCCCGACCCAGGCCGGTAGCCAGCTGGTCAGGCCATGGCCGAGCACCGCAGCGCCGACGATACCGGCACAGGTGGCATAGGCGCGTATGTGCCCTACCCGTCCGATCAGCCGGTGGCCAACCTTGCCGCCAACCGCCAGACCAAAGTAGTTGGCCGCCATCAACGCACCCACCCACAGGCTGTCGACATGGTCGGCAGCCAGGCGCAGGGCCAGGTAGGTGCTGAGCAGGCCCGAGCCGATCAACATCATCAGCGCGGCGAAATACAACGACTGAAACGGCTTCCATACATTTCGCATACGTCCCGTGGAGCTCCCTGGTCAGGTGGCAGTTTTGGGTGCTAGCAGCATAAAGGCAAAACCCGCCTGGCGCAGGCCCCCGATAGCTATTTGGCACTGCGGGGGCGTGCCCGGTGCAGGTTGTGTCGCGCTCAGGCCTGTGCCGCCAGGACCCGGCGCTCCCACGGCGTGATCTCGTCGAAGAAATCGCTCAGCTCAAGGGTCTTGCTGGCAATGTAGCCTTCGATGAACTCGCTGCCGAACAGTTCCCGCGCCAGCGTGCTGCGCTTGAGCCTTTCAAGGGCCGCGTGCAGCGTGCACGGCAGGCTCAGGTGCTCGGGCACTTCGAATTCGCCCTGGATGGCCGGCGATGGCTGCAAGCGCTGCTCGATGCCATGCAGCCCGGCGGCCAGGCTGGCTGCAATGGCCAGGTAGGGGTTGGCATCGGCGCCAGGCAGGCGGTTTTCCACCAGTCGCGCGACCGGCGCACTGGCCGGAATGCGCAAGCCAGCGGCGCGATTGTCCTCGGACCAGCACGCATTGTTCGGCGAGGCATAGGGGTGGCACAGGCGCTGGTAGGAGTTGACGTTGGGTGCGAACAGGGCGGTGAAGTCGGCCATGCACGCCTGCAACCCGCCGATGAAATGGTGGAAGGTTTCTGTCGGCAGGCCTTGCTCGTCACTGAATACGTTACGGCCGCTGCCGGCCTCGACCAGGCTCTGGTGAATGTGCATGGAACTGCCGGGCGTACGCGCCAGCGGCTTGGCCATGCAGACCACGGTCAGCCCGTGCTTGAGCGCCACTTCCTTGAGCAGGTGCTTGAACAGGAAGGTCTGGTCGGCCAACTGCAGCGGGTCGCCGTGCAGCAGGTTGATCTCGAACTGGCTGACACCCATTTCGTGCATGAAGGTGTCACGTGGCAGGCCGAGCGCGGCCATGCAGTGGTACACCTCCTTGAAGAACGGGCGCAGGCCGTTGTTGGAACTGACACTGAACGCCGAATGGCCCAGCTCGCGGCGGCCATCGCTGCCTACAGGCGGCAGGAACGGTTGCTGCGGGTCGGTGTTGGGGGCAAAGACGAAGAACTCCAGCTCGGTTGCCACTACCGGCGCCAGGCCCAGTGCCGCATAGCGGGCTATCACGGCCTTCAACTGGCCCCGGGTGGACAGTGCCGAGGGCCGGCCATCCAGCTCGTTGGCATCACAGATGGCCAAGGCGCGGCCGTCATCGCTCCAGGGCAGGCGGTGGACCTGACTGGGTTCGGCCACCAGTGCCAGGTCGCCGTCATCACTGCCGTAGAATTTCGCCGCTGGGTAGCCACCCATGATGCACTGCAGCAGCACACCCCGGGCCATCTGCAGGCGACGGCCTTCGAGGAAGCCTTCGGCGGTCATCACCTTGCCGCGCGGGACGCCGTTGAGGTCGGGGGTGACGCATTCGATTTCATCGATGCCCTGGAGCTGAGCGGTGCTCATGACGCTTGTCCTTGTTGTTGTAGGCTGACAACAACATAGGCTGCGGGTGTTTAAAATATCAAGCAGCCTATAGAGGCCGGCACAGCCCCCCTACTCCCGCAAGGTCATGCCATTGGCCGGCAACGGCAACGCCGTCTTGTAGCGCACCTGCTTCAGGGCAAAACTCGAACGAATATTGGCCACCCCCGGCAAGCGCGTCAGGTAATCGAGAAACCGCTCCAGCGCCTGGATGCTCGGCAGCAGCACCCGCAGCAGGTAATCCGGGTCTCCGGTCATCAGGTAGCACTCCATCACCTCGGGCCGCTCGGCGATCTCTTCTTCAAAACGGTGCAACGACTGCTCCACCTGTTTTTCCAGGCTGACATGGATAAACACATTCACATCCAGCCCCAGCACCTCAGGCGACAGCAAGGTCACCTGCTGGCGGATCACTCCCAGCTCTTCCATGGCCCGCACCCGATTGAAACAAGGCGTGGGCGACAGGTTCACCGAGCGTGCCAGCTCGGCATTGGTGATGCGGGCGTTCTCTTGCAGGCTGTTGAGAATGCCGATATCAGTACGATCGAGTTTGCGCATAAGACAAAATCACCGGTTTTTTGTGTTTATGCGGAATATTTATCTGCCCCGCTCAGCAAAGGCAATCAACTTGAGAGAAAAATTCTCCTGCCGGGCCACTAAGATGTAGGTGACGCTGACTTACCAGTCACAAGCCGGTACTCAGCGGCGGCCGCTTCAGAGCTCACAAAAACAAATACCCGAGCGAGCGTAAAAAGCATGAACGAGTACGCCCCCCTGCGTTTGCATGTGCCCGAGCCCACCGGCCGGCCAGGCTGCCAGACCGATTTTTCCTACCTGCGCCTCAACGATGCAGGTCAAGCCCGTAAACCCGCGATCGATGTCGATGCTGCCGACACTGCCGACCTGTCCTACAGCCTGGTCCGCGTGCTCGACGAGCAAGGCGATGCGCAAGGCCCCTGGGCCGAAGACATCGACCCACAGATCCTCCGCCAAGGCATGCGCGCCATGCTCAAGACGCGGATCTTCGACAGCCGCATGGTGGTTGCCCAGCGCCAGAAGAAGATGTCCTTCTACATGCAAAGCCTGGGCGAAGAAGCCATCGGCAGCGGCCAGGCGCTGGCGCTGAACCGCACCGACATGTGCTTCCCGACCTACCGCCAGCAAAGCATCCTGATGGCCCGCGACGTGTCGCTGGTCGAGATGATCTGCCAACTGCTGTCCAACGAGCGCGACCCCCTCAAGGGCCGCCAGTTGCCGATCATGTATTCGGTGCGCGAAGCCGGCTTCTTCACCATCAGCGGCAACCTGGCGACCCAGTTCGTGCAGGCGGTCGGCTGGGCCATGGCATCGGCGATCAAGGGCGATACCAAGATCGCCTCGGCATGGATCGGTGACGGCGCTACTGCCGAGTCGGACTTCCACACCGCCCTTACCTTTGCCCACGTATACCGCGCCCCGGTCATCCTCAACGTGGTCAACAACCAATGGGCCATTTCCACCTTCCAGGCCATCGCCGGTGGCGAGTCGACCACCTTTGCCGGCCGTGGCGTGGGTTGCGGTATTGCTTCGCTGCGGGTTGACGGCAACGACTTCGTCGCCGTGTACGCTGCCTCGCGCTGGGCGGCCGAGCGCGCCCGCCGCGGCCTGGGCCCAAGCCTGATCGAGTGGGTCACCTACCGTGCCGGCCCGCACTCGACGTCGGACGACCCCTCCAAGTACCGCCCTGCCGACGACTGGAGCCACTTCCCGCTGGGTGACCCGATCGCCCGCCTGAAGCAGCACCTGATCAAGATCGGCCACTGGTCCGAGGAAGAACACCAGGCCGTCACGGCCGAGCTCGAAGCTGCGGTGATTGCCGCACAGAAAGAAGCCGAGCAGTACGGCACCCTGGCCAACGGGCACATCCCGAGCGCCGCCTCGATGTTCGAGGATGTGTACAAGGAAATGCCCGACCACCTGCGCCGTCAACGCCAGGAACTGGGGGTTTGAGATGAACGACCACAACAACAGCATCAACCCGGAAACCGCCATGGCCACCACTACCATGACCATGATCCAGGCCCTGCGCTCGGCCATGGATGTCATGCTTGAGCGCGACGACAATGTGGTGGTGTACGGCCAGGACGTCGGTTACTTCGGCGGCGTGTTCCGCTGCACCGAAGGCCTGCAGAACAAGTACGGCAAATCGCGCGTGTTCGACGCGCCCATCTCCGAGAGCGGCATCGTCGGTACCGCCGTGGGCATGGGTGCCTATGGCCTGCGCCCGGTGGTGGAGATCCAGTTCGCCGACTACTTCTACCCGGCCTCCGACCAGATCGTCTCCGAGCTGGCCCGCCTGCGTTACCGTTCGGCCGGCGAGTTCATTGCCCCGCTGACCCTGCGCATGCCTTGCGGCGGCGGCATCTATGGCGGCCAGACTCACAGCCAGAGCCCGGAAGCGATGTTCACCCAGGTGTGCGGCCTGCGCACCGTGATGCCGTCCAACCCTTATGACGCCAAAGGCCTGTTGATTGCCTCGATCGAATGCGACGACCCGGTAATCTTCCTGGAGCCCAAACGCCTGTACAACGGCCCGTTCGATGGCCACCACGACCGCCCTGTAACCCCGTGGTCGAAGCACCCGCACAGCGCCGTGCCCGACGGTTATTACACCGTACCGCTGGACAAGGCCGCCATTACCCGCCCTGGCAATGACGTGACCGTGCTGACCTACGGCACCACGGTGTACGTGGCCCAGGTGGCCGCCGAAGAAAGCGGCGTCGATGCCGAAGTGATCGACCTGCGCAGCCTGTGGCCGCTGGACCTGGACACTATCGTCGAGTCGGTGAAAAAGACCGGCCGTTGCGTGGTGGTGCACGAGGCCACCCGCACCTGCGGCTTCGGTGCCGAGCTGGTGTCGCTGGTGCAGGAGCACTGCTTCCACCACCTGGAGGCGCCGATCGAACGCGTCACCGGCTGGGACACCCCCTACCCTCACGCACAGGAATGGGCTTACTTCCCAGGCCCTTCGCGGGTAGGTGCGGCACTGAAAAAGGTCATGGAGGTCTGAATGGGCACGCACGTCATCAAGATGCCGGACATTGGCGAAGGCATCGCGCAGGTCGAGTTGGTGGAATGGTTCGTCAAGGTCGGCGACATCATCGCCGAGGACCAGGTGGTGGCCGACGTCATGACCGACAAGGCCACCGTGGAAATCCCCTCGCCGGTCAGCGGCAAGGTGTTGGCCCTGGGTGGCCAGCCCGGGGAAGTGATGGCGGTCGGTAGCGAACTGATCCGCATCGAAGTGGAAGGCAGCGGCAACCATGTGGACGTGCCTCAGCCAAAACCGGTAGAGGCCCCGGCCGCCCCGATTGCAGCCAAGCCGGAACCGCAGAAAGACGTAAAACCCGCCGTGCGCCAGGCGCCCGCCAACCACGAAGCTGCGCCCATCGTGCCGCGCCAGCCGGGCGACAAGCCGCTGGCCTCGCCGGCCGTGCGCAAACGCGCCCTGGACGCCGGTATCGAACTGCGTTATGTGCATGGTAGCGGCCCGGCCGGGCGTATTCTGCACGAAGACCTCGATGCCTTCATGAGCAAGCCGCAAAGCAATGCCGGGCAAGCACCTGATGGTTATGCCAAGCGCACCGACAGCGAGCAGGTTCCAGTGATCGGCCTGCGCCGCAAGATCGCCCAGCGCATGCAGGACGCCAAACGCCGGGTCGCGCACTTCAGTTATGTCGAGGAAATCGACGTCACCGCCCTGGAGGCCCTGCGCCAGCAACTCAACAGCAAGCACGGCGACAGCCGGGGCAAGCTGACCTTGCTGCCATTCCTGGTACGCGCCCTGGTCGTGGCGCTGCGTGACTTCCCGCAGATCAACGCGACCTACGATGACGAAGCGCAGATCATCACCCGCCATGGCGCGGTGCATGTGGGCATTGCCACCCAAGGTGACAACGGCCTGATGGTGCCCGTGCTGCGCCACGCCGAAGCGGGCAGCCTGTGGGCCAATGCCGGCGAGATTTCGCGCCTGGCCAACGCTGCACGTAACAACAAGGCCAGCCGTGAAGAGCTGTCCGGCTCGACCATCACCCTGACCAGCCTTGGCGCCCTGGGTGGCATTGTCAGCACGCCGGTGGTCAACACCCCGGAAGTGGCAATCGTCGGGGTCAACCGCATGGTCGAACGGCCAGTGGTGATCGACGGCCAGATCGTCGTGCGCAAGATGATGAACCTGTCCAGCTCGTTCGACCACCGCGTGGTCGATGGCATGGACGCCGCCCTGTTCATCCAGGCCGTACGTGGCCTGCTCGAACAACCCGCCTGCCTGTTCGTGGAGTGAGCATGCAACAGATTATCCAGACTACCCTGTTGATCATCGGCGGCGGCCCTGGCGGCTATGTAGCAGCCATCCGCGCCGGGCAACTGGGCATTCCTACCGTACTGGTGGAAGGCCAGGCACTGGGCGGCACCTGCCTGAACATCGGCTGCATCCCGTCCAAGGCGCTGATCCACGTGGCCGAGCAGTTTCACCAGGCCTCGCGCTTTACCGAACCCTCGCCGCTGGGCATCAGCGTGGCTTCGCCGCGCCTGGACATCGGCCAGAGCGTCACCTGGAAGGACGGCATTGTCGACCGCCTGACCACAGGTGTTGCCGCTCTGCTGAAAAAGCACGGGGTGAAAGTGGTGCATGGTTGGGCCAAGGTACTGGACGGCAAGCAGGTCGAGGTCGATGGCCAGCGTATCCAGTGCGAGCATCTGTTGCTGGCGACCGGTTCCAGCAGTGTCGAACTGCCTATGCTGCCGCTGGGTGGCCCGGTGATTTCCTCGACCGAAGCCCTGGCGCCGAAAGCCCTGCCGCAACACCTGGTAGTGGTCGGCGGTGGCTATATCGGCCTGGAGCTGGGCATTGCCTATCGCAAGCTGGGTGCACAGGTGAGTGTGGTGGAAGCGCGTGAGCGCATCCTGCCGACCTACGACAGCGAATTGACCGCCCCGGTGGCCGAGTCGCTGAAGAAACTGGGCATAGCGTTGCACCTGGGCCACAGCGTCGAGGGCTACGAAAATGGCTGCCTGCTGGCCAGCGACGGCAAGGGTGGGCAACTGCGCCTTGAGGCCGACCAGGTACTGGTGGCCGTGGGCCGCCGGCCACGCACCAAGGGTTTCAACCTGGAATGCCTGGACCTGAAGATGAACGGCGCCGCCATTGCCATCGACGAGCGCTGTCACACCAGCATGCACAACGTCTGGGCCATCGGCGACGTCGCTGGCGAACCGATGCTGGCGCACCGGGCCATGGCCCAGGGCGAGATGGTCGCCGAAATCATCGCCGGCAAGGCCCGACGCTTTGAACCGACAGCGATTGCCGCCGTGTGCTTTACCGACCCGGAAGTGGTGGTGGTCGGCAAGACCCCGGAACAAGCCAGCCAGCAGGGCCTGGACTGCATCGTCGCGCAGTTCCCGTTTGCCGCCAACGGCCGGGCCATGAGCCTGGAATCGAAAAGCGGTTTCGTGCGGGTGGTGGCGCGCCGTGACAACCACCTGATCGTGGGCTGGCAGGCGGTTGGCGTCGCGGTCTCCGAGCTGTCCACCGCGTTTGCCCAATCGCTGGAGATGGGCGCGTGCCTGGAAGATGTGGCCGGTACCATTCATGCCCACCCAACGCTCGGTGAAGCGGTACAGGAAGCCGCACTGCGCGCCCTGGGCCACGCCTTGCATATCTGACACTGAAGCGGCCGAGGCCGATTTGGCCCGCTGCGCCGAGAGGCGCTGCGGGTCTTTTTTCATTCAGGCCATCTAAGCCTCCAGAGAACCGCACACTCTTTGAGGGGCTAGCTACTCGGCAATTGCGTTCTTGCCTGTCCCCTTGGCCCTGTAGAGCGCCTTGTCGGCACGCGCCAGCAGCGCGTGCTGGTCCTCCCCTTCCCGCCATTGCACCACGCCATAGCTCATGGTCAGCCGGCAGTCACCCACCGGCTCCACCTGCTCCAGCACCTGACGCAAGCGCGCCGCCACATCCAGCGCCTCCCCCAGCGCGGTCTGCGGCAGCACGATGACGAACTCGTCACCGCCCCAGCGCGCCAGCAGGTCCAGTTCGCGCAAGCAGGTGCGCAGGCTTTCGGCCACCCGGACCAGCGCCGCATCGCCACGGGCGTGACCGTAGCGGTCGTTGATCGGCTTGAAATCATCCATGTCCATGGCAATCAGCGACAACGGCTGGCGGAAGCGCTGGGCGCGCTGGCACTCCAGCTGCAACGCGCTCTCCAGCCGGTAACGGTTGGCGACACGGGTCAACGCATCGCGTTCGGCCAATTCACGGTTCTCGTCCAGTTGCCGCTGCAACTGCTGGTTCACCCAGGACAACTCACGGGTGCGTTCGGCCACCTGAAACTCCAGCGACTGGTTCTTCTGTTCCAGTTGAGACACCAAACGCTTGCCAGCGTCGATATTGCGATGCGCACCCAGCATGCGTGCCACGGAACCGTCCTCGTTATGCGCGATGATGTAGCCGCTGTCTTCGATCCAGATGTAGCTGCCGTCCTGACAACGGCAACGGTATTCAATGCGGTAGCGCTCGTTGCGATGATTGATGTAGGCCTCGAAATGGGCCATTACCCGTGGATAGTCTTCGGGATGGATCACGCTTTCCCAGGTAAATACCGAGTTGGCCATGGAGTGGCTGGCATAACCCAGCATGCTGTACCAGCCCGGGTTGCGATAGACGTAACCCGTATTGGCATTCCAGTCCCAGATGCCATCGCTGATCAAATCGAACAAGGTGTGCAATTGCTGTTCACTGAAGCCGGCAGGTACCGGCCTGGTGTCTTGACTCATGGACGCTCTCCCTGATGCCCAGCAACTGCGCTCCGATCAAGGGGCTGCCGACAGTGGTGTTGATTGCCGCGAGCGGCAAGATGATGCCTATCACGGGCAAGCATATGCCCACCCACGTGCAACCGAAATAGTGCCAACGCCCTGATTTCGACCGGCACAGCGCTGGCATGGATTTTGCGCTTGGTACCTGCCAACGAGATTTCCAAGGAGGAAACATGATAATCGCCCCTAACGGCGTCAGCTGGCAGCCCACGCTCCACCAGCCTCGGTACACCAGCGATGAGCAGACAGTGGCCCAGATTGCACCGCTGCGCACGCCAATATCCACCGCCAACACGGCGAGCCAACATCAGAGCGGGGGCAGCACCGCTCAGCAAAACGCAGAGGATGCTCGTGCAGAAGCCTTTGCCAAGTTCAAGGTGATGCTGCAAAACCTAGGTTCTGCGACCACCGAGACGATCATCGGAGAACCCCTGCCGCCCAAGACTGCCCGGCAGGAATTTCACGACTTCATGTCCAAGTCGCCCGGCGAGATGATCAAGGAAAAACTGCTGCGTGAAATCGGCTTGACCGAAGAAGAGTACGACGCCCTGCCGCCCGAAATGAAAGCAAAGGTCGACGAGTTGATCGCCCAGCGCATGAAAGAAGACATCGAGCGCAAGATCGAGGAGAAAGCGCAAGAGCAGGTCGCCAAGGTGGACGGCGGCCTGGATGAAGAGCAACAAGCAGCACGCCCGGTATGAGGGTGTGGCAGCGGCCGGTAAGAATAGCGCCGCGGTTCGTCCAAGGCGCCCCAGCCTGATCGTCGTCCGGTGGCGTCGACGTTCAGGTGGTGCATGGCTTCGTCAACTGCAACGCTACCGGCGCCATCACCGGTCTCAGGAAAAATCGGCAGGATGTTGTGCAGAGAATTCGTTTGAGGTCCTTGGCCTTATTGTCCAGGGTGGCAGGCTGGTAGCTATTTGCCACGCGTGGACGCAGGCGCATGACGATGCCTGCGTAGGGGAACGATGTCGGATCCCCCCTAAAATAAGAGAGGACAAGGAAATGCAATCACACGGTTTGAAGCAAAGCCTCAAGCAGCGGCATATCACCATGATCGCGCTGGGTGGGGTGATCGGTGCAGGGCTGTTCATGGGCTCGGGCTCACTGATCGCATCGGCAGGGCCCGCGGCCATACTGTCGTATTTCATTGGTGGCCTGGTGGTCACCCTGGTCATGTTCATGCTGGGCGAAATGGCCTGCCGCAACCCGGATGCAGGGTCGTTCTCGACCTACGCCAACACCTACCTCGGCGACTGGGCTGGGTTTGCGGTCGGCTGGCTGTACTGGTTCAAGTCGATGATGACCATCACCCTGGAAGCGGTACTGCTGGGCGCCATCCTGCATGACTTCCTGCCCTGGCTACCGATCTGGGCAGGCGCCTTCCTGATGCTGGTGACACTCATGGCCAGCAACGCCTACTCGGTGCGTTCGTTTGCCGAAGTAGAGTATTGGCTGGCCGCGATGAAGGTCGCCACCATCCTTATCTTCATGCTGCTGGGCGTCTCGATCCTGCTCGGCCTGCACAGTGATATTCCCGCCCCAGGCCTGATCAACCTCACCGCCCATGACGGCTTCATGCCCAACGGCCTGTCACCGGTGATGGCCGGCGTTATCGTGGTGATTTTCTCCCTGGGCGGCAGCGAAATTGCCGCTGTGGCCGCGGGTGAATCAGAGAACCCCCGACAGAACGTGATCCGCGCGATCAAGAGCGTGATCCTGCGGGTGATGCTGTTCTATGTAGGTTCCGTGTCGATCCTGATCCTTTGCCTGCCCTGGACCGACAAGGCCAACCTGGCCTCGCCCTATGTTTCACTGTTCAGCCTGGCCGGGTTCGGTGGTGCGGCAGTGGCCATGAAACTGGTGCTGTTCGTCTCGTTCATGTCAGTGATGAACTCGTTCATGTTCTCCAACTCACGCATGCTGTTCTCGCTGAGCCAGCGCGGTCACGCACCCAAGCTGTTCTCACGCACCAGTGCCAAGGGCGTACCGATCAATGCACTGCTGCTGAGCCTGTCGATCTGCACGATGATCCTGACCGTGCACTTTGTCAGTGGCGGCGACCTGTTCATGACCTTGGCCAAGAGTACCGGCAGCCTGGTCATGGTCGTATGGATCTTCATCATCATCGCCCACGTGGCCATGCGCATCAAAACCCGCCACGAAGCGGTCGCCCCAAACGCCTTCCGTGCCTGGCTGTTCCCCTACACCAATATCATTGCGCTGTTCGCCTTGCTGGCAGTCATCGGCACCCAGGCGTTCGACCCGGCATCGCGTTTCCAATTCTGGTTCACGGTGCTGACGGTACTGCTGGTGGTGGCGGGGTACTTCCTGATGCGCCAGCGGCTGGCGTCAAGCGCGGTGTTAGCCCACGAACGTGATGCATGACAGCGCTGGCCACGCGCAGGTGCTGTCAACAGCAGCATGGCGGCAACGAAGACGACGGAGACAAGATGGGAATGACGAGAATGGCGTCCCAGGCAGGAATTGAACCTGCAACCTTCCCCTTAGGAGGGGTAAGATAATGAAAGACAGTGATGGTCAACCTCAGCCAAAGCACCCCAAAATCCAGTGTAATTCGTTGTTCTATATGATTTTTTTAATGGAATGAGTGACAGTCGAGGTCAAGAAGGGACATTGAAGGACGCGAGAAGTAGTTGCTATAGTAGTAACCAGTAGTGACCACTTAGGCGGTGAGAAATGGCAGGGAATACGCAAGACAAGGTAGTGAGAGATCAGATGCTCAAAGGCATGAAGGAGGGCGAGACCCTCACAGAGAGCCTTGCCGGTCGTGGCACTGGCAGCATCTTCTTTAAAAAGGTGGGGACCACAGTCACTGCCTACTACCGCTGGAACCTCAATCGCCAGCCCGGCCAGATCAGCATCGGGAAGTACGCATCAACTGTCAACTCGACCGGCATGCGACTGACGGACATACGCGACGAAGCTAAAAGGCTTGCTCAGATCCTGAAAGAGCACGGCAATCCAAAAGAGTATCTTGCTCGTCAGAAAGCCGAAAAAGAGGCTCAGCTCCAGGCCGAAGCACTGGCCTCAGAATCTCGCTCCAGTCTTGGGACATTCAAAGACCTTCTCGACGATTACGTCGCTGACCTCGATGAGCGGGAGCGAGTGAAAACTACTCAGGTCGCTCGCATGTTCCAAATGCACATCCATGACCATTTCCCCGGCCTTGCAAGCAAGCCGGCGAAGGAAATCACAGAAGAAGACATCTATGACGTTGTGACTGCTGTCATGAAGCGAGCCCCAGCAAATCGCGGCAAAGGCAGAACCACGAAAGCGCCAAAAACAAGCATGCGCTCTACAGCAGACACGCTACACACATATCTGTGCGCTGCTTTCGAGAATGCCAAAACTAGCCAGCACTCACTCAAGCGCAAGCGGAAGCCATCGAAGAAATTCGACATTGTATACAATGTTGCGGCTGCAATCGGCTCTCTCGATGATGTTTACGAAGGCAATACCGAGTCTCTTGAGCAGCACGAAATGGGCGAGCTGCTCAGATACTTAGACACGCTGCCAGAGCGCCACCGCGCCATTGCATTGGCTCCAATTTATTTTGGCGGACAGCGGCTAAAGATGTTGATGGCTCTGGAATGGAAGCACATCGACGATGGCGGGTTCTTCGTCTTCGA
The DNA here is from genome assembly GCF_043105275.1 of Pseudomonas sp. TYF_14. Classification (NCBI taxonomy): domain Bacteria; kingdom Pseudomonadati; phylum Pseudomonadota; class Gammaproteobacteria; order Pseudomonadales; family Pseudomonadaceae; genus Pseudomonas; species Pseudomonas sp. TYF_14. Next base: position 13,558 of record NZ_JBICLK010000089.1, read on the forward strand.
CTGGAAAGGCAAGCGCTCCAAGCCTCTGCCTCACTTCCTTCCCTGGACCGAAAAAACTCGGGAAATCATGGCACCACTGCTTCAGCTCCAGACCTGCGAAGCGGGGCCGTTCGCAATCGCTGACAAAAATCTGATCACAAGCAACGCTGCGAGCAAGTTTTACAGCAATGCCGGAAAAGAGCTGAGCAAAGCCGGAAAGACCATGAAATTTTCTTGGGAAAACGTTCGCGTCTCAGCCGAAACCTTGATGGCAGGCATCGGCATTGGCCCTGATGTGCGCGCTCACCTCCTGTCACATGGTCGCAGCGGCATTCAGTCGAAGCACTACGACCGGAACACGTACCTCCAAGAGAAAACAGATGCACTGCTGCGCTGGGGTGAGTACCTGGATGAGCTGAAGGCCGGGAAAATCCGCGATGGCATCAGGATCTTCAACATCAAAGAACTGCGTGACGGAGCCGACACAGGCGATTGACAACCCTATTGACAAATCAGAAATTACTTGACCCATGCAAAACCCATTATTATTATCTGCCTTAATAAATCAAGGGAGGCAAAATGGATGCAGTAATTTCTGATCGTTTTTTGAGCATTGCTGACGTAGCAAGAATGCTGGGGGTTTCGAAGCGCACTGTACACAGGCTAGAGAAGCGCGGAATAATTCCCGCAAAGACCAAGCTTAGTCACAAGACTGTGGGCTGGTGGTCTTCGAGGTTCATGGAGTTCCTGAAAACACTCTAGGGCGAGAGGATCGATGATCAAGCGCTTATAAAAAGGCACCGAATGAGGTGCCTTTTTCTTTGGTATCGATTTAGCTTTTTGCAGCTACAGCTCCGGACACGCCTGCTCCAACTGCTGCGCCAGCTCCGGTAACGACAGCAGTACCAACTGCCATTCCACCGCCACCAGCTGCTACCGCCCCACCTCCCAACGCCGCGAGAGATGCGTTGGTGAGAGCAGCACCGGACAGCGTGCTGATCGCCGTACCCGTGCTCGCCGCACCGAGCAATCCGGCAGCTCCAGCTGTTGCAGCAATCGCCGGAGCTGCAACCATGGCGGCACCTCCAGTTACTACGGTCGCAGCGACGACAGCAACGGCTTTACCTGGATTCTCAGAAATCGCATCTACAACATCCCCCAAAAGACCGCCAGCGACGCCTGGAGGGCCAAAGAAGAATTCGTCTAATGAACTGAACAGACCCATAGCGGCTACTCCTTGAATGAGACTTACGACACTGTAGCGGCCATGTGCCACCAAGTGAATAGCTCGTTCGTCACCTGGTCAGAGTTCTCGCCCTACCGGCTTCATCTGCTCCCACTCCTTTTCCTCTGCATCAAGTGCTGGCCGCACTTTGCCAAACCGACACAGCTCATCAATCTCGAAATCATCGTCAAAAAGGCGATCTTGCCGGTAGCTATCGCGCAGACAGAGAAAGACGTACTTGAAGCAGCTTGGGCAAAGCTTAAGGCTGCATTGCTCGCCATCGACTTCACCCTGAACCTGGCCGGCGACTGCCGGAAACTCGCAGACATGGCAGCGCTCAGGCTGCCCTGCTTCTGCTGTTGCCAAAGGCTTATCCATCTTTTTCATCCTCTCTTTTTCCAGCGCTTCCCCATCCGAGGGCTTTCTGGGAATCAGATTCTTTGATGTTCCAGCCGTTAATCGTGTTGATGTTAGGCCTGATCTTCGACCATCTCCTCCAGACTTCATAACCCAGTTGGAGGTTTTCTGGCTTCTGGCATTTTGGGTCTGACTTCACTAGCTCAGCTAAAGATTCTTCGACTGCTTGCAATGCCTCCAGTATTTGATTCTGGTTAAGATATTCTTTTTTCGGAGCTAGCTTCTCTTTGTGACGAGACTCGAAGGTTATGAAATACTGCCCGAGCTTATTAGCAGCTTCGCGGTACGGAAAAAGAATGCGAACTTCGTACTGCTTTCTTTTATCTGCTAGATCTTCATACGCAACAGTGATTAAGCGCTTCTTTTTTTGTCCGTACTCGACTTGATAAAAGCTTACGCTTTTTGCTGACTCTCGTATCCATATGCTCCCCTTCCCTCTTTTCTCTTCCATGCTCGCCTCTTCTTTTTATTATTGGCAACGTTCATTTGCTGCATATTTTTATTATAACATCAATTAAGCACATATATTCATAAGTCAACCATATGAAGGAATATTTTTTTACAGCCTGCGGCTAAGGAGGCCAGCGGAATTGGGTTGGTGGTGCCGAGAGCAAATTCAATACACTCGCAAACATGTGTAATGACTTTGTTCCGCATTTACTGATGATTGCTGGGCTAAATGATGTTTTCGTCAGCCGTTCATTGGCCTGGTGACTACGCCCTCAGGGCGTAACTGAGCAGAAATGTTGGACAGCCGTGGCTGCTTGGTTATCTTGAGTAAGAAACCGGTCTCTGAGAGGATCTGGTGTGAAACTGCATATTCTTTCTGACCTACATAACGAATTCAGCAAGTATGTGCCAGGCCCTGCTGCACATTCGGCAGACGTTGTGGTCGATCTATAGCTTCCAGGTCACCCCCTCTCCCCCACCGCTCTCCCCGCTGGCCGCCTTCAGCGAAGCTGGTAGAGAATCTATCACATAGCGACTTCGTGATATATCACACTAAAAACCTGAGATCCACGTGATATATCACGCATGATAAAACACCAACACGTGATATATCACATAAAACATTATCCACCACGTGATATATCACGAAATAAGTAATCACCTATGTGATATATCACACATACCCTCTTCGAACTCGTGACATATCACGCACCCCCAACAAACTCACGTGACATATCACACAAATGACAACACCAATATGTGATATATCACAAATCATAATCGTGACAGAAAAATATTATAATATCGACCTTGCAATTAAAATATGTCGATATTTAATGTTATAATTAATTTGCAAAGATAAAATCTAAGCCAGCAATGTTTTAAATAATTATCACTATGCCAATATTCATTGGCTCCGTTCAATCATTTAGAACGCTGGCTGCTCACACCCCTTGCGGGGGTTGCGCGGCAAAAAGCAAAAGCAATTCAACCTACAATAATAAGAAGAAGGTTAGTCATGAAAAACAAAAAAAGAGGAAAACCCGCCTTACAAGAGTCGGAGAAAAGAACGAACAAGATTCTGGTTGCCCTTAACGCTGAAGAGTATGAGCGCCTGCTGGCCATCATGGACGAGAAGGGCTTCGACAGTCCCGCCATCTTCCTCCGCAGTTCCGGATTACGCTCCGATTTGCCCCCCAAGGTAGTTCTGCACGCGGACAGGATGGAGGTCTACAAACTACTCTCCTCTTCCGTGAAGGGCCTAGACCTGGCAATAGAGAATGGCTTTCATGCTCAGTCAATCAAGCTCGTTCGTGATCATCTGGTACAGATAGCAAAAGCACTTATTGATGTTGAGAGCGCCCAGGGAGATAAGCAATGATCTCCCGTAAATTTGCTAATGAAAGCGGTTCGTCAAAGACACGTGTTGAGTATGTCTTCGGCAAAGGCCATGAGCATAAATGCGATCAAGTCGAGTTTGTAGGCGGAAACGTCTTCGGCTCAACGCCAGAAGATATTATCGAAGAGCTAGACACCCCTTGCCACCTACGCAAAGCAGCAACTGGCAAAGAAAGTGGCAAGTGCCACATGCACTACATGCTCAGCCTCGCACCTGGCGAGACCCTGCATGTCCACCAGTGGCGTGAAGTTCTCTTCAAAACCATGACGGCACTTGGCTACACCGAAGATCACAAATTTTTCGGTGAACTGCATAAAAACACTGATCACGAACACATGCACATATGTGCAAACCGGATCAGCATGCGCGACTACATGCTGCTATCAGAAAGCAAAGACTACGAGATACTGATGAAAGTCTGTCGAGAAATCGAGCATGAGTACGGCCTGCATGTTGTGCCAATGCCGCACGAGACTTTTGGTGTAAATTTAACTCGCGAAGAAGTCGAGGCATCTCAGAAGACCGGACAGGTGGCGTGGAAGCACAAGCTCATAGCTCGCGTTGCAACAGCCCTTGAGCGCACTCAAGAAAAAGGCGGGAACATGCTTGACTTTATAATGCTGCTCAACAAAGCAGAGATTGGCGTTGAACTTAGAACAGACAAGTCTGGTAGCCCAATCGGGATAAGCTTTAGATTTGAAAAAAAATTAATCTCTGGCCGTAACCTTAAGAGATCAAGATTTACCTGGCAACGCCTTACTAATAGAGAAGGAATTCATTATGACGAATCAATGCTTCAAGAATTACAGAAAATTGTTAGAACAAGAAATGGAGAAGCAAAAGCAGCAGTTGGCCCCGAGCCAACCAGTCACCCAGGACTCTCAGTCAACACGAAAACAAGGCAAAAGGTAAAACAAAGAAACGCATTTGCCATAGTCGTTCACACCGACCGACTCCGTAGAACAGCTATCAGCCGACTTCTGGAGCCGAGCTACTCAAATGGCAACAAGCTCTTCTACGTCTTCAACAACAACGAAAAGCTGAAGAGAAACGAAGTGCAGATGAAGATAATGACTGAAAACGCAATAAAAATGGCAGAGGCTGCACTACGCCTTATCGAATCGATACTCTCGATATTCCGATGCAAATTCGAAGTTGAATATGCCCCAGAAGAAATTGATGGTCTTTTGTACACCCTTGACGAACAGGTGCCGAAAAAACAGCGAAGCCATGATCTCTCACCCGCCTAACCCCGCCGCCCCTGTGGCGGCATCTTCTTGAAGCGATCCAATATCCTCTGCTTTTCAGCCCGCCATTCCCTGTTCAGTTCATCTCGCTCTTCATCCGTCAGATTGCGCAACTGATCAATCTTATCCTGCTGTCGCTTGGCCTTCTCCTCTTCCAGACCTTTCACCGCCGTCAGTCCCACCGGTTCTCAAACTCGTAACCAAGTCCTTCCAGCAAGCTTCCAAGCTCGCTAGAAACCCGCTCATCGAACTCAAGCTTCTCATCAGTGTACGTGAGCGCTAAATGCAGGGGCTCTACAACAGAGCGGCCATACATGTCCAACACAGTCGGTGGCTCTTCTACCCAGATCTCGATCAGAGCCATGCCTTTGTGATCGCCCCGCTTCAGCCTCGGAGGTATCGACACCTCCCCTTTCCGCTCAAGCCCACCGCTCGCATTGCATCGACTCAGACTGACGGCGTACGTCTGGTAGCTGTTGTCAGCGAGCATCGTCAGCTTATCAAGGGCCGAATCACCTGCAAGCGGCAACCCCGGCAGTAACCTCTCCAGCTCGACAGCATCGACAAAAAACTCATCGAGCTTCGGATTCCCAGCAAGTTTGCGAAAATGGTCGAAGCTCTTCATGCCATTTGCGAGAAGCTTAGGTTCAGCTGCTAACGCCCTATCCAATGTAAATGACATTGACAATAAACTCATTGATATTCAAAGAGTTATAGTCCAACGCAGGCTCTTTGTCACTATCGAATTGCCAGCATCAGCAACCGCTTCGATTAGCACCTCAACCTCTCCTGGTACGAACAATGTGCCGTCGATATCCAGCTGATTGCCGGTAACACCGTACTGCGTGATTTTTACCACGCCGCCCTGGCGAACCCACACGTTGTACGAGACACCAGCTTGCGCGATGTCGAGCGGATCGTTCTCCGTGACGACTCCAGGATAGTCACTGCTCCGCCGAGCCCAGCTGATCCTGTACGTCGAGCTAGTCGCGACTTCGTTACCCGCAAACCACCCGTTGAGCATGACCCGGCCTGGAACAACTGGTAGCTTGTACCGACCAGCAACGCTAATGCTGAATGTTTCACTAAATTCTTCAGTCATTGCATCGTTATTAGTGTAAGTCAGCAGCTTCGCCTGCACGCTACCAACAGGGTATGCATAGCTGCTGGTCACTGGTGACTGTTCAACGAACCAAACCCGAGCCCCCAAGGCGTGGTCAACCGCAATGGTGTCGATCAGCCCCCGCTCAAGGCCACTGATGAACACGTTGCCGTTCTCCAGAAGCTCAACAGATCGATACCCGAACCACTCACTCAGCGCCAAATCGGCATTGTCGATGTACGCCAGATTCTCACCGCGCAAGATCTGACCTGTAGTTGCATTGCCCAAGAGGTCCAGGTCTTTCCCTGCGATTTCGAACCCCTCAGCCGATTTGGCAACAATGACGCCAGAGACCGAAAAGCCTGTAGTGCCATCCCAGTTGAAATCCGCTTCGTCAGGCAACCTGGTGAGCAGACGATAACCTAGCTCTGCGTCAGGGCGCTCGGCAACGCAGATGAGATGGCCGGGTTGACCGTCGTCTTCCAGAAATGCAGGACACTCCATGATCAGCGCGTTTTCGACGGAGTGCGCAATGCTTGTTGGCCGTTCCCATTCATCACCCGCAGGCGGGGTGTAAATCGTCTCAGTAGTCCCGAACACATCTTGAATGAGGCCAAGCTTGATAGTGCCTTTGTCCAGTGTTCCCAGGTCTACGGAGGTCACGCGCATGACCATCCTGGACACATCTAGGGGGGGCCAGTTGAGCACGATGGGATCACCAACCTGGACGCGATGAAGCTTCCTGTTGCACTCGACGTTGCAGTTTGTGAGCGGCGATGACAAAGGGATCATCAGGCGTGCTGCGATGCCCTGGGCCACCGTTGCTGTCGTAGCATAGGGGAAGTCCTGCTGGCTCGAATCCACCAATCCCTTGTGGATGCGCAGCCCGAGGTTTTGAGCTTGGGCAATACGCTCTTCGTAGTCAGCAGAGCGCGACTTGTACTTGACCCGAACCTCGCTGACCGCACTGGTCACAGATCCTCGCTTGAAGTCACTGACGGACTTGATGATCGACTCATCGATCACTGGCAACAATTCTATGTCGTAGTCCGGGCGTACCAAGCTGATGCGCAACTGGCCCGTCGTGGCGTCTGTGATCCTGTTGCCGTCGATATGCTTCAAGATGTCACTGATGACATCGCCAACTTGCTTCTGGCCATCGAGCAAGATTGACAGCCCGAGCCCTTCGGCATGCAACTGCTCGGCACACTGCTCAATCGCATCGACATCGATCAATGCTGCTGGGATCGACGAGCCGAACATGCGATTAGTCAAAAACTCGTAGACGAGATAGGCAGGATTCGCGTCATCGCCTATACGCTCCCATTCCGTGTTTCCTGACGGCGATTTTGGGAAACGCTGCAACTCCATGGCCGGAGAGTTCAGCGATGTCGAGTTGCCAAAGTAGAAGTCTTTGAAGACCAGGTAGCTGAGCCCACGCAATGCACTGGTCTTGCTCTCTCCTACTTTCGAAACCAGATAGCTGTCTTCAGTCTGTGTGCGATCACCTGGATAGAAACTGATCGTACCTGCAACACCTCCGCCTCGATCTTCTCCGCCGAAAAGCTGTTTCTTATCGATGCTGAACGAGCCGCTTGAGACCTCACCTTCCCACGCCAGGTCTTTCCCGAACCACAGCTTTTTGAGCACGACACCAGGGCCGTAGCAAAGCCCGGCCTGCACGCCCAGGTAGTATTTATACCCAACTGTCTGCTTCTTCTTGCCTGCTTTCTTGCGGATCGGAACCGTCCGCATAGCTCCGTACCAGAGGATGTTCGGCGCATTCAGCTTGATCGTGCCGCCGATGTACTGGATCGGCCTGTCCTGCGCTGTCGCGATGTTGAAGTCTTCGAGCGTCCCTGCTTTCGCTGCCTCTCCGCCGACCTTTTTGGCCAGCATGTACATGCTGACTAGCGAAATGATCAGTACGACTGCGTAGTAAATAATCTGTGCCCAGCCCATCTTTTCTCATCCTTGAGATAGTTATTATTTCATTTATTTATCAAATACCGTCGATAAACGGGTTATCTGTCGGGATCGTCTGGAACCCAAAAAAGTTGTCCTTGTTGCCAAACGAATTGCACGCAGCCTTGGTACGGTCGCAGCCTTTTGTAAGCCTGATTACGTCTCCTTCCTTGAGTCCGTCCAGGGCGGACAGGATCAGCACCTTGTTAGTTGCAGCGTCATGACCGGTCACCATCACCCACTGATCGTTGATCTCAGCCAAACCTGCTGCGTAGTAGCCGTCTGGCTGTGTGATGGTGTTGAGCGTGAGCAGCGTGCCGTTCTGTTCGATTGCTGATACAGCGTGGTACTCAGACCAGTCGTTCACGTCGAGCGAGCAGAGTTCGTCGAACAGGTTGTGATTGCATTGAAATTGATAGTACATGCGCAAAGCGGCCTTGTTCATCAGCGCTGCCACGGGCTCGCATTCGAGCGAGCATTTGTCGTCGTTGAAGTTCGCTGATGTGACCTGGCCTGACCAGAGATTGATGCCGGGGTCACCAGCTGCCGCCTTCTGGACGCGGATGATCTTCAGCGTGATTTCGCGACCAGGCAGGCCTCGTTTGAAGAGCTGAGCGACAGGGTTGTCAGCACTGACCGTGATCGACAGTTTTTGCTTGTTCGGATCTTCAGTTCGAGTGATCGAGCCGCGCTTCAAGAACGCGGGCTGGTAGATCGTCCCATCGACATGCAGGAGCTGTTTTGTCTTCGTCGTGAATGCGTGCGTGTCACCAGCATGCGTGAAGCGGTACAGCTCGTATGGCTGGCTTAGCCATCCCGATTTTTCGTAAGTGTCATAGCTCATAGTCCAAAATTTTCACTCCTTTGCTTATTTCCACGACTTCCGGTGTCGTGTAGGTAAATTCAAATGTGTCGCTTGCCCAACGGGCTGGCAGCATGAAGCTGATCCGTTCAACGTCCAGCACTGACATTGCAGGTAGCGGCTCGTCGAGGGTGATGCGCTCGATGTCGATGCTGTCGATCTGTGCTCCTATGATTTTTCTGTAGAAGACCTGGCCGAGCGCGTGGATCGCTACCTGGCGATAGCACTCATGGGTAAATTTGAAGCTCGCGTATCCGTTACCTCTAACAGACAGTGCCGTGGCACCTTCCAAGATGCCGGTGGCCAGGTAGAGATCGTTGTTGCCAGAGTCAATCCAGAACGGCTGCTGCTGTCCACGGGTAGCGAGCATGAAGTCGATGAAGCTGCGAATTTCTTCTGTACCAAACAGCGTGAATGCAGCGCTATGCAAGCGCTCAGGTAGCTTCGTCCGTGGTTTCACACGACGATAGCCGACACCAGAATCGTGAACCTGAAGCCTGGCTTTCAGCTCATCAGTTACGTCCGTCAGCCTGTTTGGTCGTTGTTCCAGGAGCGGCAAATCCCACAGCTGCGGCAGCGCATCTGATGTAGTGAAACCATCGGCTTCGGACTGCTTTTCGAATGTCAGTGATACTGTCGCTACACGATCAGTCAGTCGAGTGATGCTCGCGCCGTCAGGCAGGAAGCAAGCATGTGCGACATGGCATTCAGTGCCAGGCGGATACGACCGTCCTGCCGGTTTTGCAAAGACGATCTCATCGGCAGCACATGACTCGATGAGATGAACATGACCATCGATCAATAACACTGAATACCGCTGGCTAAATTCGCGAAGCGGTCTGTCTATCCGAACAACTCTGTCGCTCGGCCCTACCCCGTCAGCTAGTGAGAAGACCTCGTGCCAGGCCGGAACCAAGAAGCTGTCTTGGTAGGTGTCTAGCCTGTTGCTTACCCACGTTTCTTGCTCGTCAGTGAGCAGATACGAGTAAGTCATCGAGCAGCGCGGATCATCCAACACTGAGCTGATCTGTTCTGTGCCATCCCATGCTTCAAACACGTCCGACACAAAGTCGTACTGCACCCTTGCTCCGGAATTCCAGTCCGGACGCAGATCCCATAACACAGCCCTGATGCCCTCGACCGCAAGGTCTAGCTGCTTACCATCGACACTGATTTCGATGTTGCCTGTGATCGCCGGATCACCGCTTCGCGAAATTGACCAGCGGGTTTCTTGGGCTCTGAAGGGGGCGATGCTCTTGGGTGTCACCAGGCCCAGGAGTAGGCCATCAACATTAGTCTCCAGAGCCTCAATGACCGACCCACCAGGTGAGCTGGACCAGACGCTGAACGAGCCCGTGGCATCATCTGCAACGACCCCAAGCGACAGCGTTGGCCACGGCGACACGAACACCTCGCCGAAGAACTCCGAGTGCCAGCCACTGGGTATGCTTGCTACGCCGTTGTTGCCAACAGAGCTGGATCGAACAGCGTTCCCCAGCGTGCGAACACGCTCCATTGACTCAGCGAAATCGAAGTCAGGATCAGGCAGATGCAGACTATCTTGGACAGCAAGGCACTCGATGGGATCAACGATCATCAGGCGATCCTCAACGCGATACCCAACCCCTTCCCGGTCGTTGAATCGTGATTGAAAGGCTCGGGCTTCTTCCCGAACGGCAACACGTAATACTGCTTGCTACCGACTGTGTAGGTCCGCTCCGCGAACAACTCGCGCATGTTCACGATGAATGCATACTGAAGATTCCCTATGTACCGCCACTTGCCGCCCTGCCCTCCAAAAATCTGGATGGGCACGAGCATCGTGATGCCTGTATACGCAGACCTAGCCCTGGCCAGGATGCCGTCACTGTTATTGAGCGAGTAGTTCGGAAAGCCGTAGAAGCTCGAATTGAGACCATGCCCCGTTGCCAAATCACCGGCCTGAGCATCGCTGTTGAACCATTTCGCCCAACCACCTGTGTACTCGTTCAGAACCAGGCAGGTCGTACCATTCGATGCGGTCGAAAGCGGCACATTCGTCTGATCCAGCACAGATGACACACCAGCCGACATCTTCAGGGAGCCACCAAAGAAGCTTGTCTGCCACGAACTAATGATTCGACCGAAGCACAAATGCTGCCAGAACCCAGACGCCACTTCAGTCGCTACCCAGCAGCTATATCCGTCATCAAGGAACACGTACTTCGATGCATACGGCAGCAACATCATGTCGTAGTCGTCAGCGGGCCGACCTGGCTGTCCCGAAAAACCACCCCCAAGCTCAAAACCAGTTGCTCCGCGTAGGGAAATTCCAGAGATAGGAAACTCGGTCTCAGAATCATCTGGCCAAACGTTGTTGAACGCACAAAGCGAGTAGAAACGATTCGGCCCACGCTGAATCTGAAGCGTCGTGGTGTTCTCGTCGTTGATCGTCCAGCCCTGCGCGGAAAGGAACGACTTCAGGCGCGACAACAGGTCGAACACATCGAGCGCAATGCCCTCAGATTTCACAAACATCACGCCACCTCCAGAGTGAAGAAACTGGAGTTGCGGAAGACGTTGGGAAACACGATGAACGTCCGGTCGAGCAGCGTGAACTGCGACTCGGAAGTGACAGCTTCAGCGTCAGTACCAAACACTCCTTCGATATAGCCCAGCCATTCACCTTCCCATGCCTGTGCTTCCGCACCAGGCAGGCCGGATACAACCATCGCTGGAAACATCGTGTGCGAGTCATCGAACGACCTACCAAGCTGTTCGAGACCTCCGTTAAACGGAAAAATCGAAGCAAGATTCGACGATGAATTCCCGCTGAAGCTGATCGACTGCCAATTTCCGTTTGGCAACAAGACTCTGGGAAAACCCGGCCTCAATCCGCCTGTTCCGAAAAGAAAAATATTCTGACTGTTAGTCGTGCCGGACCAAAGCTTTTCGTTGTCAGTGATCGATCCACCGATCAGCAGCGGCTCCGGGTAATCAGTATCTGAAGCGAATGGCAGCAGGTAACCGAGATGAGCAGCAACATACACAGATGAAAGCTTCACGACGATCAGCAACCGACGATCACTGATTGCGAGCCAGACCGTCAGGGGCAGATCCTGGAGAGGCATGGCCGGACAAAGAGCGCTGCTGCCGTTGTGCGCGATTGCTCCGAACTGGTCGTGAAAAGACGCTTCAGGTTCGAAGCTCCGGTAGCCCTGGAGCTGCAAGTTTTTGTAGCTGCCGTCACTGCCTGTTTCAGTGCGAAGGCCGACATGAGCGCCCGCTGGCGACCGCATAATCAGCTCGCGCTCATCGGTTGGTACGTCACGAAGCGTGGTCCAACCAGCCGCTTCGACACGTGTACGAATCTGGGTGAGCAGCGCATTAACGCTGCTCGTATTGAAAGTTTGAAATGCCATCGGAAACTCCATTTTCCTGATAGTTATTATATCATATATTTAACTATTTAGCACTGCTTTAATAGCTGTCGCGTTATCAGTGATGAAGTTCATGATGCCCTTCTGGCCAGACTGTGAATCAAGGATTCTGCCAGCCATACTTTCGGTATCAAGCAGATTGTTGATCACCAGCTGCTGCCCACCAGAGCTACTGCCACCCTTTCCTCTCCCGCCATTAAGCGGATTATCAGGATCGCTCTTCGACATCACGTATTCGCCTTTTTGGAGCACTGCTGCAACTTCATCCGATGCGAGACCAGGAGCACCACCATTGTGGAATCGCGGTGCATTCGTCCAAAGAGATGCTGAAAGATTCTTCCTCCAACCGCCACCAGTCACAGCTCCGCCGTCATGAAGCGTCTGCGCGCCCATCGACTGACTCATGCCAGACACCACTCCTGACCAGAAACCGCCACCACCTGCCCCACCACCAACCAGACCCAAGAGGGATTGAATAGCGTAAAGGGCATACGATTTCACGATCAGCTTCGAGATCTCGAATGCCATGTCACTGGCGAAATCTTTGAACACATCACCAGCTTTCGCAGAGCCGTCGATCAAGCCTTCGAACGCATCATCAAACGCATTGTTGAGCCCGGCACCTACTTTCTGGCCAAGGCTGTACAAATCTTGGAGATCGCTTGTCGCAAACTTTGTCTTGCGGCGCACTGAGTCGATTGTGTCCTGATCGCCGGTCTGACCAGCCAGATCGTTCGCTTTATCAGAGACCCCTTTCATCCGATCTGTGTATTCCTGCCGCGACATTTCGCCATTTGCCAACGCTTCCTGAAGGCGCTCCATCTCCTTCAGCACTTCGTCCAGCTCAGCTTTGACCTTTTCCGCATCGATCAGCTTTTTGACGAGATTCAGATCCTCTGCGCTGCCGCCCATTTTCTTCAACAGATCGCTGTAGTTCCGGTCGATCTCGGCCAGATCAGCTTCGAAGTTTTTGCCAGAAAGGCGAAGCAGCTTGATGCGCACATCAGCGACCTCTTGCTCATACTGCTTACGCTTATCTGCGGCTTCTTTGTCCAGCCGAACCTTCTCGTTCGCAACCTCTTTGTCTTTGAGTTTCTGAGTCAAAGCCAAAGACTCAGCATCGCCCTGGGCCACACGGAACATCTCTTTGTACTTCAGCTCGATCTCAGCAAGCGCGGCCTCCCGCTCCTTGCCAGAGAGCCGAACAGCCTCAATTTCTTCCTGCGCGATCTGGTTCTGAAGCTCACGCCGACGCTGAGCAACCTCTTCTGCCTTCCTCTTCGACTCCGCAGCAGCACGTTCACCAGCAGCTTTTGCAGCATTCGCCTGATCAATGGCCAGGCGATTGTTGATCGCGTCCGACGCATTCTGGTTCGCCACCAGTGGATTGAGGGCAGCCTCTTGGTTCGCGAGCGAAGCACGCTTGGCGAGCAGGATGTTGATCTCCCCTTCAACGGCATACCGCTCAACCTGCAATTTCTTGATCTCATTGATCTTTGCCGTAAGCTCGTCGCCAGCTAGACCAAACTGCTTCGCTGCGTTTTCAGCAGCATTGTCCAGCGCTGCCAGGGCAGTTTCCTTGGCTGCAATGGTCCCGTCTAAGATTTGCTGGTCATAGCCAAGGATCTGCTTCTCGACAGCAGCACGCTTGTTATTCAGTTCGACTGCGACTGCGATCCTGGCATCTGCTGCCTGACGGGCTGTTTTCGTACCATCAGCTTCTTCTCTGTCGATCACTGAAAGACGTGCGGCTGCACCATCTTCAGCTGCCTTGACTGTGCTTTTTGCTTCAGCTTTGGCGATCTCGATCTTCTCTTTCGAGAGCTTGTCAGCGGCTTGTTTCGCAGCTGTGTTTGCTTTTTGCTGCACAGCAGCGGCACTGTCAGCAGCGTTCTGAGCAGCGACCTCAATGCCCTTCAGTTGCTCCTTCGTAGTCGCTTCGCTGATCTGTGATTCGAAGGCCTTACCAACCTCGACACCAATTTCTCTAACCTTTTTCAGAGTGGCGGTCTTGTCGGCGTCGGTGATCAGTGGTTTTGGTTCTTCTTTTGGAATGAGCCCTTGGATGCCGAAGTTTTCGTTGCCCTCAGCGTTCATGATTTTCTGCTGCTCGACGATCTCTTTGTTCACTTCCTTCAAGCGGTCGAGCAATGCTTTGCGCTGCTTGGCATAGCTATCGTCACTCTCAAATCCGTACTGCTTTCTATTCGCCCCCTTGATCAAGGTTGCTTGTTCTTCAAGCAGAACGTCCTGTGTCATCTGGGCGCGAGCAGATTTGTAATTTTTCATCGCCTGCACCATCGCCTTGAGCGCATCAGCTGCTTTGGTTGGTGCATCAGTAGTCGTTGCCAGCTCGACCGCAAAGTCTTTCCAGGCTAGGCGAGCATCTTTTATGGCAGCGGAGAGACCTTTGTTTGCTCCTTCAGCAGCACCCTCGCCCAACTGTTCTTTCAAGGCTTCATACAGGACTGTCTGGGCCTTTACCTGCTCGCCGGAATCGATGAGTGTGGCGATCAGTTCTTTTTGCTCATCGCTGAATTTCACGCCCTGTTTCGACAATGACGCCAAGCCATTGATGGGGTCTTCGAAAGCTTTGCCAAGCGATACGACCTGGCCACGAACCTCGCCTCCCATGACCTCTGCCATGTCAACGCCCAGACTCAGCACTTTCTTCTGCATGTCGCCGACGATGCTTGTGAAACCGAGCAGAGCACCTGCGGCATCGGCAATATCACCACCATCAAACAGGGTGGCTTTCTCCTTTTCGCCCGCGAAATCCATTAGCTCTTGCGCAGATACACCAGCCGCACCGCCAACAGACTTCAGCAAGGCATCAAGGCGCCCCAATTTGCGCTCATCGTCAGCGATGTTCATCGAGCCAAATGCCAGTGTTGAGAAGAACGCTCCCAGCGAGACCGCACCAGCTGTTGCGCTTGCACCTACACCGCTGATGTTTCCGCGCAACTCATCAAGGTGGCCACCGAATGTGGCAAGTGGACCACCTGCTGCGTTTGCTGAGCCGATGATCTTGTCGAGTGCGGTCGAGATCATGCTGTTGCCATTTGAGACTGACGCATCGTTCATCGCGCTGGATGTGCTCTTCAGCTCGCGAGTGAGGCCCTGGAGCTGCTGCGCACCAGAAACTTTCAAATTTATTAAGTAATCAACTACGTTATTTGCCATCGCTGATAAGTCCTTTTATCAGTTCGTTGTAATACTCCCTTCCTTCTTTACCGAAAGCAGAGAAAATCGCTGCTTGTTGCAGCATGGATTCAGTGACTAGAGAACTCCTTTCTCTTGAAATCACCGCATCTGCTAGCTTGAAAAGTCTTTTGATTGGATAACGGTATGGATCGAAACGCTCAGTGTTGTGCCCATTTGCGATGAGAATCTGAGCAGATGACTCAAGCATCCCAGCTATCTTTTCAAGCGTTACTGCTTGCTCTTCTTGCTTTCCTTCGCTTGCCCTTCGTTGCCGCTCAAACTCTTGAATTCGTTCAGAAGCGGTGAGATTGCGATTCGTATCTGCTCCAGGCTTTTTTTTAGACCCTCTGGCATTGTCAGCCTGACAACAGTGGTTGCTAGTTGAATCTGAGTAGGTATTGGCAACAATGCTAGCTTGCAGGCGAACTGTGGCTCGTTTGCAGCCAGAGCGATCAGCAGCGCGAGAAAACCGGCAGATCGCACAGCGAGCTGATTCATCAACTCGGCCTGATCATCTAGATTTGCGCCTTCAAACAACCATCTCATCACGGCTTCCTGCTCGTTCACCAAGACAGCAAAATCAGAAGCGCTGAGGCCACGAACATGAATAAAAAACTCTTTGCCCAACGGGCATCCGGGGTTCAGCTGAACCCGCTCGGTGGGTATTTCAAATGTAGAAAGGCTCATCCTTGATCCTTTATTATTTTAGTTAATAAACAGTTGAGGGCGAATGAACGCCCTCGACTCACACTGCGACCCGGTGCTCTTCTTTGAACATCTTCGACAACCCCGATCCTGTGATGGCTTTGCTGAGCTGCAAGGTGCCCTTCAGCTCCAAGTCACCGTAGTCGGTGCTGATCAGCTGACGCTGTGCGGCGGGGTCGAGAGAGACTTTGTGCCAAGTGACTTTCACGTCGTCACCCGTCGAAACGTTCAGGCCCTCAAAGACAATCTGTACGTCCACAGATTGGTTGATGAACCCTTCAATCCGGTCCACGGCGGCTCCTTGGTATGCGACCTCCAGCACGTCTTCGTCGGCAATGCCATCTTCAGCAGGCTGGTCCGCGATGATGAAAATGGAACCGCTGGAAACGAGGAAATGCACACCTTCTTCGTACGTAGTGAGACCATCAGCCGACTTCACTGAAGTGACTTCAGTGGCAATGCCATCCAGCACGACAGCTGAGCCCAGGTATGCTTTACGAGTCACTGTCTTCGCTGCGGCAGCATCACGAATCACATCGCCGTAAAGTGCAAGAGCCAGGTTTTTCGGATCGAACGACTTCAGCGTGATCGTTCCTTCAGCCTTGTTTTTGGTAACACGGCTTTGGGCAGTCCCCAGAGAGCCTGTCATCGTGTCTGCCATCTCGACACGCTCTGTGCTCAATGCCAGAACGGCAGAGCTGCACTGACCGGCATTCGAGTGACCGCCAACCGGACGATCCAGGTTATCGAGCTTTGAAATCAGGACGGCACCATTGCCGATCCAGCCCTTCGTGTTATCAATTGGGTTAAATAAACTTCCCATGTTTTCACCTCTTCCTTGAGTTGAGTTAATTGGTTTTCAAAATCAGTGTTTGTTGCCAAATCAGCGACCATACGCTGTATGCAGAGCTGGTCTTGAAACCGGAGGTCTCCTCGCCCCACTCCAAAAATTCAATGGAGTTGGGGGCTTTGTCGGCAGCTATCGGCGTGGCCTGGAGGATGCCCAGGAGCTTCTGTGTAGCTTGAGCAGCAGCGCGGGAAAATCCGTTTTCATCTTTGTCGGCTTTCGCGATGACTAAAGCACCAGCTCCGATTGTTGACTCGACTTCACCTGGTCTCAGTCCACGGCGTAGTGGTCCACCTGCGCCAGTCACGAGGACCAAGATGCCGGCTGCTGGGACGTTGATCTTCTTCAGATCATCCTCACCAAACTGGCCAGTAAAGAGGTTGGTTTTGCATCCGAGACCGGACTCGATAGCACCGCGTATGGTATCGAGATATTCGTCCAGATAAACGCCACGGTCAGTCATCTTTGAAGCCCTCAAGAACGGATTTCAAGCGAGCCCTGATTGCCTTCATGATTTCAGCATCCCACTCAGGGGGCAGGCCGCGCTGGTCAGGCAGGATCGCCCTTTTCTTAACGCGCATGCCCAGTTGGTGATACTGCGCGTACTCGACATCAGTAAAGATGCGCATCGAGTTGCCCGTTGTCGCTCCACGGATGCTGTTTCGCAATCTCCCGGTGTCGAGCAAAGGCTGACCAGGAACGCGACGGTGATTCCGCCAGCGGGGCTTGATCGATGCCCATTTCTCGCCGTATGGGTCTGTGCTGTTGCGGAAGCCGAGGCGGACCTTGGCCAGCAATCTGGCGTTGATTTCGTTCGTGGACCAGCCCATGCGAGCTGCCGCTTCGATACGTGCGGAGATGTCCAGGAGTGGACCTGCATTGACAGAGACAGAGATCGTCATGATTCAGCACCGCTCGATCTTTACGTTGCGAAAGCCGCCGTTTTTCGAGCTTTCGCCTGTTTCAGCGAAGAGCTTCGCCTTACCGGTGGCAACGTCGCCGAAAAACTTGATAGCGTCGGCCTTCCGCTCTTTGATGAGATCGGTGACGTGATCGGGATTCAGCTCGTAGCGAGCCAGGTCGAGGATGCGGAGCTTGATCGATGCCTGGACCTTTGCGTCGTAAGCCGACAGGCCTACAGCGAGCAGGTACGCATGTGCGGTGCCTAGGGCAGCGTTGATCGACCAATCGACCTTTGCCTGATCCGGCTCCCCATCAGGGTTCCGGGGTATGTCGTCGCTTCCGAATGCGACTATGAAGTCTTCTATAGTAATAGTCATTGCAAAATCCTTTTGCTTGAACATATTATATCATATTTTAATGACTTATTAAAATAGACAGAGCCCGCCATGAAAGAAAATAAAGTAGACACAGAAGTCTATGAGGCAGCACTTAAACTATTTAATGACAATATTGAAGAAACTGCCATTTGGTTAAATAGGCCTCAGCGGGCACTTGGGGGCGTAAAGCCTATAGACGCTCATCGGGACGAAGTGCTGAGACTAATCGGACAACTGGAAAACGGCGTTTATATTTAAGGAATTTAGATGGACTCACTTAGCTGTGACAGCCCGCAGGATGCAATAAGAACGCTATCAACAATTTACGGAGTTGATGAGAGCGTAATCGAGCGAGTTTATTCAGGCTATTGGCCGGAATTCATGAATGACGATCCGCAGAGCTTTAACGTGGATTATTTCCCGTGGCTTATGGCGCACCACGTAGGCGGAAAGTTAAATTGTGAATTTACCCATGCGGCGTACTACCATCGCACTCGCTACGACGGAACTGAAGAATGGTTCAATAAAGGCCTCCTGTCTTCTGCCGAAGGGACAGTTGAGTTCTTGTTGAAGACCCGACAACTTTATCAAGGCTATGATTTCGATAAGATACTCGGAATCTCTCAAGCAAATGTAAGAGAACGAACCGAGTTGGAGTCAACCAATCCGTACAGAGACGGCGGAGGTCCATATGCCTTCGATACATTTGATGACGCAAGGTTTGGCGTAGGGGATAATTATGACACCCCAGAAATGTTCCTCGGTCCAAGATGGGGCGACTGGTGTGGTCCAGAACAGGCAGCTACTGACCTACGAGAGTTGATTAGTAAAAACTTGAAGCCCGTAGTCGTTAAATTCAAAGGGAAAGTGGAGGATCAAGAACGCTACGCTACTGGACTATGGCACTACCTTTACAGAATAAAAAATGACATGGAATACACGCCATACACCCATACGTTCTTGGGCAGAGGCATCAGTATTCCAAGAGATAACATATTGTCGTTGATAGATCTATAACCGTCTAAGCCGAATCTGGCCAGCGGGTAGAGAGCCTGACCACCCTCCCCGCTGGTTCCTTTCCCCAAAGGGGGTTACATCTCGCGATTGATACAATCGCTCAAATCGGAATAGTATTGCTGTGCATCACCACCATTACCCAAAGGCATTTTAGACTCTGGATATTCGAGCATTGTATCTACGGCTTCGGGATTTTTCTGCATGATGCAGTTGCAAGCACGCTTTTGTTTTTCGTCAGAGAAGCTGACTTTGCGTGCAGAAATTTCGTCAGGCAATTCTCGGCTTTGACAGTATCCGTACCATTGCGCCCGTTTTTGAGCCAGTGGATCAGGTTTGACGTAAACATACCCGCCAAGCTTGAACATACCCTTCCACTTCGAGAGCATTTGATTGTCGGCACAGTCAATGAGTGTCATACCGCGATAGACATCAAATTCTTTGTCGAGCAGAGCTGGAACATAAAAGCACTTCGGTTCCTTCACACCCTCCTGACGATCAATCAAGGTATATTGAACTTTAACAACTGCACCTTTGACAGCACGTCCTTTAAACTCGGCATCTGCGTAGTTTAGAACCAAGAATTTGAGATCCTCAGTATCTTCAAGTAGACCTGCGTTCTCAAGGTATTTTTCAGCGTTAATCTTGAATCCAGATTTATTAAATTTTTCTGGAATGACATAGAATACAGCTGCAATCGCACAAGGTATAAAAATCAGGAAAGCTGCTATTAGTTTAAGTTTTTTCATGCCTGGCTCACGGGCTTCCATTCAAGCCTCTTATGCTACTGGCAGGAAAGGCATTTTGCCACCATATCATTCAACAAAGGCGCCCAGGCTTTTACCAGCACGCCATTCCTGGAAACGAGTCATACCTAAAGCATCGATCTGCGTTGCCTCATCCTGACGAACAAGCCATTGCTCGTAATTTTCTTTTATCGGAGCTTCACCAGCGAAAACCGGAATCATCACCGTCCGGCACCCTGGATGAAGCGGCGGCCTCGGCGCCTTCGCATCGCTATACGCAAACGTCCGTCCATCAAGCCCCTGACAGATTTCAGTGGTCCTGGTATCGAGCACAGCGCTCAACTGGTACGTCGCAACCCCGGCCCTGCTAAACAGCTCTTCATCAGCTTTGGCAGTGATCGCAGTCGCAGCAGTCCGAATCATCGTCTCCGCATACCGCTTGCCAGCCGTGAACTCGCCTGCATCACCAGCCAGCAGGGCTTTCGCTATGTTAGCGGTGGACTCGCCCGAAGCGATCCCGAGGCGAACTCGTCGCTTCACACCTAGAGACATCGACACCCGCTGCCTCGCCACCCACTCACTGAGCAATTGGCCGTCGAACGGATCATCCACCACAGCCGCTCGAATCCAGTCTTCATCGACAGGCATCACCCCAACGCCCATTTTTGTTGCCAAGCGAGCAGCGAACCCAGCCTGCACCATCCCCATTTTTACCAGTTGATCACTGGCTTTCTCGGCAATGTCGCCGTAGCCACCAAGGATAATTTCATCGATAGATACGAGCAGGCGCTCCAGGCCCTGGCGGTTGCGAGGATTACCAAGAGCCAGTTTGGTAGCGATCTCTTTCTGCATCACCTCGATCTCATTGATCAGCGAGCGTGAGATCTGCACCGCCTGCTTTCTCTGCTTGATGGCCTGGCGAACTATCTGATCCCGGCCATTCATGACGTGAACAACTCCCCTTCCTCTTTCCGTCTGCGTACTAGACCTGGAAGGCGAACGCCTTTCGCATAAACCCAGCGACTCAGCTGGTATGGCACTTCGTCGTAGAAACCTTGATTCAGGCGCCTACGGAGGGCGGATGTCTGGAGATTGCCTGCTCCGGCATTGAACGCGAAGTCGATCAAAGCAGCGCGCTGGTTGTTGTTGAGCGGAACAGTGATGAGTCGATCAACAGCATTTGCTGCAATGGCTAAGTCATCACGAAGCCATTGTTTTGCTTTGTCGAGCGAGATGGCTGACCACTTTGACAACGGTGCCCAAGCCTCCCTGGAAAGGAGGTGGCCATATCCAACAGTCGGATACCCTACAGGGTCGTGGTAAGGCTTCAGCCGAAGCCCTTCGTGATGCTCAGCAAGCTGAGCGGCGATTTCGAGTGATGCATCCATGCTTCACCCCACTCACTTCCACTTGAACGCATACTTAGCTGCGCGCTGGCCAAACCAGAACGACAGGACGAGAGCGAGCATCGCGTAGTCGTTCTCGCTCCAGATCTGCACAATCGCCTGCTCAGCCACAACTTTCTGGCCGATCAAGATCTGGTACTGACCGAATTTCACTGCCATGTAGAACGCCACCAGGGCAGTGGTGATGCCTGGGCGGATCACGCCGTTGATGAAGTCCAGAAGTACGAATAGGTAGTAACCCGGAATCAGCAGCTTCGCAGACCACCCTGTCTTGGCAGCTGCATCCAGCAGATCCACGCCAAAGCTTTTGTGATCCTCCCTGATGACCTTGCTCTCTTCGATGTCCGCCTTCGACTCGATCTCAGCCATTCTCCACGTGTGCTCCTGGGCAGCCATTTCGCTACGGAGCTTCATCATGTCGAGTTCTTGTTTGTAGTCTTGCTTCTTCCCCATGAGCTTGATGATCTCTGGTAGAAATGGCGCAAAGAAGCCAAATAGTGCTGATAGCCAAGCCATGACGTGACCTCCTTGTCACTTCGTTTTTTCAGCCAATAACCTATTAATCTGCTCGTAAAGCCGATCAATCTTGTCACTAAGCTTGTTAAATTTATCTTCGACGCTTTGTGTATCTCTACGGCGATCCTCTTTTATCTCTATCACTTGCTTATCTAGCGCTGTGATATTTTGGGCATTAGCGTTAATTCGCTGGTCTAGCGCAAAGTAAGCAGCACTCCCGGCCAAAAGCAACGCGAAGGCTTTTACGACAAGATCGCCGGGTATTTTGAAGTTATTTGGAAATTCACTCATTATTCGGCATCCTTGCCATAAATACTTATTAAATCACTTATTATTATATCACAACCACGGCCTTACCGGCCACTGGATATTGCTCGGATCAGCTTGCAAAGTTATATCTCTCAGTGCTTTTCTGTAAGCACAAAGATCATCAAGCACATCCGCATCCATTAAGACGCCCGTAATCTTTTCGTCATCAAACAAAGTATTGACCTTGTAATCAACTTCATCAAGAAGCGGTTTGCGCACAAGTCTCACTTGCTCCCACAGAACCTCAGGGCTAACGAGATGACATTCAATCACCTCCCCACCCTCGCTTATTTGTGCGCATTTCCCACGATTCTGAATCTCGATGATCTGACGTGCTTTTGCTTTGTCTACAACGACGTTTGATGACAAAACGGCTACCGGGGCTGTTGCCAGGTCGTGTATGCCAAGAACGATCCTCTTCTTATCTATGTGTGCGACTGTAGTCATTGAGATCTCCTTATCTCATGATGTACCAGGCGAAACCTGGTAGGTCAGAACCTATTTTTGGTGTACTGAATTCGACTGTGCTAGCGAACGTACCGGCTTTCATGTTTAGCGTGTCGGTATTTTGCGCGTAGTAGAGAAGACCTAAAGTGTCGTCGTAGTCGAAGGCATTTACTGAGCTAGCTACCAGTGAGAATGTGTCTCCGCCGTCGCTAGATAGGAAAAGATTAGTGCTGCTTTTCACTAGCAAACCTACATCTCCAATTGCTTTCATCAGATCAGTCTGCTGAGCATTGCCGAATTTGCTGAAGTTGTTTATGTAGCTGACGACGTTGAGCGTGGTGTCAAATTTGTAGATGTTTCCTATGGTTTGTGCGTACAGATGTTCTTCAGTCGCACACAAGCATGTAAATACGTCTGACGATCCCCCGGCAAACGTCGCTGATGCGCCTGCAATCGAGTAAATTCCCCCAACACTGCCGTCTTCAGACATTAGTGCGGCGTGGATCTGGCCCTTGAAATTGACGAAGCAACGGCTCTGGGATGCGGGTCTGAGGCTATCGTTGAAGCTGCCAAGCAGGGTGTAGTCACCACGCAGGGTGTTGCTTTGCCAGACTTCGCCTGTGTCGGTGTAAACGAAGTAATTTGACCCTTTCGCCATGCCGACGATGCTGCCGCCGAGGCCTGCAAGCGGGTAGCTGCCGATGGTGCCATTCGGCTCATAGACGTAGAGCGTGCTGTCGCTGAAGTGAACGACTGCGCCGTCATCATCAACGAAATCTGACTTATTGAACGTGTAGGCCACGTTGTCGGACTGGAAGCTCTCTCCGCCGTCACGGCTGCGGACGCCGTAGCTGTTGGAGCCAGGCGGGAACTTAGTCAAATTGAAGTAATTTCCCCTGATCGTCAGCATGCCAGCGACAGTGCTTTGGCCTTCCTGTAGCCCAGTATCCAGCGTGATTTCTGGCCCGAAGCCTGTTGGGGCGTTGCCTGACTGGAGGAAGCTCAGGGTCTCCGCCAAAGCTGGGTGATCCTCCCGCAGATGCTTGTGGCCATTGCATTTGAGCGCATCGGCGTAGTCGCCATTAGAGTAATTTTCTCCAATGCCAGCCCCCTCAGGTGAATTTACTCGATATGCAGCGTCAGGCCGCAGGATAATATCGCCAGATTTCAGCGATCCATCTGTATTAATGAGTGACACAATGTCCGATATAGAGACAGATTCGCTGGAACCGGGCTTATGCGCGTGCATTTTCATGCCCAAGTCGCCGGTCCAAGGCGCTAACTGTGATGGTGTTTTCATAATTTTGTTCTTCCTTGAGCTTAATAAGCAGCAAATCCTGGGCTGCCAAAACCTACTCGCAAATACCTACTTGTTTTCCTGGCGATATCGCAAAATTTCCACAGTCAGCCTTGCTCGACTGCCTGCTCATATCGCACCAAAGCCCCGTCGTCCGTGATCTCTGGCTCTCCATCATCTGTAACCATGGCGTCAGCAGGAATGCTCTCATCATCGGAATACCTACCCGGTGAAACCAACCTCATCAGTTCGATCAGCATCACCGTACTCCGCAGATCCAGACCAGATTCTCGCCCTCACCTTCTGCCAGCAGCACGGAAATGCGCTCACCTGGTACGCAGGCAAGGACAGCGCCTCCACGAGCATCGATAGGTGCCGACCAAGCATCCGCCGCATCACCTTCACGGCTGAATCGCACGTGGATGATCGACTTGCAGAATAGGTACACCGCGCCGCCTGTGAGCGGCTGGTTTGGCGACAAAGGAATCCCCGCTTGCAGCGGAAGGGGGCCAGCGGTAAGAGTGCGATCAGGCTGCACTGTCTGTAGTGACTCACCGTGGCGATCAAGGGTTGTCATCACCATTGACGGCCTCCTTCACTACTGGCTTGGGTTTTGAGCGCCTGGTGGGTTTTGCGGTTTCAGCTGCCTGGACTGCTGGCTCGGCTTCTGGATAGCTGTAGCCGAGTGACAGGAAATGGGCCAACGAGCGGCTGCCGAAGTCGGCAAAGACGGTGTGGCCAGTGTCTGGGTGCCGTAGCTCGTGTGTTTGGGTGTTTGTGCGTGACATCGAATCCTCCTTGATTCGTCTCTTTAGAAGCCTGCCGCCCCAAGGTGAGGCAGCAGGATCTGGTGGGATTTACTCGAATCAGTGGCCGCCCATCCGCAAGGCGCGGGCAGGGTCGATGGTCTTCACGCCGAAGAAAGTTTCGAGCGACCAGTGCGTTGCTCTGGTACTTCCGTTGTACCAAGTGAGCAATCGCAGGGGCAGGCCGTTGATGGGATCACTCATCGAAGAGATGGTCACGCCACCGCTAGTAGCTGGGGTTTCCAGCATGCGAAAAGCAGCCATAAACGCAGCGCTGGTGAAGCCCAGATCAACGTTGTGCGTACCTGCAACCTCAACAGCAACACCAGCTACAAATGGCACACTGAGGCCACCGACCACGGGTATCTCGACGTTACCGGTAGCATCTGCAACAACGTCAGCAGCAACCGAGAAGCTCACACCGCCAGCGACATTCAGAATATCGCCACGCACGAAGGTAGCGCCTTCATCTACACCGGCAACACGCAGAACCGGTGACCCGGCCAGGTTAATGCCAGCGGTGACGATGCCAGCAACTGTGGAGGCTGTGCCAGCGAAGTGGGTTGGTGCTTGAACGTCGGAGTAGATGTCGAAACCAAATTTGCGTCCGATGAAGCCCTCGTTGACCAAAGTCTGGTCCCCGGTCTCGTTGACTTTTGACATCTCCAGAAGCAGGTCTGCTTCGGTGTCGCTAGTAAGAACGAGTTTGCGATTACCCAGCACCTTGTTGTCTTGAAGAACCTTGCGTGCAGCGATCAGGTCTTGCTTGTCGCGAGAGCCGACGCTCTCCAGGTTTCCGGAGAAATGGCCAATATCTTTGTACAGATTGAAGATGGCCTTGTTGATGCTGACAGCTATGGCATCTACAGCTCCTTCCATCGCAGAAGGCAGCGTGTTGGTAGCAGCGTGAGCGAGGAACTCGCGGTCGCTCATCGTCCACTCTTTGTAGATGTGCTTGTCTAGCTTGACCTTCACGCCTTCAGCGTTGATTGGTGACGGCTTTGACCCTTCAACTGGATCGAATTCATCTGCCTCGCCGAACACGACAGGTGCAGGCACAGTCACCTCTTCACCGAAATGTTTCGACTCATCCTTCGTGTTTATGGTGATCAAACCAGGCATCGTCAACTGCCCGCGCAGTCTGGATAACGCAAGCGGCAATACCAGCTCGTTTATCTGAGCGCTGAGGTCATTCTCACCGCACACAAACAGCTCTTTCTTGATAGCAATAGTCATTTTTGGGACTCCTTTCCCTAAGATTTACTTTCATTTCCTCTTTTGTTCTTGGAGCCCCAAGCTCTTGAACATGGCCCGGCACAGCCGGATAAAATTATTTCTTTGCAAGGCTACGCATAAAATATTGCATTGCTTTGCTCAGATGCGACTGATCAGTCTCAGAAGCAACGAAATCATATTTTGACTTCAGTTGCCACTTCGCCTTCTCAATCGACTCTTTAGTGTCTTCTACGAATACGTAATCAATATTCTCGCTGCGCTTGGCTTTAGGCAAATGACTAAACTCGGTAGCCATAAATACTACGCCTTTTGCATCGCTAGCATCAGAGAAAATCTGACGAAACTTCGTCGTCAGCATAGAGAGGGGGTTGCCCTCCCCGCTACAATAATAGCTGCTGCGTGGGTTCTGTTTTGCTCGCCCAAGCATCTCCGCTGAAATTGCTGCCTCAGCAGTGTCTTCATATTTCCGATCTCCTGGCCAGGAAATCGGTGTCATGAAGCTCACTATCATTGTGCTATCCTCACGGCTCCAGAGGCTCTGGCAGCCAGAAGTTTTTTCTGTTCTTCACCAGTTGCGCTAGCAAGCAGTGATTGCCACTCTTTCGTCGTGACTGTGCGCTGATCGCCTAGGCTTCCATTGCCTTTGCTGCCAGATCCGGCCTGCGGCTTGAAGTAGTGCGGTTTGGTCTGAGTGAGACCTTGAATCCATTCGCCGGGAGTCAGTGCCTTGCCGTCCTTACCGATACGGATGTTTCCGCTCTTGTCTCTACTAACCAGGTCGCCTTCGTCGGTCAGGGACCAATCATTGGCAGCTACCATTAGCAGGTCATCCAGCGCGGTCGGCTGGAAAAATTCGTTCTTCAGAGCTTCCTGGCCAATCAGGGTTTTCAGCTGAAATTGCTTCAGCTTGCTGCGCTCACCTTCCAGCGCCTTTTGCAGCTCGCTTTTCTCGCCCTCCACGCCCTGTAGGCGGGTCTGCCAGTCCTGATTAGACGCTGCAACCCGCTTGTCCACCAGATCCTGGAACGGTAATTTCCCGGCTTTAAAGGCATCAAGATCAGCCTGATCTTCAGCAGTTGTCGCCAACCCTTTCAGCTGAGCCTCAAGCTTTTTCTTCTCGTCGAGAATCTTGCCCTTCGACTCTTTCAAGCTCGCAGTCTCGCGCTCCACAGCTTCGGTCACTTTTGTGCTCAAAAAGCTGTTTAGGTACTCCTGCGCCTCGGGCGCCTGGAATAGAGCTGCATAGTCGGGTTTGTCGTTTTCGTTCTCTTCGCCACAGACGAAGAGTTCGTTAAATTGGTACATCCGTGTCATTGTTAATCCCCAAGATTAATAATTAGTTGTCATCCTTGACGGTTGGCTCATCCATGAGCATGGTTACCTTCCCTGGATATACATATTATATCACATATAAAACAGTAAATCTCTATCCCACTATCTTTATTTAATAAAATGTTGTTCGAAGTTCTCCCTAGTTCGTGTTAGCTGAAATTTGCGTGAGGCTACCAGCTGCTGGTATAATCAAACATTTATAAGCATGGAGCATGCGTTGTGTTCGAAGAACGTTTCATTGCATTTGTAGATATTTTGGGATTCGGCAAATTAGTAGAGAAAAGCGCAGTTACTCCAGATCTTCCCAAAAAAATACTGGATGCACTGGTGGCAATGCATCCCACACAAATTGAAGCCGAGCTATTCACCACCGTAAATTTAGAGCTAATCCCGCCTGAAGAAGTAGAGAATGTTCGAGAGACAGCTCGCTATATGTCACAGATGCAGCAAAAAATGCATCCAGTCAACATTAATTACTTTTCTGATAGCTTAGTTCTGTCTTCACGTGCGGATGATGTCATCGCCTCGCAAATGGTGCTTGACTTGCTTACCAAAATCAGTGCGATGATGTGGATGTCGCATAATCTTTTGCTCCGTGGTGGTGTGACGATAGGGAAGCTGGTTCACATCCAAGGCGGCCCGATGTTTGGACCAGCAATGAATCAGGCTTACTTTCTCGAATCTAAGAAAGCGGACCATCCACGCTTTTTGATTGATAAGCACTGCATCGAACGCTACAGAGCTGTTGATACCTTTAATCTGTTCGAGTCCTTCATTCAAGAAGATGGAGATTATTACTACGCATCTCTTGCGACTGCCTTCAGACACATTTTGAATGACAGTTCACTGGTCATGTCCGGTGAAAAAGTTCTTCGAAAATTCCGAAAGTCGATGTTGGAAGCTCCTGCTGAAATTGAAAAACTGCGAGAGCAGTTTAAAGACGACGACAGAGTGCGTCCCAAGTATGAATGGTTGGCCAAGGAGTTCGAAGCGCGAATCCCTGAGGTAACTCCGCCGTATCCTTGCGAAGACGACGAGAAGTAAACAGGTCAAGCACTACAGAATCTTGGTTGGCACAAGAGTCTGTAGTGTTGTTTTTAGATTCGCGAAGCTGGCTCACTTGGATCTTTCTTGTTAATGCACAGCCAATCGTCAATCTGACTCACATACTTGCAGTCATATGTCTCTTTCGCATGCTCATTGAAAATCTTGCACTGGTACAGCAGCACACATACCAGAGCGACAAGTGCTGCTTTGAGTAAAATCTTGAGATCAGCTTTGTTGAAGCTTAGGAGAAAGCTTTTTGTGTCTCTGAATAGTGCTGCAATCATATCCATTTTCTTATCCTTTATTTTTATTATAACACTTATTTAATACATTTGAGCGCCAAGCCGATGGTTTGTGTAGGCTGCTGCTATTAAATTGTTCACATCAGTGTCGTCATCTTCTCTCACAAACTGATGACTGTGAAAGAAGAAGGCATCTGGTCCGCAAGCGTCATAACCATCCTTGTAGAACAGCGTCATGAGTTCGAAGCTAATCTTCTCACCAGCCGTGCTTTCGAGCATGACGCGCTGGTACTGTGCCGCATATTCGTTCTCTTCCATGCCCTCCACCAGAGTCACGCATGCATCCGCCCTGGTAGGAACACCATGAATTCTATGATTGCCAAATCTTTCCTTCAGCCTATTTCTTCGTGCAGGTGCAGGTGCAACATAGATATCGAGTTCAATCTCAAGCTCAGACTTTATGTAGTCGAGAAAATCTTCTGCTATCTTGCAAACTTGATTCTCTGAATACTCATCGTTCGACTTGAAGTCAACGATGCAGCAACCAAGTTCCACTTTATCGCCGTTTGCTTTGAATATGATATTTATAGTGAAACCAAATGCTTGCTCAATATCACTCACTTTATATTCGAAGCCGTGCCAGTTGCGCATCTTCTGGGACGATGTTACTTCATATCTAACCGCTGGACACTCAATATAAACACCGAAATCCGAAACTGCTGCCTTTACCCTATCCATCTTGATCTTCCTTTTATTGTTCTTCTTATGCGCCTAAGATTTATTTCTCAGTTCATATTTATATTATATAAATCTCATGCACCCATTTCAAATTTCAAGCTACCGAACTTCGCGCAGAAATGACCGAATTTCCTTGTTCAAAAAGAAATCTGGTATTGGCATGAAATTCGGTATTAAAGAGAAGAAATGCGGTCAGCCAGGACTACCCGCTGGTCAGCTTCGGCAACGCCGGTTTAATTGTCATCAACCAACCCAGCTACCCCGCCAAACCTCCCATCGTATCTTTGACAACAACCCTGACCACGACGCGCATCAGGCCATTTCTGACTGATTGATGACAAACAAGATTACGAGTGATCCGAAGTCACCATGGTGACTAGATATTACAGATGGTTGAGAGCCGCTCAGAGCCCGCTTGGGCCTGTAACAATCAGTCACCATGGTGACCATTTGTTCATCAGGGAGAACAGGGCCATTGCTGGACTGTGATGTGAGGTCACCATGGTGACCAGATATTACAGATGGTTGAGAGCCGCTCAGAGCCAGCTTAGGCCTGTAACAACAAGTCACCATGGTGACCGATTATCACAACGGCACTTCTTGCTGAAGACGATCATCATTCGCTGAGATGTCAAAATCGGCGCGCAGAATCCCACGGCGCTTCAGCTCTTTGAGATAGTCGTCATGCGACAGATCGCCCATTTGGCGAGCCGTGGAGAGCGCGTTCAACTCTTCGACAGTGATCGTCACGCCGTAATCTGTGCATACCGACACATCTACTTGCAAGTCACTGATTAAATTGAATTTTCCCAAAAACCAGAATGCTTTCTTCAAGGCATCTTGCAAGCTCTGGGCAATCGCCGCAATCTGAGAGTTATTCTCGTTTGCTTGCAAACTACGACCTGTTGCTGTCTCTGCCGCACCGCGATTGGCGAGCATTTCGTAGCCATAAATCTGCATTCTCAGCTCGATGTCTTGCAGTGATTGCCTACCGGCGCCGATGGCAGCACCGGTGTGCTCGACGAATTTGAGATCGCTGCCTTGGCTGCCGAGGATGGCGTGCTCGACGCCGATCTTGATTTCAGCGTCTTGGTCGATGCCAGAGCCGAAGAGAATGGGCACACGCGCGACGTGGAGTATGTTTGACTGGTCGCTGCTCTCCTGCCAGTGCTGGAGGTTGAGGTAAGCGAGGTCGATGAAGGGCGGTGGGCAGAACAGCTCGCCGCTTGGCACGTTGTCAGCGAAGATCGGGATGAGCGGGATCTCGGCAACAGCAAAAGCCGTCCAATCCTGCACGATGATGAATTCGTCTTTGCCTGGCTCGACTTGCTGGTGCAAGCGCCAATAAGCCTGGGCGCCCTCGACCTTCCACTCCCTGACCTTCTGCAACTCGGCCTCATCGTAACCAACAACCACTACCGATTTTTCGAGGATGCGCAGGTAGACCAGACTGTCGTCTTCGTCGAACGAGTAACCAAGGATGTCAGTCCCTTTGACGACGTAGCAGTAAGCCCGCCCGCCAGCTTTGGGAGCATCGACGATCAGGTATGCAGCGCCGTCCCAAAGCACTTCCTGCAATGCCTTCCTAGACAAGGCAGTGGCACTGGCACCTTTTCCGTCCAGGTTCTTCTCGTAGCCCGCAACCAGGTCTTCCTGACCAGCAATGGTTGCAGATACGGATACTGGCCGTACAAACGGCTTCGCAGCATTAGCTTCGATTGCTCGCTTCGTGCCGTTGAAGAGCACAGATCGTTTCAGGCGAGCTTTATACGACTCATCCGATTCCTTCGCTTCTGCCGGCAGATATTCTTTACCAGCAGCACGCATCGCTTTTGTACCGCCGCGCAGGGTTCGCAGCAGGTGTCTTTCTTCATAAAAACCGGCGCATCGTGCGCTTCTCTCATTTACCTTTCCCATCATCATTCTTCCTTGAGTTTCCGCTCACAAAGCTTCCTTGCTTCGCTATCAACGTATTCCGTTCGTTACCTTTGTTACGTTTTTCTTCATCGTTAACCGATAGGCCAAAGCATCCCAGCTATGGTCATCTGGCCCTTTCTTACATGCGTCCATGTTGTCTTCATCGCGTGCGATAGATGGCAAGCAACCAATCAAGTACCGGCATCCTTGGAAGATGTACAAATGGGGCGAGTCCGGCGAATTCAGCTTTGTTGCGCTCAAACGTTGAAAAGCGAGCTGTGCTGAGTTCACGCGAGAGCCTGGGGCTTTGTCTGCGGGGACGAACTTCATGCCTTCAGCTTCGAGTTCAGCTGCGACTGTCTGTTGGCCCTGGATTTGTTTGCCGTTGTAAATCTGGCTATCGGCGGCGCCGGGATGAATGGTGTGTCCGGCGAGGATGCCTGAGTCGCTGAGCCTTTTTTCTCGATCCTTGAGGCGCTTGCCTATGGCTCGTGCCGGGAGGAACAGTCCGGCATCTGGAGTGACCTGCTCTCCTCTCGCATTCTCTTCAGTGCCGTAATCCTCGCCGATCACAATGATCGAGCCTGCCGGTGGGCAGAACCTGGTGCCATCCGGCAGGGTTGCGGCTTCCCCATTTGCCTCGGCGTGCCATAGACCGCAAAACGGCGTGGACTGGCCGAAGTCGAAGGATCGGTCGATCCTCCAGCCTTTCGGGATCGGGAAGGGCTTCATGACCACCCGGCTGGACCATACGGCGCCGAACATGCTGCTAGTGTCTACTGCGTTCCAATCGCCGAGGAGCCAGGCTGCCCGTTTCGCAGGGTCAACGAGCTTCATCAAGAAGTTCTTGATGTACGACTTGTTGATGTAGATGTTCTCGAAGATCGTGCCGAACAGAGCGCAGCGCTGCCTGGTGCCATCCGAGTTCATCACGATTTCACCGGGCTTCCTGGCCTCGATGAAGCGCTTGTACACCCAATGCCTTCCGACACCCCAGGGGTTCGTGCTGGCACGTACCTGAAGTGGTGGCATGTTCGGTTGTTCGGCAGTGGGAATGAACGCAGAGCGCAGAGTCGAAAGCATCGAGACGTAGATTTCGTCCGTTGCCCAGGTGGCCAGCTCGTCCCAGCCAATGTAAGTGAGCTGCCAGCCGTGGAATTTGGTGTCGTATTCCGCAGGTTTCTTAATGTGGTTGAACATCAGGACTTCGCCGGTTGGGAACGTCCAGCTGTATTCAGACTGGCTCCACTTCGCGCCGGGGAAAGCACGCGGAATGATCTGATGGCTGGTCTTCACGATGTCGCGAAGGTTCTTGTATTCCTTCCGCAAGATGATGCCGCGCCAGGCCGGTCCCCAACCTTTGCCAACATGCTGAACAAACCCCATGATCAAGGCATCGCTTTTCCCATTGCCTCGGCTTCCGTGGAACAGAACTTCGGTAACCAAAGACTCGGGCTGGCCAAGCCGCAGGAACATCTCCTGGGAGCCGGGTAACGGCTTCCAGATGATCTTGCGAACCGCCTTTGCGGTCTTATGTAATACCGGGGAGAACGCGCTCATTACGCATCCTCGTCATCGGTTTCAAATTCAACTACCAGTGGCAGGCGGTCGATCCACACAGCCTCATACACCAGCTCTGGCTTCTGTATGAAGCCTCGGCCTGGCCACGGGTCGAAGCAGCATGTGCCGGTCCACAGCACGCAGTGAGCACCTTCTCCTGACTCTGTAGGCACGGAGAGGATTGCGGGGCGGGTTTGGATTTGTTGCCAAAGCTGGTGTTGGTTGAGCGCAACACGACCGGCTCTCTTGCCGAAGAGCAGGTCTTGGTAATTAGCGGTACTGGCGTAGCAGGCTGGTCCGAAGTTCGTCAGCATGAATGCGTGTGCTTCGGAGATCGTCACCCCGGTCGCTATCGCTCCAGGGAAGGTGGCCAGCAGGTGCTTGTATGTGTGGCCGGTGAGCATGCTTAAGCAGGCGATAACGCAGTCGGTTTTGAAGAATTGAGTGATGAGCTTCATTGGTCATCACCATTGTCATTTTCTTCGGCTTCGAATTCGGCAAGGCGGGCAGCCGCGAGACCGGCTGTTCGAGCCTGTTGCTCGATCACGTCTTCTTCTTTGAAATCGGCCAGGGGGCCGGGGATGATCAGTACGCCAGTTTGTGCATCAGCAACTGGTGCAGAGTCGCTCTCGCTGCCGAGGCGATCACCATCAGCAAACTCGTCGTGAAAACGACGACGCAGGATCGACTCACCGGCACGCCAATCACCACGCTTTGCCGCAGCGATGACGCTGTTGACTGCGATGTCACGGACTTTGGCGAGACCTTGCTCAACTGCATCCAGAAAATCTAGTAACAAGCACTGCCAGTCGTCTGGCTCAAACGAGTCATCTTCTTCAAGTTGAGCCCTGATTTCCTCCGCCTGTTGCTTCCAGCTATGGAAACAGGCGATGGAAATACCAACGGCTGCGGCGGCTGATTTGAAGCTCGTAGTACGGCCAACAGCCGTACCGATCTTCTTGATCATCGCTGCATCAAGCACTGGCCTCCGGCCTTTTTTAACTTCCTTTTTCTTCGCTGCCATTTTGCGACAATCCGTATCTAGCTATTAAGAGCGCGTCCGTGCGCCCATCTTTGATTCCTGGTGATCCGTCCTTCTTTTTGCGTCCCGTCAGGACGTTGGCATTTGGATAGAGATCCCTTGCGGTCTGAATTACTACGAAGTCATCAGCGCCGGTTAGACCATGCCATTTACGCCACTCCTGCGGTCTTGGCATGACGAGATCGAATCCAAGTGCCTCAACAACGCCGCGAGCAACACCAGCTGCTTCACCAAAACTAAAGGCGCCAAGTCCGCCATCGCCGGGGACGTAACCGACCTTTTCGATCACCACGGTTCCACGGCGCCCACGCAGCATGTCGATTAGCTGTCGAGCATCGACAACCCCTCTTTTTCCCTTTTCGGTTACCGGCATGTCATAGAGATCAAGCAACGAGCCGTCCTCGCTTAATATCGCGATTGCTCCTTTCTTGCCCGGATCTATCCCTATGATGACTTTTTCCATACTAATATATTATATCACATAATATATATTAAAAATCATTTGAAAACGAATTATTTGGTGGCAAAAAGAAGCCCCGCTCGGGAAAAGGAATTAAACCGGTGGGGCTCAGGTGCTTTACGGAGATGCGAAGGGGGTAGGTTTTCCGCCCTTACGTATTTATTATAACACAAATTTAACAGTTTTAAATTTCAGTCTCGGTTTCTTCGAGCAGGGACTTGGCGGTTTGCTCATCGCAGTCCATCAGATTTTTCATCAGAAACACTTTGTGTTCTTCGGAGCTGCTCGGGTTAACATACGAGTCAATCTGATCAAACAGCTCTTTGTTCAGAACGTAGACCCTTTCACCTTTGATCATTTTGCGGATCTTTGACAGTCCGAGGCTTGAGAGAAGATCAGATACAAGAGAGTTCATCTGACGTTCGGTTTTCGCCTCTGCCCTGATCGAAATCAGGCCGTTCAGCTTGAAGTTCAGCTGGTTTTCAACAATATAGTCACAAGCACTCTTAAGCTCTTTATGTGTAATGGCGCCCTCACCCGAGGTGCCTATCCCGAGTTTCTTCATTACATTTGTAAGCAGGTTGCGGATGGCTACATAATTTCCGCAGTCAATTCCTTTGACCTTCTCGTCACGCACTTTTAGATCTATGAAGCGGCGATCATCAAGCAGCCAGCACTTGGCTTTCATCAGTTTCGAAAGACCAGCGCCTTCGCTGAAGAATTTCACATCTTCTTCGTTCACATCTTCAAAGATTTTACCAACCGCATGTGCTGTGTCGATGAAATTATTCAGGAAATACTCTTGCTCGTTACGAGTTTTCTCCAGCTTTTTCACACTAGAATCATTGATAGCTGTTTGACCGGCGACCATGGTTCCTTTTGTGATTGTTTCTTTGACTGATTTTCTGCTGTTTTTGAAAATCTTCGATGCTTCTTCATCGGCTGCTTTATCTGTCGGCAAGCGAGTTATGGTAAAGCCTTCAAGCTCGAATCCCAGCGAAAGCCACTGCTGGAAGTGGTTTTTCTCTCTCGCACTGAGGTACAGCTGCTGTGTAGCAATTGAGTCGAAAACCTGGTCGTCGCTTGCGTAGAAATTGGCAATTACATCGCGTTTTTCAACAGCAAATTTAGTCACCAGGTGAATGCCAACAACGACCCTTTTTGCAGTTCTGTCGCGTCGAACGAACTGTTTTGCGTCGTCAACACCTACAGTACCGCCGAAGATGCAGAAATGGTCGTCAAAATGCTCGACTGTGATGCTCACAGATGACTGCATGGAAGGGCTATGGCACAGTACATCGTACTGCTTAACGGCTTCGTTCGGATTTGCAAAAAACTCCAAAACTTCGTCGTTATCTTTAGTATTTTGAGTGATCAGTAGAACTCTGGCGCCCTGGTCACGAGCAATCCTGGTAACGGTTTCTGCGTGTTTTCTTGAGTCCGAAGCGAAGATAATTTTCTTCTTAGCGGCCAGTGATCTCAAAATTTCGCGCTGGGTCGATTCCACAGAGCTAAGGCACACATTAATTGACGAGTAGTCAGTATTGCCCTGTGTGAGGCTTATGGGCCTTCCAGCAAGGCGGACGTAGTTCATCAGCACGTTATTGATGAAAGCCTCGCAAACCAACACCAGTCGGGCTTTTTTCATCAAGCCCAGGATTTCATGGAAAACGTCATGGCGGTCGCCAACGAAACCTTTCTGCATCATGTGTCGCAGCACCTGTGCGGCCTCCTCGATGATGATGATGCCGCTTTGGTGCGTGTGAACCCTGAATCGCTCGTTGTCGCACTTATTTATCACTAGCGAAAGGGCTCGGAGCTGGTCTTCGCGGCCTTCAATGCTGTCATCGTTGTATTGCTCAACGAGATCTGCAATTGAGCTGGAGCGTGCGATTGCGATCCTGTGACTCAGAACTGTAGATTTCTCGCCGGACTCGATGCCGGCCTCGATCAGCTTACGGATCACGTGCTTGGTTTTGCCCTTGCCCATGCCGTCGGCCAGGACGTGAATACCGCCTTCGGCGAAGATCTTGGCGGCGTAAGCCTCAAGCTCCGCAGAAGCATCTGGACCTGGTTTGCGGCATGACAGGAAACGACCAGCAATCTGTGAATCTAAGTTAATTTTTCGGCTGTGCTGGTAGCTGATGACATCGCTGTCGATTGTCTTGTTCAGCAGATCGATTGCCTTCTCGACACTGTGTTCATCTTCAAATGCCCTAGTCGAAGCAGCATCTGCAACCTTTTCAGCAGCCTGGTCACGAGTAAGAGAGAAAGGCACTTGACGTGCGACAGAAGCAACGAAGCGTTTCAGATTCTTCAGTGCCCCGGCTTGGGCAGCGTACTCATCTACTTCGAGCGATGAGTACCCGGAAAGGCTTTCAAGGTGCTGGCCTCCTACAAAATACAGGCCGGCTTTAAATTCGCGAGCTAACTCATAGCGCTCAGCGTAGTTCTCTTCTGTAACAACCAGCGAAATGGTATGCCTGCTTGCTGATTTCGCTTCAGTAAACAGCCTCAAGACAGACTCAATGTCTGTTCCTGCTTTGACGTAAGTAAACTCTACGCCGCCCACATCTTCAGTACCAATGACAATCACCTTGGTGTTTATGTCATTTACAGAGTGCTCCTGTTTTTGCCCTTGATATACAACTTTCATTTTTACTTTAACCTTTTGTTATTTTACGCATCTCCAGCGCAGTGCTATATTGCACATTTTCATAATAACACTATTTTTCCACTTTTAAACACCAAAACTGAAAATAATTATAAAATATCCGATAATGGCATTGACATCTTTTTACCACTTCCCATCTCTTTACATATAAATAGTAGGAAGTGGTAAACTTGCCCTGCCCGCTTCGCGGAATTTATCCAGGGGGTGCTTGCCTGTTGATCATCACCTTATTTACCACTTCCTACTCTCATATATATAAAAGAGATAGAAGTGGTAACCCCCCCCAACAAACCACCCGCTGGATATTTTCAGCGAAGCTGGTTAAAACTGCTCGACCATCAGAAAATCAATACTACCTTATGTTATAATTATTCCATGGACACGCAGAAAGGGAAAAATAAAAATGCAAATTGTTAAAGAGCGAGTAAACACGCGGACAGGAGTGTACGTCAGCGAATCACAAGCAGCTGCAATGCTTCAGCTGGCCGTAGGAACGCTAAGAAACCTTCGTACTGTTTCAAGCAAAAAAGAGTTTATCCCGTATGTTCGGGGAGAACGAAGAAAAGTCTTTTATAAGAAGATCGATGTGATCGCGTACCGGGATCGACCCAAAAAATTCGGGCCTGCCAACTCGTACCCGCGCATTCCTGTTCTTTTCAATGACGCTCCTATCGCTGGTCTTGATCCGTCAACCAGGCTGACAACCGCTGAAGCAGCCTTGGCTTATGGCATTTCAAAAGCATCTCTACAAATCTGGCGCTCAAAACACATCTTCCTTGACGTGCTGCCGTTCCATGGCAAGCGTCCAGACATTTACTACCTTGCCAGTGATCTCGCGGTCTTCATCCGTGCCGGCCGGGACTACTGGAAAGCCAGATCCTTCGAGCTTGGTTACCAGCTTCAGCCGCATCCCCGCTCCCTTAGGGCTGCCTGACAGCTCCATTGTCATTCCTTGACAATCTGTTCATCAAGCCTATTATTATGACAGAAATTAATATTTTTGTCAAGGTAATTCACATGGAAGAAAGCTCGTCAAGGAAAAAATCTCAGGGACGCCCTTCTCTGAGCCCGCTAGAGAAGCAGCGCCGACTCGTCGCCAGGTTGCATGAGAACTCGTTCCAGCTTGAGCGCGAGATCGAAGATCAGTCCGGCTACCCAGTGGAAGACGATGACCTTCAGCGACACCTCCTTCTCAGCACGTTTCTACAACGTATGACATTCGCTCGTGAAGCCGCAAAATTCGAGCGCGAAGGACTCAACGATCATGCCAAGGCTGTACGCCAGAAACTCAACCTCTTCCGCCCGCAAGGGATGACCGAAGAAGCGTGGAACGCCCTTCCAGACTCAGACAAGAAGCTCGCTCCCGGCAAACCCAAAATGCCAAAGGAACTCGAATTAGCGCGCATCGAAATTGAGCGCGACGAAGAGCTTAAAAAGCTCCGAGAGATGGAAGCAGAAGCAGGCGAAAAGCAGACTCACATCGCGACGCTACGTGCCCAGTTCGGAAAAACACTTGTCGGTCGCCCTGGCAAAGACATGCTCGGGACACTCGACAAACAGCTACACATCGCTTTTTACAAACGCGCCGCACTTGATCCCGACCGCGAGCCGAAGACTCTTGGCCGACCGCAAAAGTCATACGATGAGCGCTACGCGTACTTCACAAGCATCATTGATCACTGCCTTACCGAAATCACGAAAGGTGAAAGCAAGCTCGACCTAATTCAGCTCCAGCAGCGCTACCTAAAGCGCCTCCGCGATAAGGCAACCCTCCTTCGCATTCGCATCAACGGCACTAACGGATCTCAGCTAGTGACGCTAAAAATGGATCTTTCTGTAGTAGAAGAGCAGGTCAGACTGGAGACCAGTTTGCTCAATGATTACAAAGCAAACTATGCCGACCTCAGCGACATTCAGCTAGAATCCCGTCGCAACGCTGTTGCCAAAAAAATTACAGCATTTGACTCACTAGAATTCACAAACGCCGACACTTAAACTTGGGGACAAAATGAGCAAACTCGCAGAATTCAAAGCACTCGAAGCACAGCTCGCCGAGCAGATGGCTCAACTGGATGCACTCAAGAATGATGATGGCCTGAAAAAGGAAATCGAGTTCGAAAGCAAGCTGCGCGCTCTGCTGGGTGAGTACGGCTTCTCCCTGCGCGAAGTAAAACTGATCCTGGACCCTCATGCTCGCCCAGAGCGAGCCGCACCCGCAGCACGTCAGCCGCGCCGCGAGCGTCAGCTGAAGGTTTACGTCAACCCGGAAAGCGGTGAGCGTGTTGAAACCAAGGGTGGTAACCACAAGCTGCTCAAAGAATGGAAATCGCAGTACGGTGCTGAAACCGTTGAGTCATGGCTTCAATAAGGAAAAAGCCCCGCTATGCGGGGCAGTTACCTGCTCAGTTAAGACCTCTGAGTACCGCACTATCCAAGTCTTCTCCACTTGGAAGATTGGCTCCCGCTACAAATCGTGATGAAAATTCCTCCAATGAGAATCTGAGCCTTCTTATTGGAACAAGACTCCTAATGCTACCATACGGGACAGCAGGGCCTAATCCATACGTAAAAACCGTCATATTATCTGGTGACTTTTCTCGCTCCAGAGGTATGTCTGAACCAATTACTAA
Organism: Pseudomonas sp. TYF_14; assembly: GCF_043105275.1. Taxonomy (NCBI): domain Bacteria; kingdom Pseudomonadati; phylum Pseudomonadota; class Gammaproteobacteria; order Pseudomonadales; family Pseudomonadaceae; genus Pseudomonas; species Pseudomonas sp. TYF_14. The sequence continues at coordinate 53,078 of NZ_JBICLK010000089.1, forward strand.
CTCAAATCGGCGATAAACAATTTCTGGAAGAAGAAAATATAGACCAGAGGCCACATGATTAGATCTAGAGTAAATTAACCCTTTCCTAATCAATTGAGGAATGAGGCGCTTGTGGACGTTTGCCCAATTCATTCCATGCCCAGAAGCATGGATTGGTGCGGTTGGATCATAGGGAAGATCACGATATGACGCCCAGTTATCTCTATAGTTACCAGTAATGTCGATACTTTGCACTTCAACACCGACATACCCTAATAGAGTTCGCCCCTGTACTTTTGCCAAAACCCAATCCATGGAAAGTTGACGTCCGAGCTTAACCTCTTTCCCCGACTTCTGCCCCAAGGCAACTACGTACGTGCCATTATCGCCTGCTTGTCTAAGTCTCACGTATTCATTGTAAGTAAGCACTCGCAGGCCAGCACCAAAAGCATCCTGTGCTACATCTACTAATATCTGATAGTTGCCTGCATATAATCTATTGGGGCAAATTACACAATCTTCCCCCATAGACGTAACACTACATGCACCATACACCTCACTACCATCGTGATTTGTTTTGGTGCATGGTGCATTTGTGAATATGCAGTGTCGATTCGTCCAAGCTTGCCTTGCTACTGGAGAAAGGTCATCAGGCGCATAGCCAAATATTTCAACTATGTCGTTTCTCGGTCTTACCGCCATTGAAATTTATCTTAAGCAGTTCTCTCACCTTATTACCCATCGCCCGTGCGAGCAGTGGCGGCACTGCATTACCGACCTGCTCATACTGTTGGGTGACGTTCCCTGTGAACACGTAATCATCAGGGAACGACTGGATACGAGCTGCTTCCCTGACAGATATGATTCTGTCTTGGGTGGGGTGGAAAAAGCTACCCCAATGTGGATCGCACTTCGTCAAAATGGTGGAGCATAGGCCATCTGGGTGCAGCCTCCCATAGCGCTTGGTATGATCACTGCGCCGGGCACGCTTCAGACCAGCAGGAAGCATGTCAAACGGAATGTCGCGCCAGCTACCGCCCTGTGGGATGTGCTGAAGACGATCAAGGTTGACCTTCCCAATTCCGGCACACACATGGTTCTGCAAATCATTTGATCTGCTGCGCATCAGCTCTTGATACCATCCCGTTGGCTTTGTCGCATATTGCCGAATGTCATCAACGCTATGCCCGTTGCTGAGTTCAGGCAGATCAGATATCGCATCCCATACGCCAGTATGCTTTTTTAGCGTTTCAGCAAAAAGCGGTGGCACCTGGATACACAGCTCCTTGGCACCGGTAAAATTGGCAGTCGCACGGGCGTTGAACTCCGGCTCCGGGAATTCTATGTAGGCATTTGGCTTTCTGATTCCGATGAAGATCGTACGGAAGCGCATCTGAGGAACGCCATAATGACCCGCAAACAGGATTTTGTGCCGAACCGTATACCCAAGCCTTTCAAGCTCCAGGTAGATCTGCTCAACAACAGTACCCCGCCCGAGAGACACCATTCCCGGTACGTTCTCAATCATTACGGCTTTCGGCAGGAGTGCTTCGGCTACCCGGATGAAATCCTTGAACAGATGATTGCGGTCATCATCAAGGCTTCGGATTGGCGCGTTTACTGAGAAACCTTGGCAAGGCGGCCCTCCCGCCAAGAGATCCACATCGCCAGCAGAAACTCCCAAGCGCTGCTTGATATCTGACTCGCTGACCTCTCTCACATCACCGACAACCAAATTGGTATCAGGATGATTGCGCTGATACGTCTTGGCGTACTGATCAACCAACTCATTCGCCAGCAGGGGCTTGAAGCCAGCCATGCCCAATCCGCACGAAATGCCACCAGCACCGGCAAAGAGATCCACGTTTCTCAACACCGCAAAATCATCGCCTGTATCGACTTCACTAGCAGCGGCGCTGCGGTATTCCTTGTCAACAACATCGCTAGATTCTACAGCTGAAAAACTCATGATTTATCCCCAAAAAAAAGCTGCGACACCTTAGCATTTGAGCCGGCAACTGTCTTCCTTCGCCGGACGCGAAACACTGTATTTTTATACAGATTAGTCACCTTTTCATCAATGCCAAGTCAGGGGAAAGCGTATTCACCTAGCTCACCCTCGGCAGCTCCCGCCAGCTGGACGTATACGCAGGCGACAGCATCTCTCTCTTCATCTCCCATGCCCTCCCATCCGGCCACACCGTCCCCACCCTCACCGCTCCTCGCCCAAAGCGCTGGTTGAGCAGATCAATCGTCTCCATGAGCTTCGCATTGTTCCTTCTCGGCGACTCAGCAAACAGATCCGGCGTGTACTCATCGCTTTGCACCAGTTTTGTCAGCAAAACGCCAACCTTCGAGTACGCGTACCCATTCCTGAATATGCGTAATAGGGCTTGGTTTGCGGCCTGGGTCATCAGGAGGGTGTCATTTGTTGGGTAGGGAAGGATGCACCTGGCGCTGTTGAAATAGCGCTCTCTGTCTTCGACGAATCCCGAGGTCTGCAAGCTGATGACCATTTCCTCGGCCAGACTGCCCTGCTCCCGAAGCTTTTCGGCAGCGCGGGCGACGTAGCTGGCCAATGCCTCCCGGATCGGCTCGATGCTCCGCAGTTTCTGGCCGAACATCTTCGAGCTGCAAATCTCTTTTTTGAGGTCGGGCGCCTGGTGCATGCACAGCCATTCTTCACCTCGCAGCTCCCTCGCCGTGCGTTCCAGGACGCGTCCAAACGTCTGTCTGATCACTGCCAGATCGGCATGAGCGAGATCCCAAGCCGTGTTTATGCTCATCGCCTGGAGCGTCTTCGAGAGCCGGCGACCGATACCCCACACTTCATCCACTGGCGCGATCTTCAGCAGCTTGTCACAGCGAACCGGGTCGGTCAGATCAACCACTCCACCAGTTTTCTGCCATTTCTTTGCAGCGAAATTCGCGAGTTTGGCGAGTGTCTTGGTATGACCGATACCCACGCCTACCGGCATCGCACATTCGCCCCAGACGCGCTCTTTGATAGCTTTCCCGATTGTTGCCAGATCACCTGGCAGGCCTGTCAGGTCTGCCCAGCACTCGTCGATGCTGTACTGCTCCAGATCCGGCACTTGGCCGTGAATGCATCGCATGACTTTGTTAGACACGTCGCTGTAGAGCGCGTAGTTGCTCGAAAAAGCTTGAACACCGGACTTACGAAGTTGACCACGGATTTCGAAGAAAAGCGCTCCCATGGCTATGCCAAGCGCTTTGGCTTCACTCGTACGGGCGATGACGCAGCCGTCGTTGTTGCTCAAGACCACTATCGGCGTTGTCGCAAGCTCGGGGCGGAAGATTCGCTCGCACGAGCAATAGAAGCTGTTGCAGTCGATCAGCGCGTACACACGTTTAGTCATGGGCGTAGGTCTCGGAACAAGAAATCAACGATTCCCCAAAGCACCACTTCATCCTGTCCGGCGATGTGCTGGCACTCGCCCTGGCGGTCTATCGTGACCAGGGACCGCTTTTTCTCAGCGTCAGTGAGTATCGAGCAGAGCTTGAACTCACTGTCGATGATGACGATTGCAGCACGCCCTGGAGCGGCCAGGCCGGTGCGGTTCACGACGAGCACATCATTTTGGTTGATGCCGAGGCCTGCAAGAGCATCGCTGTCGGCGATCCAAAGCCAGATGTGCGGTGCGCCAAGGCCAACGAATTCGTCGATGCTGAGCGGTCCCTGCTCATGATCGCCAGCTGGCGACTGGAAGCCGGTGATCTTGAGCTTTTCCGGAGAGAGACAGAGACGCTCGATGCGGCGGCCCGGTGTTGAAAATGCTGTATTCATCGAGGCACTCTAAAATACTGTATAGATAAACAGTATAGTGAGATTTTTCGGATAGCCAAGAGGTACAGCGATGTGTGGCGGCGTAGAAATTTCCGGTCAGTACACCAGGACTGGTGAGCAGTTGAAGATCTATTTCCCGAATCCCAGAGCTGCCATGCCCGTTCTCAGTAGTGAATGCCAGGAAGTCATATGGGTGCCCTGGGGCAGGCGCAGAGAACAACCAGGCAAAGGCCCTGCGGGCGGCTGGGCGAGACTCAGCTCAATCGAAGATGGGCGATGGGAGAAGTACGGACCGACGCGGGTCTACATACCAGCGTTGAGGTTCATGGAGAAGGACGAACAGAAGATCAGTCACTGGTTCGACCTAGAGCCTGGCCAGGCGATTGAGGGGCTTGTGATCGGCGATGGTGAGCAGCAGAAAGTCTATGTGATCACGACCGAGGCGCCTGCGGAGCAGGGCTGGGTGCATGACCGATGGCCACTGATCAAATTTTAACCAATGGCAAAGTAGTTACCAAAGTAGTTACTAAAACTCACTTTGAATGCCGGTCACCACTTGCTAAAACGGCTGGAGGCCTTGAATTATATGGCGTCCCAGGCAGGATTTGAACCTGCAACCTTCCCCTTAGGAGGGGGATGCTCTATCCAATTGAGCTACTGAGACGCTACGACCGGCAGCGAGCGCTGCACAGCGGGATGGCCAGCATGTTAACCAGCATGCTGGCGTTTGTCATGCCTGAACTGGGCTTTTTCGCGTAATCCTTTTCTGCGCTGCTATCCCCGCGGTAGTACGCCCTGATCGCGAAGCAGCGAAACGAATGCGGCGACCGCCGCCTCCAGTGTGGAAGAATTATCCAGCACATGCACCGACGGGTCGGCTGCAGCTTGCAAGCGTGCGCTGCGCGCCAGGCGCTGTTCCACTTCTTCTGCGCTTTCCCGCCCCCGGGCCAGCAAGCGCTGGCGCAGCACCTCAGGCTTGACCTCGACCAACACGGCCAACAAATCCGGATAGCGCTGACGGGCCTCTGGCAGATAAGCCCGCGAGCCATTCACCAGCACTGCCCTCCCCGCCGCCAACCACTGGTCCACCTGCCGGGGTATGCCATAGTCTAGGCCATTGGCCCGCCAGTGCATGGCAAACGCACCCTGCGCACGCAAGGTATCAAAATGCTCAGGCGTGACCCCTTGGGCAGCTTCGCCCTTGGCTTCGGCCGAACGGGTGATGACCCGGCGGGCAATTTCTACCCCGGCGGCGGCCAGTTGCTCACGCGACGCGTCGATCAGGGAATCTTTCCCGGAACCCGACGGCCCAACCAGAAATATCAACCGGCCCGTCCCTGATCGGCGGTCGCTTGCGTCATGTTGCATAGCCACTATGCTCTATAGAGGGAACCGGCGCATTCTAGGGCTTTTCTGGGCATTTTTCTGCGTTTTACCGATTGTTGACGGCAAAAGACTGACGGCCAGGCTAGCCAGAGCATGTAAAACTTTTCAAACCAGTGCTCATTTCTGATAATTGGTACTGGCATAAAGCCTTTATCCGGATCACTATTTGTCACATAATTGACGCCAAGCAAACGGCGACCATGAGGCAAGATGAGCATCCATTTTTCACTGGCGGTTGAACATTTTGTCGTCGCCACGGTCGTACTTCCATCCCGTGCGGCCAATTTGAGAACCGCTTCCCCTGAACCAAACTCTGGTCAATTTATATGCGCCCAATGAAACAGGCTATTTATTCGAGCCGCACTGCTGACAAGTTCGTCGTCCGCCTGCCTGACGGAATGCGTGAGCGCATTGCCGAGGTAGCACGCAACCACCACCGCAGCATGAACTCCGAGATCATTGCACGCCTGGAACAGAGCCTTATCCAGGAAGGTGCGCTGGGTGACGAACTGAGCATGCGCCTGGACAGCCCTGAACTGTCCCTGCATGAGCGCGAGTTGCTGCAGCGTTTCCGCCAACTGTCCCACCGCCAGCAGAACGCCTTGGTCGCCCTCATCGCTCACGATGTGGAAATGGCCGCAGACGCCTCCTGAGGGCTGCAGCGAACACGAAAAAGCCAGCGTAAGCTGGCTTTTTTGTGGGCGTCTGACTGGCAGCAAGGCCATTTCCCTGCGGGATTGTTCCCACAGGGAGGATTGGCTTACAACAGGAACAGCGTGGCCAGCCCAAGGAAGATGAAGAAACCACCGCTGTCGGTCACAGCAGTGATCATCACACTCGCCCCCATCGCAGGGTCGCGCCCCAAGCGGGCCAAGGTCATCGGGATCAGCACGCCCATCAGCGCCGCCAATAACAAGTTCAAGGTCATCGCTGCGGTCATCACCACCCCCAGCGACCAGCTGCCATACAGCCAGAAAGCCACTGCACCAATGACTCCGCCCCAAACCAGGCCGTTGATCAGCGACACCGCCAACTCCTTGCGCATCAAGCGGCTGGTATTGCCTGGCGACACTTGGTCCAGGGCCATGGCGCGGACGATCATGGTGATGGTCTGGTTACCAGAGTTGCCACCAATACCCGCAACGATCGGCATCAACGCAGCCAACGCCACCAGCTTTTCAATCGAACCTTCGAACAACCCGATCACTCGCGAAGCAACAAAGGCGGTAATCAGGTTGATTGCCAGCCACGCCCAACGGTTGCGGAACGAACGCCAGACCGAGGCGAAAATATCTTCCTCTTCACGCAGACCCGCCATGTTGAGGACTTCGCTCTCGCTTTCCTCACGGATCAGGTCAACCATTTCGTCGATGGTCAGACGGCCGATCAGGCGTTCGCTCTTGTCCACCACCGGGGCGGATACCAGGTCATAACGCTCGAAAGCCTGCGCTGCATCGTAGGCATCTTCCTCGGGCTGGAAGGAGACAGGGTCGGTCGCCATGACCTCCGCCACCTTCTTCTCCGGGTCGTTGACCAGCAGGCGCTTGATCGGCAATACCCCCTTGAGGATGCCGTCGTAATCGACCACGAACAATTTGTCGGTGTGGTTCGGCAGTTCTTTCAGGCGGCGCAGGTAGCGCAGCACCACTTCCAGGCTGACGTCTTCGCGGATGGTGACCATCTCGAAGTCCATCAGCGCACCAACCTGCTCCTCGTCGTAGCTCAGCGCCGAACGCACCCGCTCGCGTTGCTGGGCATCGAGGGTTTCCATCAGCTCGTGAACAACGTCACGCGGCAGCTCTGGGGCGAGGTCGGCCAGTTCGTCGGCGTCCATCTCCTTGGCGGCAGCCAGCAGCTCGTGATCGTCCATGTCGGCGATCAGCGATTGGCGAACCGAATCGGAAACTTCCAGCAGGATGTCGCCATCGCGCTCCGAGCGCACCAGCTGCCAGACCGTCAGGCGATCTTCCAGGGGCAAGGCTTCGAGGATGTAGGCGATGTCGGCGGGGTGCAGGTCATCGAGCTTGCGCTGCAGCTCGACGAGGTTCTGGCGGTGGACCAGGTTTTCGACCAGGTCGTTGTGCGCGCCTTCCTGGCGATGGGTCAGGTCTTCGACCATGCGCTGACGCTGCAGCAGTTCGACCACCTGGGCCAGGCGATCCTGCAGGCTTTCTTGCGCTTTTTTAACTTCTACTTCGGTCATAGGCGAACTCCACTCCCAGCAGCGGAGCACGCCGAGGGAATCAATCGGTCAGATCTTTCTGTATGAATCGTGTTAGCGAGTAACTACTGGGTAAGTCCATGGTGGTTTTCCACAAGCCCCGGCGGGGCTGACGGGCGCAATCATACACTGCTAAAGCTGTCAGATCGCTTAAATTTTTGGCCAGAACAATCGTTTGCGCGATAAAGCTGGGACAACGCGTGAAGCTATCAGTGCGACGATTGTTGTGGATGGGAAAGCACATTTGATTTTTGAGGCCGCTCAGCGGCTCAAGACTACACCGCAATCATTACAGAAGAGCGTAGATCGACAGGCTCAAGAATTCATTGGCGCACAAACAAAAAGCCCGCTCTATTGAGCGGGCTTTTTGATGGGGTATGGCGGACTCAGCAGGATTCGAACCTGCGACCGCTCGGTTCGTAGCCGAGTACTCTATCCAGCTGAGCTATGAGTCCGTGATGGTAGTTTTAGACCAGGTTACCACTGGCTTACTGAAATGGCTTTTCAAACAGAACCACTTCAAGAAAGTGGCGGACTCAGCAGGATTCGAACCTGCGACCGCTCGGTTCGTAGCCGAGTACTCTATCCAGCTGAGCTATGAGTCCGCGATTGGCAGTTTTAAACCAGATTACCGCTGGTTGACTGAAATGGCTTTGCAAGCAGAACCACTTCAAGAAAGTGGCGGACTCAGCAGGATTCGAACCTGCGACCGCTCGGTTCGTAGCCGAGTACTCTATCCAGCTGAGCTATGAGTCCGCAATTGGCAGTTTTAGACCAGATACCGCTGGTTGATTGAAGCAGCCTTGCAAACAAAGCCACTTCAAAAGTGGCGGACTCAGCAGGATTCGAACCTGCGACCGCTCGGTTCGTAGCCGAGTACTCTATCCAGCTGAGCTATGAGTCCGTGTCTTGCCGCGCATTATAGGTCGCTGAAACATTTTTGCAAGAAGCTTTTCGTTATAAAACAACTACTTAGCGTTCCTACCGTTTACAGCGCCCTACGCAAATAATGGCGGTGAAGGGGGGATTCGAACCCCCGATACCCTTATGAGGTATACTCCCTTAGCAGGGGAGCGCCTTCGGCCACTCGGCCACCTCACCGCAACACGAGGCGAATATTAAAGAACCTCTTTCACCTTTGCAACCCTTTTTTTGAAAAAAACTTCAAAAAAATTAAAGGCTTGGCTCTTCATCCTTCTCCTTCTTGATCCGCAGGTAGATTTCCTCGCGGTGAACTGCCACTTCTTTCGGGGCGCTCACGCCAATACGCACCTGGTTGCCTTTGACGCCAAGCACCGTCACGGTGATCTCGCCGTCTCCAATGATCAGGCTCTCGGCGCACCGACGAGTCAGAATCAACATAGCTTTCTCCTTACGCAAAACATTCAGGGGTAACAGTCTTGGATATCGGGCCCGGGTCGCGGACGACGACCATGGCCCCGGTTACTCGCCGCACAAGGCAGGACAGGACCTGCGCGGCGAGCAGAAACGCGAAGGGCGCGGCAAGCCGCGCCCTTCCAGGCAGCGCCTTACTCGCCCTGTCGGGCAGGAGCATCCAGATCGAACGCGGTATGCAGCGCGCGTACGGCCAGCTCCAGGTACTTCTCTTCGAGCACCACCGAAACCTTGATCTCGGAAGTGGAGATCATCTGGATGTTGATGCTCTCCTTGGCCAGGGCTTCGAACATGCAGCTGGCAACACCGGCGTGCGAACGCATGCCGACGCCAACGATCGAGACCTTGGCGATCTTGGTGTCGCCGATCACTTCACGGGCACCGATTTCGCGCGCAGTGTTTTCCAGCACGCTCTGCGCCTTCTCGTACTCGTTGCGGTGCACGGTGAAGGTGAAGTCGGTGGTGTTATCGTGAGCAACGTTCTGCACGATCATGTCGACTTCGATGTTCGAAGCGCTGATCGGGCCGAGGATCTTGAAAGCCACGCCCGGGGTATCCGGCACGCCGCGAATGGTCAGCTTTGCTTCATCACGGTTGAAGGCGATACCGGAAATGATCGGCTGTTCCATGGATTCCTCTTCATCAATGGTAATGAGGGTACCCGGACCCTCCTTGAAGCTGTGCAGCACGCGCAGCGGAACGTTGTACTTGCCGGCGAACTCCACCGAACGGATCTGCAGCACCTTGGAACCGAGGCTGGCCATTTCCAGCATCTCTTCGAAGGTGATCTTCTCCAGGCGACGAGCCTGTGGCACGACGCGCGGGTCGGTGGTGTAGACGCCATCAACATCAGTGTAAATCTGGCACTCATCAGCCTTCAGCGCCGCCGCCAGGGCCACGCCGGTGGTATCAGAGCCACCACGACCCAGGGTAGTGATGCTGCCGTGCTCGTCGACGCCCTGGAAGCCTGCAACCACGACCACGCGGCCTTCCTTGAGGTCGGCACGAATCTTCTGGTCGTCGATTTGCAGAATGCGCGCCTTGTTGTGCGAGCTGTCGGTGAGAATACGCACCTGGTTGCCGGTGTAGGACACCGCTGGCACACCACGCTTGATCAAGGCCATGGTCAGCAGGGCAATGGTGACCTGCTCACCCGTCGACACGATCACGTCCAGTTCACGAGGAACCGGCTGATCGGTGATCTGCTTGGCCAGGTCGATCAGGCGATTGGTTTCACCGCTCATGGCCGACAGCACAACCACCAGGTCGTCGCCCGCTTCACGGTGTTTCTTGACCTTTTCGGCTACCTGCTCGATCCGCTCGATGGAACCGACAGAGGTGCCGCCAAATTTCTGTACGATCAACGCCATTTCAATGGTGCCTCAGCCCATACAGGGCCCCAAAAAACAATCCAACATGAAGGGGTGGACGGGAGTGACCTGTGTGACCACTGGACCATCCACCCCTTCATCTCAAAGTCCCTGCTCTGCGAATGGCACGGCCAGCGCCAGGGCCTGGTCCAGCGCAGCGACGTCGACGCCACCACCCTGGGCCATGTCCGGACGGCCGCCGCCCTTGCCACCCACCGCCGCAGCGGCTTGTTTCATCAGATCGCCAGCCTTGAGTTGGCTGGAGAGGTCCTTGGTCACGCCGGCCACCAGCACAACCTTGCCCTCATGCTCGCTGCCCAGCAGGATCACTGCGTGGCCGAGCTTGTTTTTCAGCTGATCGACCAGGGCCAGCAGGGCCTTGCCATCCTGCCCATCCAGGCGGGCGGCGAGGACCTTGGCACCCTTGACCTCAACAGCCGCGTTGGAGAGATCGTCCCCGGCGGCGCTGGCGGCCTTGGCCTGCAGCTGTTCCAGCTGCTTCTCCAGCTGGCGGTTGCGCTCAAGCACAGCCGACAGCTTGTCGATCAGGTTGTCGCGGTTACCCTTGACCAGTTGCGCGGCTTCCTTGACCTGCTCTTCGGCAGCGTTCAGGTAAGCCAGCGCAGCGGCACCGGTTACGGCTTCGATACGGCGCACGCCAGAGGCTACGCCGCCTTCGCTGATGATCTTGAACAGGCTGATGTCACCGGTGCGCTTGGCGTGGATACCGCCGCACAATTCCACCGAAAAATCACCGCCCATGCTCAGCACACGCACGGTGTCGCCGTATTTCTCGCCGAACAGCGCCATTGCGCCTTTGGCCTTGGCAGTTTTGATGTCGGTCAGTTCGGTTTCAACCGGGGTATTCTTGCGAATCTCGCGGTTGACGATGTCTTCCAGCTGCTTGATCTGCTCCGGCTTCACCGCTTCGAAGTGGCTGAAGTCGAAACGCAGGCGCTGGCTGTCGACCAGCGAGCCCTTCTGCTGTACATGCTCGCCCAGTACCTGGCGCAATGCTTCGTGCAGCAGGTGGGTAGCGGAGTGATTCAACGAGGTGGCGTGCTGTACGTCGGCATCGACCTTGGCCTCGACGGGCGAACCGATCACCAGCGCACCGCTGGCCACCACGCCGTGGTGCAGGAAGGCACCGCCGGTCTTGGTGGTGTCGCGCACGTCAAAGCGTGCAGCGCCAGCCTGCAAGAAGCCGGTATCACCCACCTGACCACCGGACTCGGCGTAGAACGGCGTGCGGTCGAGCACCACAACGCCCTCCTCGCCTTCACCCAGCTGGTCAACGGATTGGCCGTCCTTGTACAGGGCGATGATCTTGCCCTGGCCCTCGGTGGCGTCGTAACCGAGGAACTCGGTGGCGCTGTCGACCTTGACCAGGCTGTTGTAATCCATGCCGAAGGCGCTGGCGGAGCGGGCGCGCTCACGCTGGGCGTCCATTTCACGCTCGAAGCCGGCTTCGTCGATGGTCAGCTCACGCTCACGAGCGATGTCGGCAGTCAGGTCCATCGGGAAGCCATAGGTGTCGTACAGCTTGAACACCACGTCGCCCGGTACCACGTCGCCTTTCAGCTGGGCCAGGTCTTGCTCGAGGATGCGCAGGCCCTGCTCCAGGGTCTTGGCAAACTGCTCTTCTTCGGCCTTGAGCACGCGCTCGATGTGCGCTTGCTGGCTCTTCAGCTCCGGGAAGGCTTCGCCCATTTCAGCGGCCAGTGCGGCAACGATCTGGTAGAAGAAGCTGCCCTTGGCGCCCAGCTTGTTGCCGTGACGGCAAGCGCGGCGAATGATGCGGCGCAGCACGTAGCCACGGCCTTCGTTGGACGGCAGCACGCCGTCGGCAATCAGGAAGCCGCACGAACGGATGTGGTCGGCGACCACTTTCAGCGAAGCCTGGCCGTCATTGCTGCAACCGATGGCCTTGGCTGCGGCAGCCAGCAGGTTCTGGAACAGGTCGATCTCGTAGTTCGAATGCACGTGCTGCAGCACGGCGCTGACACGCTCCAGGCCCATGCCGGTGTCCACCGACGGCGCTGGCAGCGGGTGCAACACACCGTCGGCAGTGCGGTTGAACTGCATGAAGACGTTGTTCCAGATCTCGATGTAGCGGTCACCGTCTTCTTCTGGCGAGCCAGGTGGACCACCCCAGATATCCGGGCCGTGATCGTAGAAAATCTCGGTGCACGGGCCGCACGGGCCGGTATCGCCCATGGTCCAGAAGTTGTCGGAGGCGTACGGGGCGCCCTTGTTATCGCCGATGCGCACCATGCGCTCGGCCGGCACGCCGACTTCCTTGGTCCAGATGTCGTAGGCTTCGTCGTCGGTGGCGTAGACGGTGACCCAGAGCTTTTCCTTGGGCAGGTTCAGCCACTGCTCAGACGTCAGGAAGGTCCAGGCAAAGGTAATGGCGTCGCGCTTGAAATAGTCGCCGAAGCTGAAGTTGCCCAGCATTTCGAAGAAGGTGTGGTGACGCGCGGTGTAACCGACGTTTTCCAGGTCGTTGTGCTTGCCACCGGCACGCACGCACTTCTGGCTGCTGACAGCACGCGTGTAGGCGCGCTTCTCCGCACCGAGGAAGCAGTCCTTGAACTGGTTCATGCCTGCGTTGGTGAACAGCAGGGTCGGGTCGTTGTTCGGGATCAGCGAACTGGAGGCGACTCGGGTATGTCCCTGCTCTTCGAAGAAGCGAAGGAAGGCTTCACGGATTTCTGCGCTTTTCATAGGTTCTTCCACGGAAACGGCGGCCCTGTTGGGCAAACGCGTCGACGAAACGACGGCAAAGGGCCGCATTATATCGGTCCTGCAGTCTCGATGCAGTGTGTTTATACGATAGAAGCCATCGTTTGGACGGTTTTTCGGGCTATGCAAACGAAAACGACATGACCGGATGCTAAATCCTGTGTTTCGCCACTGGCAAGCCAATTACCGCTCAAGGGAGGGGAAAATGGAACAGGCGGTGAATTAAAGGGTTTTCATCAAGGATAGGATCCGAAACTGTGTCGCCTGTTTCGCGGGTAAACCCGCTCCTACGGGCACGGCACCACATTGAGACCTTGCACATATCTCGTAGGAGCGGGGTCACCCACGAAACAGGCGACACCGCTCTTACCCCAGGCGCTGCCCCGAATCCGGCACGATCAGAATGCCGGCGCGCAAGCCGTTCTTGACCTTGGGGTTGGGGAAGATGATGCGCGCACCCTCCTCCTCGACCACCCAGCGCATCTCGGCCAAGTCTTCAGCCAGCAGGTAACCCTTGCTCAGCTCGGAGAAGTTTTCGATGTCCGCCGGCAGGTGCAGGTGGAAGCTGTCGCTGTGCTTGATGATTTCGCGGGAAACACTGAACAGCTGCAGGCCATCCAGCGAACTTTCTTCCTCTGGCTCGGTAGCCTCGATGATGCGGATCAGCCGCTCTTCGAGCTTGTCGAGGTTGACCTGCTCGTTCTGGCCGAACGGACGGGCCTTGCCCAACTCCAGGGTGAAAGCTTCAGCCTCAAGTTGCTCGTAGGTGAAAGCGCTGAAGGTGATGGACGACTTGCTTTGCAGCAACACCGCCTCCATACCTGCCGCCGCCAGGCGCGCCAGTTCGCGACGGGAGTGCTTGCGTCCCTCTTTATAAGGGTACAAGGCGAATTGCTCGATCTTCGAACCGCGGATGGCAGTATGCAGGTCGTAATGCAGGCGGTTGCGCCCCGGCTTGCTGAAGAACACCCGGGCGAACTGTTCCAGCTCGGCAGCACGCAATGCTTCGAAACCGCTGGACAGCTCATGGCGGCCATTGAACAGGCGGTTGATGTCCTGTTCGATAAAGCGCTCGCCCTTGCGGATCGCCGCCGGGTTGCCGAACAGGAACAGCACCCGTGCCCTGGGCCTGATCTTGCCGTTGGCCACGCCGTGCAGCAGCCGCTCGAGCAATTCGATCGGCGCTGTTTCATTGCCATGAATGCCGGCGGACAACAGCAAGTCCAGCCCGCAATCGTCGCTTTCGGCCGGGCGCACTTCGAGCGCGCCCTCCCCCAGCCATCGCAAACGCGCGCCCTTGGGTGTCACTTGGGTCTTCTCGGCCGGTTCGTGATCGGTGAGGGTCAGCTCAAGCAATTTGCCAAGGGCGAGCATAGGTGCTTCCTTAGTGGTGGTGACCGCAGTCAGGGCCATGAACGTGATCGTCGTCTTCGCCAAGTTCTGCCGGTTCCATTTCCAGCTGCAGGCTGACCAGATTGGTGGCCATCGGGCGCAGCAGCAAGTTGGCATACTCGGTGTCGTCTTCCTCGACATCCACGCCGATCAGCAACTGGCCACGGCCATCCTGCTGAATCCACACTTCCTTGCCTTGCCAGACCACAGCAAAGCGGGTGCAGGAGGTTTCCAGCTGGGTGCCGTCTTCATCTTCGAGGATCAGGCGCAAGGCGTCGGTCATTACAGAGTCTCTCTTCAAGGTTGGCGTTGGAACGGATACACCGAGCCCAACTTCAGGATCTGGGTCAATTCGTCCAGTGCCGTACGGCATTCCACCAGCAGTTGCGGGTCAGCCAGGTCTGCTTCGCCAAGGCGATCGCGGTAGTGCCTGTCGACCCACTGCAGCAGCGTGTCATACAGCGTGGCCGTCATGATAACGCCTTGGTTGACCGCCGCCAGCTCCGCTTCCTTCAAAGCCACGCGCAAACGCAGGCAGGCCGGGCCGCCGCCGTTCTGCATGCTTTGCTTGAGGTCGAACACCTTGACCTCCTTCACCGGGCCTCCCTGGCTGGTCAGCTGGCCCAGATAGGCCCAGACCCGCTCGTTGTTGCGGCACTCTTCCGGCACGACCAACAGCATCGAACCATCTTCGCGGCTGAGCAGCTGGCTGTTGAACAGGTAGGAACGCACCGCGTCCTCCACCGCCACCGCTGCCCTGGGCACGCAGATGGCCTGGAAGTTGCCACCCTTGCTGGCCAGTTTAGCTCGCAGCTGCCCAAGTACCGCGTCGGTCTCGAGAAACGCGTCCTCGTGGTAGAACAGCACCTCGCCGTTACCTACCGAAATCACATCATTGTGGAACACACCCTGGTCGATCACCGCCGGGTTCTGTTGAGCGTAGACCACACCGTCATCGCTCAGGCCGTGCAGCCGGGCCACAGCTTGCGAGGCCTCCAGGGTTTGTCGGGCCGGGTACTTCTGTGGCGCCGGGTAACGGCTGTCAAAGGCACTGCGGCCGTAGACAAAGAACTCCACGCCAGCCTCGCCATAGGCGCGGCAGAAGCGCGTGTGGTTGGCCGCGCCCTCGTCACCGAACTGTGCCACGGCAGGCAGCGCGGCGTGGTGGGCAAAGTATTTCTCGTCATTGAACATGGCGCCCAGCACGCGGCTGGTGGTCGGGTGCTCGATGCTGCGGTGATATTTGCAGTTGAGGTTGGCGGCGGTGAAGTGCACGCGACCGTCAGCAGTGTCGGCACTCGGGCTGACTGTTGCGGCGTTGGCCACCCACATGCTCGAGGCCGAGCAACTGGCCACCAGCAACGGCATGGCCTCGCGGGCGGCGCGCTGGATAACTTCGGCATCGCTGCCACTGAACCCCAGGCGGCGCAGCGCCGCCACGTCCGGGCGCTCTTGTGGCGCCAGAACACCCTGCTTGAAGCCCATGTCGGCCAGCGCTTTCATCTTCGCCAGGCCCTGGCGCGCGGCCTCACGCGGGTTGGACGCCTGCTGGCTATTGCTCTGCGAAGCCACGTTACCGTAAGACAGGCCGCCATAGTTGTGGGTAGGCCCCACCAGGCCATCAAAATTCACTTCATAGGATTTCATCGGCTAGGCTCCGTGACCTGTTGTTATAGGGTGACGCCCGGCGTCAGGGTCGCCGGCAAGGCAAGGCTGGCGGTCTCCAGCGAAGCCACGGGGTAAGCGCAGTAGTCGGCTGCGTAATAGGCACTGGCGCGATGGTTGCCACTGGCTCCCACGCCACCGAACGGCGCGCTGCTGGCAGCCCCTGTCAGCTGTTTGTTCCAGTTGACGATGCCTGCGCGACTGCGCAGCCAGAAGTACTGGTAGCGGGCTCGCGAATCAGACAATAAGCCGGCGGCCAGGCCATACTGGGTGTTATTGGCTTCATCGATGGCGGCATCGAAGTCGGCGTAGCGGATCACCTGCAACAGCGGGCCGAAAAACTCTTCGTCCGGGCGGTCAGCCACGGCAGTGACATCGACAATGCCCGGGGTCAGCAGTGCAGCATCGGCCTGCGGCTGAGTCATTTCCAGCAGTTTCACGCCACCTTTGGCAGCCAGTTCGGCCTGGGCGGCAAGCAGCGCCCGAGCCGCCTGCAGCGAAATCACCGAGCCCATGAAAGGCGCCGGCTGTTCATCGAACGCCCCCACCGTGATGGTTTTGCACACCTCGACCAGGCGCGCGATCAGTGCATCGCCCCAGGCGCCTTGCGGCACCAGCAGGCGCCGCGCGCAAGTGCAGCGTTGGCCGGCGGAAATGAACGCCGACTGGATAATGGTATACACCGCCGCGTCGAGGTCCTTGACCTCGTCCACCACGAGCGGGTTGTTACCCCCCATTTCCAGGGCCAGAATCTTGTCTGGGCGGCCTGCGAACTGTTGATGCAACAGGTTGCCGGTGCGGCTGGAGCCGGTGAAGAACAGGCCATCGATACCTGGGTTGGCGGCCAGCGCCACACCGGTTTCGCGTGCGCCCTGCACCAGGTTCAGCACACCCGCCGGCAGGCCGGCAGCAATCCAGCAGTTGACGGTAAGCTCAGCGACCTTGGGGGTCAGCTCGCTGGGCTTGAACACCACGCAGTTGCCTGCCAGCAGCGCCGGCACGATATGGCCATTGGGCAGGTGCCCGGGGAAGTTGTAAGGGCCGAACACCGCCACGACGCCGTGAGGCTTGTGCCGCAGAACAGCCGTGGCATCGGCCAGAGGACCACTCTTTTCGCCGGTGCGCTCGCGGTAGCTCTGTACCGAAATCGCCACCTTGTTGATCATGCTGGTGACTTCAGTCGCAGATTCCCACAGCGGCTTCCCGGTTTCCTCGCCAATGCACTGGGCCATGGCCTCGGCATGCACTTTCAGCTGCGCGGCAAACTTCTCCAGCACATCGATACGTGCCTCCAGGCTCAATTGCGCCCAGGCCGGAAAGGCCTGCCGCGCGGCCTGCACGGCGGCGTCGACCTGGCTGGCGTCAGCGCCCTGCCCTTGCCAGATCACGGCCTGGGTCACCGGGTTGAGCGACTGCAGGGTTTCGCCCTGGCCGGCCTGCCAATTGCCTGCGATGTAATGCGTGGTCATTTAATGGGCCTCCCGGCTGGCCGACAGCGGCACCGCGCGGACATTGTCGCCAACGCCCATGCGCAGGCGTTTGGCGGTCAACGGGTCGACCACCAGGGTGCCGGCGGCCAACCGTGCAGGTGCGGCAGTGATGCGACAGTCGTCGCGCTTGCGGTTGTGGATGATGAAAGGGGTCGCGTCATCGCCTGGCGTACCTACCGCCAGCACCAGGGTCTGGCTCTCGCGTACGGCGCGGATCTTGGCAGTGTCACACTCGATGGCCGGGCCGGCATCGAAGATGTCGACGTAGCCCTGGTAGTTGAAGCCTTCCTGCTTGAGCATGGCCAGCGCCGGCTCGGTGTCTTTGTGCACACGGCCGATCACACTGCGCGCCGCTTCGGACAGGAAGCAGGTGTACAGCGGGAACTTGGGCATCAGTTCGGCGATGAACGACTTGTTGCCCACGCCGGTGAGGTAGTCGGCCTGGCTGAACTCCATCTTGAAGAAATGCCGGCCCAGGCTTTCCCAGAACGGCGAACGGCCCTGCTCGTCAGACATGCCGCGCATTTCGGCAATGATCTTCTTGCCGAACAGCTCGGGGAACTCGGCAATGAACAGCATGCGCGCGCGCGACAGCAGGCGGCCATTGAGGCCCGAGCGGTAGTCGCTGCGCAGGAACAGCGAGCACAGCTCTGAGTTGCCGGTCAGGTCGTTGGCCAGGAACAGCGTCGGGATTTCGCGGTAGATCTTCAGCTCCTGCGAGGCGCTGACAGTCAGGCCGACCCGGTAGTTGTACCAGGGCTCACGCAGGCCGACGGCGCCGGCGATGGCACTGATGCCCACCACCAGGCCTTCGTCGTTTTCCAGCACGAACAGGTAATCGGTGTCGCCACGCTCGGCTTCGCCACGAAAGCTTTTTTCCGCCCAACCAACGCGATGCCCCAGGCGCTCTTCGTTGGCCGGCAGCGTGGTCAGCCCGGTGGTGCCGGTGCTGCGTGCCAATTCGATCAACGCAGGCAAATCGCTGCTGCGTACAGGACGAACGATCATGCTATCTCCTTGTGCGACGGCATCGGCCGGCGCGAAACTCTGCTAACGCATCAAGCCCGAAACGTCTGTTGCCAGACCTCAAACCGCGACCAGGCGCACGCTGGCGCCCTCACCCACGCCCAGCGCGTCGGCTGCTGCCACGCTCAGGCTGACAGGCTTGCCAGGCACCCAGTCCAGGTCCAGCAACACCGCGCGGTAGTCCTGCAACAGGCCGTTGCACACCAGGTACGGGCGCCCGCCTTTGACCGGGGCCTCTTCGATCTTCACCGGTACAACCCGGCTCTGGGCGATCGAGCGGATGCCAGAGGTGCGCGCATGCAGGGTCGGGCCGCCGTCGAAGATGTCGATGTAGTGCTCGGTCTCGAAGCCTTCGCGCATGAGTATGTCGAAGGTGATCTGCGCCCGCGGATGTACCTGGCCCATGGCTTCCTGCGCCAGGTCTGGCAACAACGGCACGTAGATCGGGTAGTGGGGCATCAGCTCGGCGAGAAAGGTACGGCTCTTCAGGCCGCACAGGCGCTCGGCGTCGGCATAGTTGAGGTCGAAGAAGTTGCGGCCGATGGCATCCCAGAACGGCGATTCACCCTGCTCGTCGCTGAAGCCGACGATTTCGGTCACCACCGAATCGGCAAAGCGCTCCGGGTGCGCAGCCATGAACAGCAGTCGGCCGCGCGAGTTGAGCTCGGCCCAGCCACTGTTCACCAACTCCGGCGCCACATAGAAACTGGTCAGCAGGCTGTTGCCGGTCAGATCGTGGCACAGCGACAGCACATGGATCTTGTTGTGTATCTTCAGCTCGCGTGAGGCGTGCACGAATGTTTCGTTACGAAAACTGTAGAACGGCTCGGAGTAGCCGGCCGAAGCGACAATGGCCGAGCAGCCGGCCAACTTGCCTGTTTCACTGTCTTCGAGCACGAAAAAGTAACTCTCTTCACCGTTGAAGCTGACCTCGGCGGCGAAGGATGTCTCAGAGGCGGCAATCTTGTCGCCCAGACGAGCAGTGTCGTCCGGCAGCGAGGTGACACCAATGGGGCTGTCTGCAGCCATGCGCTGCACGTCGTTCAGATCAGCCATTTGCGCGGGGCGCATCACCAGCATGGTGTCACTCCTTTGGAATACGGGCCATTCACGTCGGCACGGAAAAACGGCAGGCACCCAGGCACCTGCACTGGAATCGGGTATCGCCGACCCGGCTCAGCCTCGGGCTGAGGCTGCGCCGGGGCCGGCGAAAGGACCGCTGGCGGATCAGCCTTTGGTCAGTGTGGCCACAGCGCGTTCGAAGCGGTCCAGGCCTTCGTCGATGTCAGCGTCTTCAACCACCAGGCTTGGCGCGAAGCGGACCACGTCCGGGCCGGCCTGCAGCACCATCACGCCTTCTTTCTCGGCAGCATTGAGCACGTCCTTGGCCTTGCCTTGCCAGGCCTCGGTCAAGACACAGCCCAGCAGCAAGCCGACGCCACGCACCTGGCTGAACAGGTTGTACTTCTGGCCGATCTGCTCCAGGCGGGTTTTGAAGCGCTCGTGCTTAGCCCTGATACCGGCCAGGGTTTCCGGGGTATTGACCACATCCAGCACCGCGCAGGCAACGGCGCAGCCCAGCGGGTTGCCGCCATAGGTGGTGCCGTGGGTGCCAACGGCCAGGTGCTTGGCCAGCTCGGTGGTGGTCAGCATGGCGCCAATCGGGAAGCCGCCGCCCAGGCTCTTGGCACTGGTCAGAATGTCCGGGGTCACGCCGTAGTGCTGGTAGGCATACAGCGAGCCGGTACGGCCCACGCCAGTCTGCACTTCGTCGAAGATCAGCAGCGCATTGTGCTCGTCACACAGCTTGCGCGCGCCTTCCAGGTAGGCCTTGTCGGCCGGCACCACGCCGCTCTCGCCCTGGATCGGCTCGATCACCACGGCGCAGGTCTTGTCGGAAATCTGTGCCTTCAACGCTTCCAGGTCGTTGTACGGCACATGGCTGATACCGGTGATCTTCGGGCCAAAGCCATCGGAGTACTTCGGCTGGCCACCCACGCTGACGGTAAACAGGGTGCGACCGTGGAAGCTGTTCACGGTGGCGATGATTTCGTGCTTTTGCGGACCGAAGCGGTCATGCGCCACACGACGGGCCAGCTTGAAAGCGGCCTCGTTGGACTCGGCGCCGGAGTTGCAGAAAAACGCGCGGTCGGCAAAGGTGGCGTCCACCAGCTTGTGGGCCAGGCGCAGGGCCGGCTCGTTGGTGAACACGTTGGAGACGTGCCAGAGGGTGTTGGCCTGTTCAGTCAGGGCCTTGACCAGTGCCGGGTGGCAGTGGCCCAGGGCATTGACCGCGATGCCGCCGGCAAAGTCGATCAACTCGCGACCCGACTGGTCCCAGACACGGGAACCCTCGCCTCGCACAGGAATGAAGGCCGCCGGAGAATAGTTGGGGACCATCACCTGGTCGAAATCGGCACGTTGCACCGGGGCTTGCTCAACGGACATCTGAGTCTCCTGAAGAGGAACGCTGGCCTGGAAGTGGCGAGCGATGGGGGGATTGTAAGGACTGATCCGCGCCTGTCCTTGCGGCCAAGCGACAACTTGTTACAGCGCAAAACCCAGTTTTGACAAGGCTTTCGGCAATGCGACAAACACTGTCGCAATCGCGCAGTGTACGGGAGAGAGGGGGCTGGGTGAACGGGTGTTCACACAGGATTGTGAGGGGGCGGGATGTACGGCGATGTTGATGTGTTGACGGGGAGATCGAGCGCCGCCCGCGCGGCGCATCGCGAGCGAAGCTCGCTCCTACATTTGTTGCAACGTGGCCAGGCCTGTGAGGCCATGGTTGTCAGCCTTGTTTGTAAGGCTCAAGCCATGCACAAAGGCTGGCAACCATGGCGTAACAGGCTCGGCACGTTGCAACAAATGTAGGAGCGAGCTTCGCTCGCGATGCGCCGCGCGGGCGGCGCTCGATTTGCGCCCCACCACCAACCTCAAGGCCTACACCCCGAACCCACCCGAAATCTCAGCCCTTTTCAGCCGGCGCCGAGCTCAATTCAAACGGGCTGCTGCTGCGACGCTGGTTCCGGTCTTCCCGCGGCGTTGCACCAAAGAAATTACGGTAGGCACTGGAAAAATGCGGCCCCGACGAGAAACCACAAGACAGCCCGATCTGGATGATCGACTTGCTGGTCTGCATCAGCATCTGCCGCGCCTTGTTCAACCGTAACTCCAGGTAGTACTGGCTGGGCACGCGGTTCAGGTACTGCTTGAAGATACGCTCCAACTGCCGACGCGACACACACACATGCTGGGCAATTTCGTCGGTGGTCAGCGGCTCTTCGATGTTGGCTTCCATCAGCAAAACGGCCTGAGTCAGCTTGGGGTGACTCGAGCCCAGGCGGTTCTGCAGCGGAATACGCTGGCGCTCGCCACCCTCGCGGATGCGCTCTACCACCAGCTCTTCCGACACCGCCCCGGCCAGCTCCGCCCCGTGATCGCGCGCCAGCACTGCCAGCAGCAGGTCGGTCACGGCCATACCGCCGCAGGCGGTCAGTCGGTCGCGATCCCAGTCGAACAGGTGGCTGGTGGCAATCACCTTGGGGAAGCGTTCGGCAAAGTCATCCTGCCAGCGCCAGTGCACGGCTGCCCGGTACCCATCGAGCAGGCCCAGCATGGCCAGCGGATACACCCCGGCCGACAGGCCACCGATCAGGCAACCACTGCGCGCCAGTTGCTTGAGCGCCGCTGAAAAGGCAGCCCCCATCGCCGCAGGCGGCTCGTCGGCCAGCAGAAAGAGCTTGTGGCAGCCCTCCAGGCGGCCGGTCCACGGCTCGCCCGGCAGCCGCCAGGCGCCTTCCTGCGCAGGCTCGGCCTGCAGGAAGACCAACTCGTAGACCACATCCGGATGCACACGCTGCGCCACCAGCAACACTTCCTCGGCCAACGCCAGGGTCAAAGGCCTGGTGCTGGGCCAGATGAGAAAACCGATTCGCTGGGTGGTCATAGGGTGCGGTCCGAAACCTGAGGTCGTTCGAGTCTGTGCGCCGGGTCAGGCTGCGCTCGCCGCGCAGCATGCCCTATTCTGGTGCAAAAATGCAGCTTTTACTTCAGGCTGCCGGAGAGGAACTGCTGCAGGCGCTCCGACTGCGGGTTGGCCAGCACTTCACGTGGGCAGCCGGTTTCTTCCACCAGGCCTTTGTGCAGGAACACCAACTGGTTGGACACCTCGCGGGCAAAGCCCATTTCGTGGGTCACCACCACCATGGTCCGACCTTCCTGGGCCAGCGCCTGCATCACCTTCAGCACATCACCCACCAGCTCAGGGTCAAGTGCCGAGGTCGGCTCGTCGAACAGCATGACCTCCGGTTCCATGGCCAGCGCCCGGGCAATTGCCACACGCTGTTGCTCACCCCCCGACATATGCCCGGGGAAGGCATCCTTGCGATGGGCAACACCCACCTTGGCCAGGTAGTGCTCGGCCTTTTCCAGGGCTTCCTTCTTGTTCACGCCCAGCACGTGCACGGGCGCTTCGATGATGTTCTCAAGCGCAGTCATGTGCGACCACAGGTTGAAGTGCTGGAACACCATCGACAGGCGCGAGCGCATGCGCTGCAATTGACGCGGGTCGGCAGCCTTCAACGCGCCATCCTTGCCGGGGACCAGCTTCAGTTCTTCGTTGTTGAGCAGGATCTTGCCAGCGTGCGGCTGCTCCAGCAGGTTGATGCAGCGCAGGAAGGTTGACTTGCCCGAACCGCTGGAGCCGATGATGCTGATGACGTCGCCGGCCTTGGCCGCCAGCGACACGCCCTTGAGCACTTCGTGGCTGCCGTAGCGCTTGTGCAGGTCTTGGACTTCGAGTTTGTACATGCTGTCGATTCTCACAAAGCGGTCAGTGCTTGCGCGGCGCCAGGTAGCCGAGCCAGCGGCGTTCGGCCATCTTGAACAGGCGCACCAGGATGAAGGTCAGGCACAGGTAGAACACGCCCGCCGTGATATAGGCCTCGAAAGGCAGGTAGTACTGGGCATTGACCGTGCGCGCAGCACCGGTGATGTCGATCAGGGTGACGATCGACGCCAGGCTGGTGGTCTGCAGCATCATGATCACTTCATTGCTGTACTGCGGCAGTGCCCGACGCAGTGCTGAAGGCAGCAGGATGCGGCGGTACATTTTCATGCGCGACATCCCCATGGCCTTGGCAGCCTCGATCTCGCCATGCGGCGTCGCCTTGAGGCTGCCGGCAATGATTTCGGCGGTGTAGGCGCTGGTATTGATGCCGAACGCCAGGCAGGCGCAGAAGGTGGCGCTGGACAGCAGCGGCCAGAAGATACTCTCGCGCACCGCCTCGAACTGGGCCAGGCCGTAGTAGATCAGAAACAGCTGCACCAGCATCGGCGTGCCACGGATGACGTAGGTGTACAGCCATGCAGCAAGGTTGACCACCGGCTGCCTGGATACCCGCATCAGGCCCAGCGGAATGGCTGCCAACAGGCCGAAGAAAAGCGAAATCGCCAGCAGTTTCAGGGTGGTCAGCAGGCCGCCGAAGTACATCGGCAGCGCTTCCCAGACGACGTTGTAGTCGAAGATCATAGTTCAGCCACCTTGACGCCCACCGAGTAGCGGCGCTCCAGATACTTCAGGGCCAACAGCGAAACACTGGTCAGCACCAGGTACAGCGCCGCCACTGCCAGGAAGAAGGTGAAGGGTTCGCGGGTGGCGTCAGCCGCCTGCTTGGCCTTGAACATCATGTCCTGCAGACCGACGACCGAAATCAGCGCAGTAGCCTTGGTCAGCACCAGCCAGTTGTTGGTGAAGCCCGGAATGGCCAGGCGAATCATTTGCGGCACCTGGATACGGAAGAACACCTGGCGAGGGCTCATGCCATACGCCACGCCCGCCTCGGCCTGGCCCTTGGGAATGCCCAGGAAGGCCCCGCGGAAGGTTTCCGAGAGGTAGGCGCCAAAGATGAAGCCCAGGGTACCGATACCCGCAATCAGCGGATTCAGATCGATATAGTCTTCATAGCCGAGCAGCGGCGCCACCCGGTTGATGATGTCTTGCCCGCCGTAGAAGATCAGCAGGATCAGGACCAGGTCCGGAATACCACGGATCACCGTGGAATACAGATCGCCCAGCCAGGCCAACCAGCGCACTGGCGACAAACGCAGCGCCACACCGATCAGGCCGAGCACGATGGCCAGGGCCATCGACGACAGGGCGAGCTGTAGCGTCAGCCACGCCCCGTCGAGGATGACTGCCCCGTAGCCTTTCAACATGATGAGGTCCTCGACCTAGAGAATGAAAAATGGTGCAAACCTCAGAGCCTCTGCTGTTTGCACCATTGCACAGGTGAAACCCGACGTCTTACTTCGAGTCTGGACCGTAGATGTCGAAATTGAAGTACTTGCTTTCGATTTCTTTGTACTTGCCGTTGGCACGGATGGCGTCGATCGCCGCGTTGATGCGGTCGACATTGGCCTTGTCACCCTTGCGTACGGCAATACCGATACCGTCACCGAAGTACTTGGCGTCGGTGAAGGCCGGGCCTACGAACGCGAAGCCCTTGCCGGCGTCAGTCTTGAGGAAGCCATCTTCCAGCAGGGTGGCGTCAGCCACAGTGCCGTCGAGGCGGCCAGCTGCGACGTCCAGGTAGATTTCGTTCTGGGTGCCGTAAGGCACCACGGTGGCACCCTTGGCGCCCAGCACTTCCTTGGCGAAGCGGTCGTGAATGGAGCCGCGCTGCACGCCGATCTTCTTGCCTTTCAGTTCGTCCAGGCTGTCGCTGACGGTGGTGCCGTCCTTCATGACCAGGCGCGCCGGAGTCAGGTAGTAGCGCTTGGTGAAGTCGACCGACTTCTTGCGGTCATCGGTGATCGACATGGACGACAGGATGGCGTCGATCTTGCGCACTTTCAGCGCCGGGATCAGGCCGTCGAACTCCTGCTCGACCCAGGTACACTTGGTTTTCATCTCTTCGCACAGCGCGTTGCCGATATCGTAGTCAAAGCCGGCAATGCTGCCGTCAGGTTGCTTGAAGGCGAAGGGTGGGTAGGCAGCTTCGATGCCGATTTTCAGCGGTTTTTCAGCAGCCTGCGACACCAGGGAAAACACAGACAGCGCCAGGGCGCCAAGCAGTGCGAGCTTCTTCATCAGGTAACTCCATCGGTACGGGGCAATACAAGGCAGGTAACAGCTGCCCGATATGCGAATGAGTACAACGCGAGCCGCGCAGGGTTCGACCAAGGCCGCATACCACGAGCGAGTGAGTGGCATTTTAACGACAGCCCGGTAGTCGATATTTCTTCAAAGCGACAACTACTTATAGAAGCGCCTGAAACCGCCGCGGGCGATGTTGACAGCCAGTGCAGAATATGCAATGGCGCAAGAAATAGAACCTATAGACCTAGCAATTCCTGGGCCTATTATTGGCAAAGCCTTGTACGACGGCAAGTGCAGCGTGCCTTGATGCACAAAATGCTGACTCCGATGCACCGAAACGGGCCGGAATTGTTTCCTGGCGCCCCGAACCTGTGCGGGGCCGGTGACAGAACAGTAACCGATGATTGTCGGGTAACAATGCAAAAGCGGGCTTGCCCGCGAATGCGTGAGGTCAGGGGACAGCTTAGCCTGAACTGACGCATTCGCGGGCAAGCCCGCTCCTGCAGGGGGTATTGCCGGGAAGGGGTTAGGCCGAAGCCAGGTTCATCGCCTTGTGGGTATCGATCAGGTGCTGTACCACACCCGGGTCGGCCAAGGTCGAGATATCGCCCAGGGCGTCGTACTCACCGGTGGCAATCTTGCGCAGGATGCGGCGCATGATCTTGCCCGAGCGGGTCTTCGGCAGCCCCGGCGCCCACTGGATCACATCTGGCGAAGCAATCGGGCCGATCTCCTTGCGCACCCAGTTCTTCAGCTCCAGGCGCAATTGCTCGCTGGCCTCGATGCCGGCATTGAGGGTGACATACACATAAATGCCCTGCCCTTTGATGTCATGCGGCACGCCAACCACTGCAGCCTCGGCAACCTTCGAGTGCGCGACCATGGCGCTTTCGATTTCGGCAGTGCCCATGCGGTGGCCGGACACGTTGAGCACGTCATCCACACGGCCGGTGATCCAGTAGTAACCGTCCTCGTCGCGGCGCGCACCGTCGCCGGTGAAGTACATGCCACGGAAGGTCTTGAAGTAGGTGTCGACGAAGCGGTCATGGTCGCCGTACAGCGAACGCGACTGACCCGGCCAGGAGTCGAGGATTACCAGGTTGCCTTCGGCAGCACCGTCGATCAGGTTGCCCAGGTTATCGACCAGGGCAGGCACCACACCGAAGAACGGGCGGGTTGCCGAACCCGGCTTGAGGCCGGTGGCACCAGGCAGCGGGCTGATCAGAATGCCGCCGGTCTCGGTCTGCCACCAGGTGTCGACGATCGGGCAACGCTCCTTGCCGACGGTCTTGTAGTACCAGTTCCAGGCCTCAGGGTTGATCGGCTCACCCACCGACCCCAGCAGGCGCAGGCTGGAACCGTCGGCGCCTTCAACAGCCGCCTGCCCTTCGGCCATCATGGCGCGAATGGCAGTTGGCGCTGTGTAGAGGATGTTGACCTTGTGCTTGTCGACGATCTTCGATACGCGGGTAATGTCCGGGTAGTTCGGCACGCCTTCGAACAGCAAGGTGGTGGCGCCGTTGGCCAGCGGGCCGTAGACGATATAGCTGTGGCCTGTGACCCAACCGACGTCGGCGGTGCACCAGTACACCTCGCCCGGACGGTAATCGAACACCCGTTCATGGGTCAGCGCGGCGTAAACCAGGTAACCGCCTGTGGTGTGCAGCACGCCCTTCGGCTTGCCGGTGGAGCCGGAGGTATAAAGGATGAACAGCGCCTCTTCAGCACCCATTTCTTTGGGGGCGCAGTGGCTGGAGGCCACTTTCATCAGGTCTTCGTACCAGATGTCGCGGTGCTGGTGCCAGGCAATGTCGCCACCGGTGCGCTTGCACACGATGATTTTCTGCACGCTGCTGGTTTCAGGGTTGGTCAGCGCCAGGTCGACGTTGGCCTTGAGCGGGGTACGGCGGCCACCACGCACGCCTTCGTCGGCAGTGATCACCACCTTGGATTTGCAGTCGATGATACGGCCAGCCAGCGCCTCGGGCGAGAAGCCACCGAACACCACCGAGTGAATCGCACCAATGCGTGCACAGGCCAGCATGGCGACCACCGCCTCGGGGATCATCGGCATATAGATGGTGACCACGTCACCGCGGTGCACATCCTGGCCACGCAGGGCGTTGGCGAACTTGCAGACCTGCTCGTGCAACTCGCGGTAAGTGATGTTGCGGTGCTCGGAAGGGTCGTCACCTTCCCAGATGATGGCCAACTGGTCACCGCGCTCTTCAAGGTGGCGGTCCAGGCAGTTGGAGGAAACGTTCAGAGTGCCGTCGGCGAACCATTTGATATCGACATGGTGGTCGTCGAAGGAGGTCTGCTTGACCTTGGTGAACGGCTTGATCCAGTCGATACGCTGGGCCTGCTCGCGCCAGAAGCCGTCCGGGTTGATCACCGATTGCTGGTACATGGCCTTGTAGGTGGCCTCGTCGGTCAGGGTAGTGGCCGCAACCTCGGGACGAACGGGATACAGTGGAGCCGCACTCATCTGTGTTACCTCGGTGTAATAGTTGTTTTTGTATGGAACCGTTTGTAACTGTACCAGAGCGACAAAAGCCATTCGACGTTGGTAGTAATTTGGTACACCCGTTCCGGCAAAACGCTCTGGCGCGGGCATTACAGCCTTGCCGACGAAAAAACGAGGGGTTTGCCACAGGATTGTTACAGATTCTGTCAAAACACTTTATCAAAACACCCACTGTTTCGGCCTTGGCCAGCGCCATAAAATTCACCTCGCCAGCAACGGCAAGGCGATTAACAACTGGTAACAGCCCCCACGAAGGCAAGCGTTAATCTCCATCTAATCCCGATAGTTAAAACTAGCAATACTCGCGGCGCCATAAGCGCCGCGTGCCCCCTCACGACCTTAGACAGGTAAATAGAAAATGAAAGCTTTACTGGTATTGGTACTTGGCAGTCTTTGCGGCGCGGCAATGGCCGGCGAAGCCAAAGATGCCGAGCAGATTCCGGTTGAACAGTACAGTTACTCGCAGCACCTGGACATTGCCCGCGTTATTTCCATGAGCGAAGTGCCCAATGTGTGCGAAGTCGTGCCAGCCCGCATGACCTACGAGGACTCCCAGGGCCAGAAGCACATTCTCGAATACCGCGTGATGGGGAACGGCTGCTCTAACGGCTGATACCTTGTGAATTGGGGGCCCTGCGGGCCCCTTCGCGGGTGAACCCGCTCCTACGGGTACCTCGCACACCATGAATACGGCGCGGTACCTGTAGGAGCGGGTTCACCCGCGAAGCATTCACCACCTGATTAACAGGCTATTAACTTACAGCCATTTAATCAGTCGACTTGCCCAACGAATAATCCCTCAACTTGTTGGCAATCGTGGTATGCGAAACACCCAGTCTTTTGCCCAAGGCCCGACTACTGGGAAACTCCCCCATCAAACTTTCCAGCACCGCCTTTTCAAAGCGCCCGACTATCTGCGAAAGATCCCCTTCCAGCGAAAACTCGCCCAACGGTTGCCGCACGCCATAATCCGGCAAACGAATATGCTCGCTTTTAACCACGCCGCCGTCACATAACGAAACCGCCTGGAACAAAACGTTTTCCAACTGCCTTACATTACCTGGCCAGTGATACTGCCCAAGTTTGTCCATTGCCGCCGGTGCCAGGCGCGGCATGGCGCAGCCAATCTGCCGACTGGCCTGATCGAGAAAATGCTGCACCAACCCCTCCAGACCATCCATGCATTCGCGCAAAGGCGGAATGTGCAGCGACAGTACATTGAGCCGGTGATACAGGTCCTGGCGAAACTCGCCACGGGCACACAACTCGGACAAATCGACCTGGGTTGCACAAATCACCCGCACATCCAGGTAGACCTCTTCATCGCTACCTACCCGACGGAAGCAGCCGTCCTGCAGAAAGCGCAGCAGCTTTACCTGCAAGCGCGGGCTCATCTCCCCTACCCCGTCAAGGAACAGCGTGCCGCCTGCAGTCAACTCCAGCAGCCCCAGCTTGCCTTCGGCCCGTGCCCCTTCGAATGCCCCGGGGCCGTAACCGAACAGCTCAGTCTCGGCCATCGACTCGGGCAGCCCGGCGCAGTTGAGCGCCATCAGCGGCGACTGCCCACGCGGGCTGGCCAGGTGGCAGGCACGCGCCAGCAACTCCTTGCCGGTTCCGGTTTCGCCCTCGATCAGCAACGGTGCATCCAGCGGCGCCATGCGCCGCGCTTCACGCACCACGGCAGCCATCACCCGCGAGCTCTGGAAGATGCTGTCGAAGCCACGCAGCTCTTGCTTGCGCACATTGTAGATACGCTCGCCGATCCGGT
This sequence comes from Pseudomonas sp. TYF_14, assembly GCF_043105275.1. Lineage (NCBI taxonomy): Bacteria > Pseudomonadati > Pseudomonadota > Gammaproteobacteria > Pseudomonadales > Pseudomonadaceae > Pseudomonas > Pseudomonas sp. TYF_14. The sequence continues at coordinate 82,952 of NZ_JBICLK010000089.1, forward strand.
CGGCACGGTGCAGGGTAAGCACCGCGCCGGCCAGCGCCTCGCTGTCATCGTGTTCGGACTGCAGCGGTGCGATATCGGCCAGAAACACATCACCTTTGACTTTGATGCGCAAGCCGTTGATGCGCGACTTGTTGGCCCGCACCAGCTCCGGAAGATCGAAGTCTTCTACGTAGCGCGCCAGCGGCATGCCCGGCACCTCATCAACCCGCACGCCAAGCAACTGCGCGGCTGCACGGTTGGCCGCAACGATGCTGCCGCCCATGTCGATCGACAGCACCGGGAAGTCCAGCGCCCCCAGCAACGCATTCAGCTCCATGTGCCGGCGTTCGCTGGGCATCAGGCCCACACGCTTAACGCCGAATACGCCGGCAATGGCCTCGAACTTCGGCCGCAGGGCCTGAAATTGCAGGTTGATCAGGTTCGGGCAGTGCAGGTAGATGGCGTTGCCATGATCACCGCCCACCTCGCCGCGCAGTACGTTGATGCCGTACTCCACCAGCAGGTTGAGGATGTCGCGCAGGATGCCAATGCGGTTCTGGCAATGGACTTTGATACGCATGAGGGCTCTCGAAGCGCTGATGTTTTTCAACACAGCGCGGAAAAGTCGTAAAGATAAGCTGACAAAAACTGTGTTTCCGCCAGCCAGATGCCTCGAATTTTCCGACACTTGCCGAGTTTTGTAAAATTATCGTTACGAAAACCGACGTCGGCACACTCCGCGGCCGATCCGCGCCCCCGTGCAAAACCTCTGGCGAAGGGATATTCCTTTAGGCATGTCCTGCACATAACAAGAAAAGCCCTCACCAGGAGAGCCTCATGAAACAGACGCAATACGTGGCACGCGAGCCCGATGCGCATGGTTTTATCGATTACCCGCAGCAAGAGCATGCGGTGTGGAACACCCTGATCACCCGCCAGCTGAAAGTGATCGAAGGCCGTGCGTGCCAGGAATACCTGGACGGCATCGACCAGCTGAAATTGCCGCATGACCGCATTCCGCAACTGGGCGAGATCAACAAGGTGCTGGGTGCCACCACCGGCTGGCAGGTTGCCCGGGTTCCGGCGCTGATCCCCTTCCAGACCTTCTTCGAATTGCTGGCCAGCAAGCGCTTTCCGGTCGCCACCTTCATCCGCACCCCGGAAGAGCTGGACTACCTGCAAGAGCCGGATATCTTCCACGAGATCTTCGGCCACTGCCCGCTGCTGACCAATCCCTGGTTCGCCGAATTCACCCACACCTACGGCAAGCTCGGCCTGGCCGCGACCAAGGAACAACGTGTGTACCTGGCACGCTTGTACTGGATGACCATCGAGTTTGGCCTGATGGAAACCGCGCAAGGCCGCAAAATCTATGGTGGTGGCATCCTCTCGTCGCCGAAAGAGACCGTCTACAGTCTGTCTGACGAGCCTGAGCACCAGGCCTTCGACCCGATCGAGGCCATGCGTACGCCCTACCGCATCGACATTCTGCAACCGGTGTATTTCGTACTGCCGAACATGAAGCGCCTGTTCGACCTGGCCCACGAGGACATCATGGGCATGGTCCATAAAGCCATGCAGCTGGGTCTGCATGCACCGAAGTTTCCACCCAAGGTCGCTGCCTGAGCGACCTTGCCGATAACAACTCGAACCGGAAAACACCTCATGAATGCCTTGAACCAAGCCCATTGCGAAGCCTGCCGCGCCGATGCGCCGAAAGTCACCGACGAAGAGCTGGCCGAGCTGATCCGCGAAATCCCGGACTGGAACATCGAAGTACGTGACGGCCACATGGAGCTGGAGCGCGTGTTCCTGTTCAAGAACTTCAAGCACGCCTTGGCGTTCACCAATGCCGTGGGCGAAATCGCCGAAGCCGAAGGCCACCACCCAGGGCTGCTGACTGAATGGGGCAAGGTCACCGTGACCTGGTGGAGCCACTCGATCAAAGGCCTGCACCGCAACGACTTCATCATGTGTGCACGCACTGACAAGGTGGCGGAAACGGCTGAAGGCCGGAAGTAAACACCAGAAGGAAGGGGCCAGAGGCCCCTTTTTTCATGGGGCATATGTGCGCTGTTCGCCCGCAAAACCGACAAACGACCGGGAAAAAAACCAAACTGTCATCCAGACTTGTGTATCCTGCCCGAGCTTTTTGAAGCTCCAAACGCGCCTGGCGCAGACTTTTCACTCACACTTGCGAGGAACGACGAGATGCATGAAATCCCGAATCTTCCCTTCCCAAGCCTGAACCCAGAAGAGCCATCCGTGACCGTTCACGCCGAACCGGCAGCTGCCGCCGAGCAGGATGGTGACGATCAATCCAGCGCTGACCAGGAATAACTGCGCATCCCCGACTGTGTGAAAACGGCTGACCTGCGGGCTACCCCCGTCATCACGTTTTCACACCGTCTAAAATCAACGTTGTAACAACCCACTACCACCTGCCCCGCCCCTCCCCCCACACTGACTCGTGCCTCCTACCGCTAAGAGGCAGAAATGCGCCAGCCGCTCAAGCGCTCGACGCCCTGCTGCATTCGTCCAGGTTCACCCGATGAGCCGGCTTTGTCCTGCTGCGCTTGCGGCTGGATTACTCGCAAGCCGAGTTCAGTGTGACCAGGATGCTCGATTACACCAACTGACTACAGGCTGACAGCTGCGCCCGCAAACACCCTTGCTGTGGTTAAGATGGCGGCATACACCGCCATTCTTACCGCAGCAACGGATCCCCAATGCCAGCACGCAGTCCCACGTCCCTTGCCGTCACTGGGCAAATCGTCTCCATCGTCCTGTTCACCTTCATCGGCTACCTGAACATCGGCATCCCTCTGGCCGTGTTGCCCGGCTATGTGCACAACGACCTGGGTTTCAGTGCTGTGGTCGCCGGCCTGGTGATCAGCGTGCAGTACCTCGCGACGTTGCTCAGCCGCCCTGGCGCCAGCCGTATCATCGACAACCACGGCAGCAAGAAGGCAGTCATGTACGGCCTGGCCGGCTGCGGGCTAAGCGGGGTATTCATGCTGGCCTGCGCCTTCCTCACTCACCTGCCCTGGCTGAGCCTGGCTTGCCTGCTGGTCGGCCGCCTGGTGCTGGGCAGCGCCGAAAGCCTGGTAGGCTCGGGTGCGATCGGCTGGGGCATTGGTCGGGTGGGTGCCGCAAACACGGCCAAGGTCATCTCCTGGAACGGCATCGCCAGCTATGGTGCGCTGGCCATCGGCGCCCCACTGGGTGTGCTGATGGTCAAAGGCATCGGGCTGTGGAGCATGGGTGTGAGCATCATCCTGCTGTGCGTACTCGGTTTGCTGCTGGCCTGGCCCAAGCAAGCCGCACCCATCGTCAGCGGTGTACGCCTGCCGTTCCTGCGGGTGCTGGGCAAGGTATTCCCGCATGGCTCGGGGCTTGCCCTGGGTTCGATCGGCTTTGGCACCATCGCCACCTTCATCACCCTTTACTATGCAAGCCGTGGCTGGGCCAATGCGGCGCTGACCCTGAGCCTGTTCGGCGCCAGTTTCATCAGCGCACGGCTGCTCTTTGGCAACCTGATCAACCGCATCGGTGGCTTCAGGGTGGCGATCGCCTGCCTGTCGGTGGAAACGCTCGGGTTGTTGATGCTGTGGCTGGCACCCAACGCCGAACTGGCCTTGGCGGGGGCTGCATTGAGCGGGTTTGGTTTCTCGCTGGTGTTTCCGGCATTGGGCGTGGAGGCAGTGAACCAAGTGTCGGCAGCTAACCGCGGGGCGGCGGTGGGGGCGTATTCGCTGTTCATCGACTTGTCACTGGGGGTGACCGGGCCATTGGTCGGTGCGGTGGCGGCGGGGTTCGGCTTTGCTTCGATGTTTCTGTTCGCGGCGGCTGCGGCAGCGTGCGGGTTGGTGTTGAGCCTCTATTTGTACCGCCAAGGGCGTAGGGACAGGGACCGTACAACAGAAGACTGAAAGCCGCTGCCGGCCTCTTCGCGGGTAATCCCGCCCCCCTGGCGTGCACGATCCCCCGTAGGAGCGGGTTCACCCGCGAAGGGCTGCAAAGCAGCCCCCAAAGGCCCTGAACCTTAGCGCTGAGCGTACTGCAACACCACCTCAAGCGGGTGACGCATCTTCCGCTCGGTCATGCGCTTGACCTGGCTACGGCACGAATAACCGGTTGCCAGCGGCTCCCCGTCCTTGTCCAGCTTGGTCGCCCAGCTCTGCTCGAATATGGTCCGAGACGTTTCCTGGTTGCGAGCTTCGTGCCCATAGGTACCGGACATACCACAGCAACCGGTGGCCTCGGTCACCAGCTTCAGCCCCAGACGGGCGAACACCTGCTCCCACTGCCGGGTGCTGGCCGGCACATTGGTCTTCTCGGTGCAGTGCGCCATCAGGCGGAAGCTGCCCGGTGCGGCAGGCGCCTGCTCGGGCAGCACATCCATCAACCATTCCTGCGGCAACAGCACCTTCGGGCAACCCTCCAGGCCTGGCACCTTCTGGTACTCCTGGCGATACACCAGCGTCATCGCCGGGTCCAGCCCCACCAGCGGCACGCCGCAGTCGGCCAGGGCCTTGAGCTGCGTGGCGTTGCGGATCGCTGCCTTGGCAAACGCGCCAAGGAAACCCTGTACGTGCAACGGCTTGCCGTTGGCGCTGTACGGCGCCAGGAATACCCGGTGGCCCAGGCGGTGGGCAAGGTCGATGAAGGCCGACAGCAGCGGCGTTTCGAAGTAGCGGGTGAAGGCGTCCTGCACCAGCACGATGCTGCGCTCGCGCTGGGCCGGGGTCAGCTCGCGCAGGGCCGGCACCGTGGCCATGCCAACGCGACAACGGGTCAGGGTAGCCTGGAAGTTGAAGCGGCTGATCAGCGGGCTGTCGACCATGCCCACCTTGTCGGCCAGCAGCTGGCTCACCCACTTCGAGCCCATCACCGCGTTGTACAGCCCCGGCGCGTGCGCCAGGTAGGGGATGGTGAACTCGAGCGAGCCGATCAGGTAGTCACGCAGCGGGCGCTGGTAGCGACCGTGGTAAAGCTCGAGGAAGCGCGAGCGGAAATCCGGCACATTGACCTTGATCGGGCACTGCCCGGCGCACGACTTGCACGCCAGGCAGCCGGCCATAGCGTCGTACACTTCATGGGAGAAGTCTTCCTGGCCCTGGTTGCGCGCACGGTTGTTGCGCAGACGCGCCGGCAGGCCCTTGAGCCACGACACCTTGTTGCGCGCCGCAGCCAGCACATCGATGTTCGCCTCGCCCTGCAGGCGCAGCCACTCGCGCATCAGCGAGGCGCGCCCCTTGGGCGAATGCTGGCGTTCGCGGGTGGCCTTCCACGACGGGCACATGGCGTCGTTGGGGTCATAGTTGTAACAGGCGCCATTGCCGTTGCAGTGCACGGCGCTGGGGAAGTCCTGCCAAACGCGCTCGTCAATGGTACGGTCAAGGTCGCCGCGCAGGGTCACGCCATCGACCGGGGTCAGGCCCTCTGCGCTGCCAAGTGGCGTGCAGATCTTGCCCGGGTTGAGCTGGTTGTGCGGGTCAAAGGCGCCCTTCAGGCGCTGCAACGCCGGGTACAGTTCGCCGAAGTACTCGGGCACGTATTCCGAGCGCAAGCCCTTGCCGTGCTCACCCCACAGCAACCCGCCATAACGTTTGGTCAGCGCGGCAACGGCATCGGAAATCGGCTTGACCAGCGCGGCCTGCACCGGGTCCTTCATGTCCAGTGCCGGGCGCACGTGCAGCACGCCGGCATCGACGTGGCCAAACATGCCGTAGGCCAGGCCGTAGCCGTCGAGCAGTGCGCGGAAGTCGGCGATGTAGTCGGCCAACTGTTCTGGTGGTACTGCGGTGTCCTCCACGAACGGCTGCGGGCGCACTTCGCCTTCGACGTTGCCCAGCAGGCCGACCGAACGCTTACGCATGGTATAGACGCGGGTGACTGCCTCGGCGCCTTCGGCCAAGGTGTGGCCCAGGCGCTCGACGCTGGTGTCGCTTTGCAGGTGCTGGATGAACGCCTGCACCTTGGCGTTGACCTCGGCCGGCTCGTCGCCGCAGAACTCCACCAGGTTGATGCCCAGCGTGGGGCGCTCGGGGTCCGCCGGGAAGTACTCGGCAACGCTGTGCCAGACGATGTCTTTCATCGCCAGCATCAGCACCTTGGAGTCGACCGTCTCGATCGACAGCGGCTTGTGCGCCATCAGCGCGTTGGCATCACGCAGCGCATCCATGAAGCTGGTGTAGCGCACATTGACCAGCACCGCATACTTGGGAATCGGCAGCACGTTGAGCTTGGCTTCGACCACGTAGCCCAGCGAGCCCTCGGCGCCGCACAGTACGCTGTTGAGGTTGAAGCGGCCCTGCTCGTCGCGCAGGTGCGCCAGGTCGTAGCCGGTCAGGCAACGGTTGAGCTTGGGGAAGGTGGTTTCAATCAGTTCGGCCTGGGTTTCCTGAATTTCCCGGGCCATGCGGTACACCTCGCCGACCCGGCCCGGCGCGGCGCAGGCCTGTTCCAGCGCAGCATCGTCGATCGGCAGGCTGTGCAGGCGTTCGCCACCGAGCAGCACGCTGTGCAGCTCCAGCACGTGGTCGCGGGTTTTACCGTAGGTGCAGCTGCCCTGGCCACTGGCATCCGTGTTGATCATGCCGCCGACCGTGGCGCGGTTGGAGGTGGACAGCTCAGGGGCGAAGAACAGCCCGTGCGGCTTGAGCGCAGCATTGAGCTGGTCCTTGACCGTGCCGGCCTGTACCCGCACCCAGCGCTCTTCCACGTTGATTTCGAGGATGTTGTTCATGTGCCGCGACAGGTCGACGACGATACCGTCGGTCAGCGACTGGCCGTTGGTGCCGGTGCCACCACCGCGCGGGGTCAGCTTGACCTGCTGGAAGCGCGGCTCGCCCATCAGCGTGGCGACCCGCGCCACATCGTCGGCATCCAGCGGGAACACCGCCGCCTGCGGCAAGCGCTGGTAGATCGAGTTGTCGGTGGCCAGTACCGTGCGGGTTGCGTAGTCGGCACTGATCTGGCCGCGGAAGCCGCTGTTGCGCAGGGCTTCGAGGAATTCGGGGTAATTGGCGCTCGGTGCAACGGTGGACAGCTGGGCGATCATCGAAGGATGGCCTCTTGATATTGGCTAGATCACGGGATACCTGTGGCCCCGGCATGGGTTCAGGCATGCAGGGATGACGTATAGGCCAATGTTCCTGTAGTTTCGCGTCAGGGGCAAACGGATAATCCTGCCGCTATCAATGACTTTTATGAATGAATTACCGCCACCTGACCCCATCCATGTCACTGCTGCTGGCTTTCGAGGCCGCCGCCCGGCATGAAAGCTACACCCGCGCCGCCGCCGAACTGTCGCTGACCCAAAGCGCGGTCAGCCGCCAGGTACAGGCCCTGGAGCAGCAGTTGGGCCTGACCCTGTTCCGCCGCGAGGGGCGCCAGGTACAGCTGACCGATGTCGGCCGCCTGTACCAGCGCGAGCTGAGCGAGGCACTGGGGCGCATCCGCAGCGCCACCTTGCAGGCACTGGCCTATCAATCGGGAGTAGGCACGTTGCGCCTGGCCACCCTGCCAACCTTCGGTTCGAAATGGCTGTTGCCGAGGCTGCATGCGTTCTACAGCGCTCACCCGGGCATGCTGGTGCACATTCATTCACGCATTGAAACCATCAACTTCGACACCAGCGAAATCGATGCCGCCATCGGCGTGGCCAGCCACGACTTGCCGGGGCTTGTCTGCCATCGCCTGCATGCCGAGGAGCTGGTGGTGATCTTGCCGCCGGAGGCTGGCGTCGGCAGCCAAGGCTGGAGCCCGGCCAGGATCAGCGAAGAGGTGCTGCTGAATGTGGCCAACAACCCGCATGCGTGGGGCGAGTGGTTTTCCCATCATGGCCTGCCGCACCGGGCGATGCGGCTGGGGCCGAGCTTCGAGCTGACCTCGCACCTGATCCAGGCGGTACGTGCCGGGATCGGGATCGGGCTGGTGCCGCGCATATTGGTGGAGGAGGAACTGGCCAAGGGAGAGCTGTACAGCCCGGGGGTGGCGTTTGCCAGCCAGCGCAGTTATTACCTGATCTACCCGCCGAGGAATGAGGCACTGCCGTCGCTGCGGGCATTCAGGGGGTGGTTGCTGGAGCAGATCTGATTTTTGGCGGGGTCATCTGACCTGAGGGCAACGCTGTACCCGTAGGAGCGGGTTCACCCGCGAAAGGGCCCGCACAGGCAACAAAAAACCCGAAGCCAGTCACCTGACTCCGGGTTTTCACATACCGCCTATGGCGCCTTACTTGGCCACACTCTCAACAGCACCGCCCGCATTCACCTGGCGACGCGACTTGACCATGTACACCACGAACATCGCAAGCAGCCACACCGGGATCGCATACACCGACACCTGGATGCCCGGGATCATCAGCATGATGCCCAGAATCAGCACCACGAAAGCCAGCACCACATAGTTGCCGTACGGGTACCACAGCGCCTTGAACAGCGGTTTCTGGCCGGTACGGTCGAGGTGCTGACGGAACTTCAGGTGCGAGTAGCTGATCATCGCCCAGTTGATCACCAGGGTGGCCACGACCAGCGACATCAGCAGTTCCAGCGCGTTTTGCGGCATCAGGTAGTTCAGCAGCACGGCGACGAAGGTCACGGCAGCCGACACCAGGATCGAACGCACTGGCACGCCCCGCTTGTCGACCTTGGCCAGCGACGCCGGGGCATCGCCCTGCTCGGCCATACCCAGCAGCATGCGGGCGTTGCAGTAGGTACCGCTGTTGTACACCGACAGCGCCGCAGTCAGCACCACGAAGTTCAGCAGGTTGGCAGCCACGTCACTGCCCAGCAGCGAGAACACTTGCACGAACGGGCTGCTGCCGTAGCTGCCACCCGAGGCGTCGATGCTGGCGACCAGGTTGTCCCACGGGGTCAGCGACAGCAGCACCACCAACGCACCGACATAGAAAATCAGGATGCGGTAGATGACCTGGTTGATCGCTTTGGGGATCACGGTCTTTGGCTTGTCGGCCTCGGCGGCGGTGAAGCCGAGCATTTCCAGGCCACCAAAGGAAAACATGATGAAAGCCAAGGCCATTACCAGCCCGCTGACGCCGTTGGGGAAGAAGCCGCCGTGTGTCCACAGGTTGGCCACGGTGGCTTCAGGGCCGCCGCTGCCGCTGGTCAGCAGGTAGGCACCCAGGCCGATCATGCTGACGATGGCGACCACTTTGATGATGGCGAACCAGAATTCGGCTTCACCGAAGAACTTCACGTTCATCAGGTTGATGGCGTTGATCAGCACGAAGAAGGCTGCCGCCGTGACCCAGGTGGGGATCTCCGGCCACCAGTAGTGAACATACTTGCCGACCGCCGAAAGCTCCGACATCCCCACCAGGATATACAGCACCCAGCAGTTCCAGCCCGACAGGAAGCCGGCGAACCCACCCCAGTAGGTGTGGGCGAAATGGCTGAACGAGCCGGCCACCGGCTCTTCGACGATCATTTCACCCAGCTGGCGCATGATCATGAAGGCGATGAAGCCGCAGATCGCGTAGCCAAGGATCATCGACGGGCCGGCGGATTTCATCACGCCTGCCGAGCCGAGGAACAGGCCGGTACCAATCGCACCGCCGAGGGCGATCAACTGGATATGGCGGTTCTTCAGGCCCCGCTTTAGCTCGCCTGAATGCATGTTTTGTCCACTCATGAACGAAGTCACCTGCATTGTTTTTATCTGTGACGGAATCGGACCCACCGCGCTCGTGGCGCAGCGGAATGGGCAAGGTGGTTACCTTGGGTTTCTTGACCTCAGGTGCCGCCGGAGCGGGTCAACCAGGCGTGATCAAGAGTGCGCGGTACGCAAGAGGGTCACAGGTAAAACGCGGCGCACTGTATACCCCTGCAAACGCGCAGGCGTCAACGCGTTGCATCGTTTCCTCGGGAAAAAACGCAGCGTTCCTGTGGTACAGGCCTTCAAAGGCGAAGTGATCGGCGTACATGGCGCCTCCATTTGTTGTTTTGTCAGCCCGGCTCTCTGGACGGGCTCCTGCACAAGGCAATGGCGGCTATAACACCGTGGGGACGGGGGTTTGGGCAAGGGTGGCTGGCGCCATGGCGACGGCTTTGGCACAGGGGCGCCGGCAAGGTTTGTTTACACGATCGGGCTTGATCTGAAATGCGGACTGAAAACGGCCACATTCGTACAGATTTCTTTACAAGGCGGTTCAAGAACTTGCCAGTCGTCCGAAAAATTCTTTTTGTTCAATATCTTGGGCTTGGTCCACATTCCCGCAGGCATAAAAAAACCAGCCCGAAGGCTGGTTCCTTGATGACCACACTGGCTTATTAGCCACGCGGCTTGCCGCGACCACGGCCTGCCGGCTTGTCGCCATCAGGTTTGCCCGGACGCTTGCGCATCTCGCTCGGGCGCTCAGCCACCGTGCTGCCACGGGTGGGTTTGCGCGGCGCTTCTTCACGCGGCTGACGCGCCGGGCGTTCGCCAGTAGCGGCACCTTCGTGGGCCGGGCGCAGGTTGCGCACGCGCTCGCCACGGCCCAGCGGGCGGGTCGACTTGCGCTGCAGGCGCTCCATCTTGTCCTTGGCCTTGAGCTTCATGGCTGGCAGCGCGACCGGCTGCAGGCCGACTTCGGCGGCGAGGATGTCGATTTCGCCCTGGGTCATTTCGCGCCAGCGGCCCATCGGCAGGTCAGAATTGAGGAACACCGGGCCGAAACGCACACGCTTCAGGCGGCTGACCACCATGCCCTGGGATTCCCACAGGCGACGCACCTCACGGTTACGACCCTCCATCACCACGCAGTGGTACCAGTGGTTGAAGCCTTCGCCACCCGGTGCCTTCTGGATATCGGTGAACTTGGCCGGGCCGTCCTCCAGCATTACGCCGGCTTTCAGGCGCTCGATCATCTCGTCGTCGACTTCACCACGCACACGTACCGCGTACTCACGGTCCATCTCGTAGGATGGGTGCATCAGGCGGTTGGCCAGTTCACCGTCGGTGGTGAACAGCAGCAAGCCAGTGGTGTTGATGTCGAGGCGGCCGATGTTGATCCAGCGGCCTTCTTTTGGCCGTGGCAAGCGGTCGAACACGGTCGGGCGCCCTTCCGGGTCGTCACGGGTGCAGATTTCGCCGTCGGGTTTGTTGTACATGATCACCCGGCGGGTGGCCTCGGCGGCCTCCTCGCGCTTGATCAGCTTGCCGTCGACGGCGATGGCGTCGTGCAGGTCGACGCGCTGGCCAAGGGTGGCCTCGACGCCGTTGACCTTGATGCGACCCTGGCTGATCCAGGCCTCGACATCACGCCGCGAGCCCACGCCAATGCGCGCCAGCACTTTCTGCAGCTTTTCGCCGGATGGCGGGGTGATTTCGGTTTCTTTCAGGTCTTGCTCACTCATCTGGGCACCTCCCGGTGTAGGAATGAAAACAGGTTTCTGGCGACGAACGCGCCAAAAGGCCGCGCATCATACGCGGTTCATCAGGGGAACGCACTGGAGGGTAGAGGGTTTTGTGGGGCTGGGCATGATTTTCTGCCCAGTGGGCTTTGTGCTGACCTCTTCGCAGGCACGCCCGTTCCTACAGGTTCGCGCAACCTTCGGGGCCTGTGATACCCCTGTGGGAGCGGGCTTGCCCGCGAAGAGGCCAGCACAGGCAGCAGATCAATCAGGGCTGAGCCTTGATCTCCTCCTCCACCGGAGGCTCAGGCTCCTCTCCCCGCAGATCATCAAAATCGGTTTTCAAACCGTCTTCCATGGCATCCAGCTCCACCAACAGGCTACGGAAGCTGGTCTCCTCTTTCGGCTCACCAACCTCCTCGTCCCCAAGGCTGGCATCCGCCAACGCCTGCAGGTGCGCAGGCACCGGCGCATCATCCGGGTCAAGTTGCGGCGCTGGTTCCATTTCGCGCAGCTCGGCCAAGGCCGGCAGGTCCTCAAGGCTCTTGAGGTTGAAATGATCGAGAAACGCCTTGGTGGTGGCGAACATCGCCGGCCGCCCGGGCACTTCGCGGTAGCCGACCACGCGAATCCACTCGCGCTCCATCATGGTCTTGATGATATTGCTGTTCACCGCAACGCCCCGCACGTCCTCGATTTCACCACGGGTGATCGGCTGGCGGTAGGCAATCAGGGCCAGTGTCTCAAGCAGCGCTCGCGAATAGCGCTGCGGGCGCTCTTCCCACAGGCGCCCGACCCAAGGGGCATAATCCTCGCGAATCTGCAGGCGATAGCCGCTGGCCACCTCCTTGAGCTCGAACGCACGCCCATCACACGACTTGCCCAGCACCTCCAGGGCCTGCCTGAACACCTTGGGCTCGGGGCGCTCGGCCTCCTCGAACAGCTCGTACAGGCGCTCCAGGGATTGCGGCTTGCCCGAAGCGAGCAAGAAGGCTTCGATCAGCGACGCCAGGTCGCGGGGTTCATTCAGGTTCATTGGGTTCTTCAACTGGCGCCGGGCGAAGCCGCACGTGAATGGCGGCGAAAGGTTCATTCTGCACAAGTTCGATCAGCGATTCCTTCACCAGTTCGAGAACGGCCATGAAGGTCACCACCACGCCCAGCTTGCCCTCCTCGGCAGCGAACAGCGCGATGAACGGCACAAAGGCGCCGCCCTTGAGACGCTCCAGCACCTGGCTCATGCGCTCGCGGGTGGACAAGGTCTCACGGGTGATCTGATGGCTTTCGAACAGGTCGTTGCGGCGCATCACCTCGGCCATGGACATCAGCAGCTCTTCCAGGCTGACCTGAGGCAACAGCTTGCGTACCTTGGCCTGCGGCGCTTCCAGGCGCGGCACCACCACCTCGCGCCCGACCCGTGGCAATTCGTCGATGCCCTCGGCGGCAGCCTTGAAGCGCTCGTACTCCTGCAGGCGGCGGATCAGTTCGGCGCGTGGGTCACCCTCCTCCTCCTCGACGTCGGCGGAACGCGGCAGCAGCATGCGTGACTTGATCTCGGCCAGCATGGCAGCCATCACCAGGTATTCGGCGGCCAGCTCAAGGCGTACGCTTTTCATCAGCTCCACATAGCCCATGTACTGCCGGGTGATCTCGGCCACAGGGATGTCGAGGATATCGATATTCTGCTTGCGGATCAGGTACAGCAACAGGTCCAGCGGGCCTTCGAAAGCTTCGAGGATGACTTCAAGGGCGTCCGGCGGAATGTACAGGTCCAGCGGCAGCTCGGTCAGGGCTTCACCATAGACCAGCGCCAACTGCAGTTGCCGAGGCTCCTCGACCCGTTCGGCCGGCGCCTCAGGCGCTTCCAGCTGGCTCACGCGTTGACCAGGAATGGCGTGGGGTCGCCACAACCTTCGCGGATCAGTTCCGGTTCGTCGCCGGACAGGTCGATGATGGTCGACGCCTTGAGGTCGCCGAACCCGCCATCGATCACCAGGTCAACATGGTGCTCCAGCCGTTCACGGATCTCGTAAGGGTCGGTCATCGGCTCGCTGTCGCCCGGCAGGATCAGGCTGACGCTCATCAGTGGCTCGCCCAACTCGGCCAGCAAGGCCAGGGTGATGGCATGGTCCGGTACACGCAGCCCGATGGTACGCCGCTTATCGTGCAACAGCAGGCGCGGCACTTCACGCGTGCCGTTAAGGATGAAGGTGTAAGGCCCCGGCACATGCGCCTTCAGCAAGCGGAAGGTGCCGGTGTCGACCTTGGCGTACAACCCCAGTTGCGACATGTCGCAGCACATCAGGGTGAAGTTGTGCGTCTTGTCCAGCCCGCGCAGGCGCCGCACCCGCTCGATTGCCGACTTGTCGCCTATCTGGCAACCCAGCGCATACGCCGAATCCGTCGGATACACCACCACGCCCCCCTTGCGGATGATCTCGACGGCCTGTTTTATCAGGCGCGCTTGTGGGTTCTCCGGATGAATCTGGAAAAATTGGCTCACGTAATCGTCCTGTTCATAGCGCCAAAGGCTGTTCATGGCTGAATCGACGCCACAAAGGTGGCAGATCCTCGGGCAAAGGCCGATAGGCACCGATCTCGCCCCAGGTGCCGGGGCCGTGGAAGTCACTGCCAGCGCTTGCCAGCAGGCCGAACTCACGGGCAAGGATGGACATGGTGCCCACTTGCTCAGCAGGCATCATCCCGTTGACCACTTCAAGCGCCTGCCCTCCTGCCTGAATATAGTCGGCAATCAGCCGCCTGCGCTTGCTGCGGGTCAGGTCGTAGTGCATGGGATGCGCCAGGCTCACCCAGGCATTGGACTGCCTCAGCGTGGCAACGGTTTCGTCGAGCGTCGGCCAGTGCTGCTTGACGTCGCCCAGCTTGCCGGCGCCCAGCCACTTGCGAAACGCTTCACCACGGTCCTTGACGTGCCCGGCCCGCACCAGATACTCGGCAAAATGCGGGCGCGCCGGGGCGTTGCCGCTGTCACCCAACTCGTGCTGCACGGCGCGCGCGCCTTCGAGCGTGCCGGGCATGCCCTTGGCCGCCAGCCGTCTGTCGATTTCTTCGGCACGCAGCCAGCGGCCGTGGTGCAGCGCTTGAATCGCCGCCAGCAATGGCGGTGCGTCGAGTGGGAAGTCATAACCCAGCACATGGATGGTCGCGCCGCCCCACGTGCAGGACAGCTCCACCCCGCTGACCCAGCGCATACCCAGGTCAACGCAGGCCTGGCGCGCTTCGGGCAGGCCTTCGAGGGTGTCATGGTCGGTCAGTGCCAGCGCTTGCACCCCGTGCTCATGAGCCCGGGCAACCAGTACCGAAGGCGACAGGGCGCCGTCGGAGGCCGTGCTGTGACAGTGCAGATCAACATTCATAGAGGAGCGCTTTCGCTGGAATCGATGTTTGTTATTATGCCGTCACATCCCGATTCTGGCTGCCATTGTGAAACAATTCATCGATTTCATCCCGCTGCTGCTGTTCTTCATCGTCTACAAGCTCGACCCGCGCCCCATGGAAGTCGCCGGCCATCACTTCGAATTTGGCGGCATCTACAGCGCCACGGCCATGCTGATCATCAGCTCGCTGGTTGTGTACGGCGCACTGTTCCTGCGCCAGCGCAAGCTGGAGAAGGGCCAGTGGCTGACGCTGATCGCCTGCCTGGTGTTCGGTGGCCTGACCCTGACCTTTCACAGCGAAACCTTCCTCAAATGGAAGGCTCCTGTCGTGAACTGGCTGTTTGCCCTGGGTTTTGCCGGCAGCCACTTCATCGGCGATCGGGTGCTGATCAAGCGCATCATGGGCCACGCCCTGACCCTGCCTGATGCCATCTGGACGCGCCTGAATCTGGCCTGGATCGCTTTCTTCCTGTTCTGCGGCGCGGCCAACCTGTTCGTCGCCTTCACCTTCCAGGACTTCTGGGTGGACTTCAAGGTGTTCGGCAGCCTGGGCATGACCGTGATCTTCCTGGTGGCGCAAGGCGTGTACCTGTCGCGCCACCTGCACGATGACCCTTCTACCTCCAAACCCAAGGATTGACATGCTCTACGCCATTATCGCCAGCGACGTCGCAAACTCCCTGGAAAAGCGCCTGGCCGCCCGCCCGGCGCACATCGAACGCCTGCAGCAGCTCAAGGCCGAAGGCCGCGTGGTGTTGGCCGGCCCGCACCCGGCCATCGACAGCAACGACCCGGGCGAAGCGGGTTTCAGCGGTAGCCTGATCGTTGCCGAATTCGAATCGCTGGCGGCGGCGCAGACCTGGGCCGATGCCGACCCGTACATCGCTGCCGGCGTGTACGACAAGGTTGTGGTCAAGCCGTTCAAGCAAGTACTGCCTTGACCTGAGACGGCACGGCCTTCTTCGCTACACAAACCTTCGGATCTGTGCCATCACCCGCGAAGAGGGCCACGCGGCACCAGCAGTTATACTCAGGCCATCAGTCTGCGGTATCTTTGCCACTGGCGGGCCGAATCACCGCCGTCAATGGTTGAATTGAGTGAGTCATGAGCGAGCTGTTACTGATTGATGATGACCAGGAACTGTGCGAGCTGCTCGGCAGCTGGCTGACCCAGGAAGGGTTTTCCGTGCGTGCCTGCCACGATGGGCAGAGCGCACGCCTGGCCCTGGCCGAGCATGCCCCTGCTGCTGTGGTACTGGATGTGATGTTGCCCGACGGCAGCGGCCTGGAGCTTCTCAAGCAGCTGCGCAGCGAGCATGCCGAGCTGCCGGTGCTGATGCTTTCAGCCCGCGGCGAGCCGCTGGACCGCATTCTCGGCCTGGAACTGGGCGCCGACGACTACCTGGCCAAACCCTGCGACCCGCGTGAGCTCACTGCCCGCCTGCGCGCGGTACTGCGCCGCAGCCACCCCACCGCCACGACCAGCCAGATGGAACTGGGTGACCTGGTCTACAGCCCTGCGCGGGGCGTGGCCAGCATCGATGGCCGCGAAATGACCCTGACCCTGTCCGAAAGCCGTATTCTTGAAGCGCTGCTGCGCCAGCCCGGCGAGCCGCTGGACAAACAGGAACTGGCGCAGATCGGCCTGGGCCGCAAGCTGACCCTGTACGACCGCAGCCTGGACATGCATGTCAGCAACCTGCGCAAGAAGATCGGCCCCCACGCCGATGGCCGGCCACGCATTGTGGCGTTGCGTAGCCGTGGATATTACTACTGCCTGTAAAAACGCCGGGGCCGCTGCGCGCCCCATTGGCGGCACAAGGCGGGGCCTGCACAGGCCAATCATCTTTACTTTGCCTTTACCATCCCCTGACTGCGCTTGACGGTGATCTCCCTAGACTGTGCTCATCCGGTAATCACCGGCCTATGAAAGGAGAGACACCATGCGCAAGACCCTTATCGCCCTGATGTTCGCTGCCGCTTTGCCGACCGTAGCCATGGCCATGCCAGATGGCGGCCCGCGCCACGACGGCCCGCATCATCGCGGTGATGCGCCTTTCCACCAACTGGACCTGAGCCGCGATCAGCGCCAGCAGATCGGCAAGCTGATGGGCGAGCAAATGCAGCAGCGCCGCGACATTACCGAGCGCTACCTGTCCAAGCTGCCGGCCACCGACCAGAAAGCCATGAAGGATGAACTGCAAGCCAACCGCGACAAGACCGACAGCGCAGTGCGCAAGTTGCTCACGGCTGACCAGCAGAAGAAGTTTGACGAACTGCAAAAAGAACGCGCCGCCAAGAAAGCCGAGTGGCAGGAGTTCCAGGCCTGGAAAGCTGAAAAAGGCGCCAAGGCCCAGTAAGCTGTCCGCCCCATGCCCGGCCCGCATCACTGCGGGCCGGGCTTTTCCCGTTTAGGAGGTGCACTTGCGTTCACTGTTCTGGCGCATCCTGGCCAGTTTCTGGCTGGCCATCACCCTGGTCGCAGGCCTGTCGATCCTGCTGGGGCACATGCTCAACCAGGACGCCTGGATCCTCAGCCGTCACCCGGGCCTGAATACCCTGGCCAGCAAGTGGACCAAGCACTACGAGCAGGAAGGCCTGGAGGCGGCACAGCACTTTCTGGAACGACGCAAGAACCGCTACAAGATCGACGTGCAGGTGCTCGACGATAGCGGTGAAGCCGTGGTGCCCGGTACCTTCCCACGCCGTGCGGCAGCCCTCGAAGCGCGCCAGCACAATGACCAGCGGCGCTTGCCATGGCGCCGGCTGACCGAGGAATACACCAGCCCCGACACCGGCGAAACCTACTTGCTGATCTACCGCATCCCTCACCCGGCGCTGGATGCCTGGCACCGCGAGAGCCTGCTTTGGCCGCTCAGCGCACTGGGCATTGCCTTGGTCGTGCTGACCCTGTTCAGCCTGCTGGTGACGCTGTCCATTACCCGCCCGCTAAGCCGCCTGCGCAGTGCCGTACACGACCTGGGCCAGACCACCTATCAGCAGAACAGCCTGGCACGGCTGGCAGCGCGGCGCGACGAGTTTGGCGTGCTGGCCAAGGACTTCAACAAGATGGGCGCGCGCCTGCAAAGCACCATTGGCAGCCAGCGCCAGCTGCTACGCGATGTGTCCCACGAACTGCGCTCGCCGCTGGCCAGGCTGCGTATTGCCCTGGCCCTGGCCGAACGCGCCGAGCCTGAGCAGCGGCAAGCGCTGTGGCCGCGCCTGACCCGCGAATGCGACCGCCTGGAAGACCTGATCAGCGAAATCCTCGCCCTGGCCCGGGTGGATGCCGAACAAGCCCATGCCGAACCGGTCGACCTCAATGCCCTACTCGGCAGCGTGCGCAAGGACGCCCTGCTGAGCGCGCCGGATCAGGACGTGCGCCTGGAGGCGCAGCCAGGTTTGAGCTTGCAGGGTTGGCCAACGCTGATCGAGCGTGCCGTTGACAACCTGCTGCGCAATGCCCTGCGCTTCAACCCGGCGGGCCAGCCGGTCGAGGTCAGCGCCGCGCGCGAGCAGGACCGCATCGTGATCAGCGTTCGTGACCATGGGCCTGGGGCGGCAGCGGAGCACCTGGCGCAACTGGGTGAGCCGTTCTTCCGCGCGCCAGGGCAGGAAGCACCGGGGCATGGCCTGGGGCTGGCGATTGCACGCAAGGCCGCGGAGCGCCATGGCGGTAGCCTGGTGCTGGAGAATCATCCACAGGGTGGGTTTGTGGCCAGGCTGGAGTTGCCCCTGGCTGAAGCGACAGGCAGTTGATGGGGTGTAAAGGTACCTGGCCTCTTCGCGGGTAAACCCGCTCCTACAGGGGATGTGGATGCTGTTGTAGGAGCGGGTTCACCCGCGGAAGCCTTGAAACCTGAATCAGCCCAAGGCCAGGTTACTCACCCCAGCCACTGACGAAATCAGCCGTTTCCAGCACCGGCGCTGTCCGCGGCTCGGTCAGCGGCGTGCCGACGTACAGGTAGCCGATCAGCTCCTCGTTCTCGGCCAACCCCAACCCCTTGTGCACATGGGCATCGAAGGCCATGTCACCGGTACGCCACACCGCGCCGATCCCCTGCGCGTGCGCAGCAATCAGAATACCGTGCGCCGCACAGCCCGCCGCCAGGCGCTGCTCGGACTTGGGCACCTTGAAGTGGTCCTGCAACCTGGCCACCACCACGATCAGCAACGGCGCCCGCAGCGGCATCGCACGGGCCTTGTCCAGTGCAGCCTGGCTGGCATCGCCCTTGTGCTGCACGGCTTCGGCGAACAGCTCACCCAGCTTCTCGCGGCCCTGGCCTTCGATGGTAAGAAAACGCCACGGCCGCAGCTGGCCGTGATCCGGGGCGCGCAGGGCAGCCTGGAACAGCGCCTCGCGCTGGGCGGCATTGGGCGCCGGGTCGGTCAGGCGTGGCACGGAAACACGGTTGAGCAATGCGTCGAGAGCCTCCATCGGCTACCCTCCTGGCAGGTGAATGTGCGGCCATTCTAGCGTTTACATCACCAGACCCATAGGTAGAATGGCGCCCTTCCGTTTCGAGTCTGAGCAGATCACATGGCGTTGCCGACCTTAAGGATCATTGGTTTCATCATCGGCATCTTCCTGATTACGCTGGCCGTGAGCATGGCCGTGCCCATGGCGACCCTGGTGATCTTCGAGCGCACCGGTGACATGCCGTCGTTTCTCTGGTCGAGCCTGATCACCTTCATCGCCGGCCTGGCCCTGGTGGTGCAGGGGCGCCCGGAGCATGTACACCTGCGCCCGCGCGACATGTACCTGCTGACCGTCAGCAGCTGGCTGGTGGTGTGCGTGTTCGCCGCGCTACCGTTCCTGCTGACCCAGCACATCAGCTACACCGACGCCTTCTTCGAAAGCATGTCAGGCATCACCGCCACTGGCGCCACCGTGCTCAGCGGGCTCGATAACATGTCGCCGGGCATCCTCATGTGGCGCTCGATGCTGCACTGGCTCGGCGGTATCGGCTTTATCGCCATGGCGGTGGCGATCCTGCCGCTGCTGCGCATCGGTGGCATGCGCCTGTTCCAGACCGAATCGTCCGACCGCTCGGAAAAGGTCATGCCGCGTTCGCACATGGTCGCCAAGTCCATCGTGGGGGTTTACGTCGGTTTCTCGATACTCGGCGCGCTGGCCTTCTGGTGGGCGGGCATGAGCCCGTTCGATGCAATCAACCATGCCATGTCGGCTATCTCTACCGGCGGTTTCTCCACCTCCGACCAGTCGTTGGCGAAATGGGATATCCCGGCCGTGCACTGGGTTGCAGTAGTGGTGATGATCATGGGCAGCCTGCCGTTCACCCTCTACGTAGCCACCCTGCGCGGCAACCGCAAGGCGCTGATCCGCGACCAGCAGGTGCAAGGCTTGCTGGGCATGCTGGTGGTCACCTGGCTGGTGCTGGGCACCTGGTACTGGTACAGCACCAACCTGCACTGGCTCGATGCCCTGCGCCATGTGGCGCTGAAC
Organism: Pseudomonas sp. TYF_14; assembly: GCF_043105275.1. Classification (NCBI taxonomy): domain Bacteria; kingdom Pseudomonadati; phylum Pseudomonadota; class Gammaproteobacteria; order Pseudomonadales; family Pseudomonadaceae; genus Pseudomonas; species Pseudomonas sp. TYF_14. The sequence continues at coordinate 103,159 of NZ_JBICLK010000089.1, forward strand.
GTGACCTCGGTGGTCACCACCACCGGCTTCTCCTTGGGTGACTACAGCCTGTGGGGTAACTTCTCGCTGATGCTGTTCTTCTACCTGGGCTTCGTTGGCGGCTGCTCCGGCTCGACCGCAGGCGGCATCAAGATTTTCCGCTTCCAGGTGGCATACATCCTGTTGAAGGCCAGCCTCAACCAGCTGATTCACCCGCGCGCGGTGATCAAGCAGAAATACAACGGCCATCGCCTCGACGAAGACATCGTGCGCTCGATCCTGACGTTCTCGTTCTTCTTCGCGATCACCATCTGTGTCATGGCGCTGCTGTTGTCGCTGCTGGGCGTGGACTGGATGACCGCGCTGACCGGCGCCGCCGGCACGGTTTCGGGTGTAGGCCCGGGCCTGGGTGAAGTGATCGGCCCAGCGGGCAACTACGCGACGCTGCCTGACGCGGCCAAATGGATTCTGGCGGCCGGCATGCTGCTGGGTCGCCTGGAAATCATCACGGTGCTGGTGTTGTGCATGCCGGCGTTCTGGCGTCACTGAGCACTTCGCCTTCCGCGCCCAGGCGGGCGCGGTACTCGCTGGGCGTGGCATCGAACCAGCGGCGGAACGCCCGATAGAAGTTGCTGGGGTCGGCAAAGCCCAGCAGGTAGGCGGTTTCCAGCAAGGTCATGCCCGGCTGGGCCAGGTATTGTTCGGCCAGTTCGCGGCGCGTGTCGTCAAGCAAGGCCTGGAAGCTGGTGCCTTCCTCCTGCAGCCGCCGTTGCAGGGTGCGCTGCGACAGGTGCAGGGCCTGGGCCAGGGTTTCGCGCTTGGGCTCACCCTGCGGCAGGATGCGGCACAACACCTGGCGCACGCGGTGGCTGACCCGGGTTTCGGAGAAGCGTGCCAGGTACTCGCCGGCAAACCGGTCGTGCAGCACCGCCATGGCCTCGTTGGCGGTCGGCAGCGGCGCCTCCATGTCGGCCCGCTCGAACACCAGCGCATCATGTGGGGCGCCGAACACCAGCGGCGAATGGAACGCCACCTTGTAAGGCTCGACATTCTTCGGCTGCGGCCCCTGCACCAGGACCCGCCGCGGCTGGACCGGCCGGCCACTGAGCCATTTGCACAGCGCCAGCGCACAGGCCAGCGACGCTTCGGCGCTGTGCCGGGTTGGCGGCAGGTGGTCGCCGTGCACGGTCAGAATCAGCGAATAGCCCTCGGGGCCGAGGACGAAACTGAGGTCGGAGCTTTCGGCGATGATGCGCTGGTAGCGCACCAGGCGCTCGAAGCCCTCGGCCAGGGTGCGGCTGGACATCAACGCATAGCCCACCACATGGAACGACGCCGGGCGGACCACCCGTGCCATGTTCAGGCCGATGGCCTCATTGCCTGACAGCTCCACCGCCAGTTGCCATAGGCGGGTCATGGAGTCTTGCGGAAAACGTGCGTCGGGATCGTCGAGGGCGGCAAAGTCCAACCCCAATTGCTTGAACATGGCTCTGCAATCCAGCCCTTCCAGTTCAAGTGCCTTCACGATCCCTGATGCCCAACTGGCTGACGTTGTTCTTTCGCTCATGACAGGCTTCTTTTACCAACCGCTCCTGCGGTGAACCCCAAGGATACTCATTTGGCGCCTATTGTCACTGGTAGGCCCCGTCAGTCACTCTAGACTCGAATCAGGCTCCACGCCGTGTATCTTGTCCAGAAGTATTAATCCCGGAGCACTGCCATGAACAGCACAGCGCAGTTTCGCAGTTTTGCCGAGTTCTATCCGTACTATCTGGGGGAGCACAGCAACCCCACCTGCCGCCGCCTGCACTTCGTCGGCACCAGCCTGGTGATAGCGCTGCTGGCCTACACCATTGGCAGTGGCAAATGGTTGCTGCTGCTGGCCGTGCCGGTGTTCGGCTATGGCTTTGCCTGGGTCGGGCACTTCTTTTTCGAGAAGAATCGGCCAGCGACCTTTACCTATCCGCTGTACAGCCTGGCCGGGGATTTCGTGATGTTCCGGGATATCCTGCTAGGCAAGCTCAGGCTGTAAGCATCTGAGGCCGCTTGGCGGCCCCCTGCCCTCGAGCCTTAAGCCGGCTCGCGCAACGCCGCCACGGCCTGCGCTTCGGCCAGCCGATACAGCTCGACACTGCCGTCCCAATGCTCGATCAGGGCCGTGCACGACTCCACCCAGTCCCCGCAATTGAGGTAGTCCACCTCACCCACCTTGCGGATCTCGGCATGATGGATATGCCCGCACACCACCCCGTGAAAACCACGGCGGGTGCACTCATGGGCAATGGCGTTCTCGAAGTCGCTGATGAAGTTCACCGCGCCTTTCACCTTGTGCTTGAGGTACGCCGACAGCGACCAGTAACCATAGCCATACCGCGCACGCCAGTGGTTGAGCCAGCGGTTGAGCACCAAGGTGAATTCGTAGGCGCGGTCACCCAGAAACGCCAGCCAGCGGTGGTAACGGGTAATCACATCGAACTGATCACCATGGACCACCAGCAGTCGGCGGCCATCGGCTGTCAGGTGCTCGGCCTCGTCTACCAGCTGAATGTTGCCCAGAATCAACTTTGAGTAGCGGCGCAGGAATTCGTCATGGTTGCCGGTGACGTAGATCACCTCGGTACCGCGCTTGCTCATGGTCAGCAGCCGGCGAATCACGTTGGTGTGGGCTTGCGGCCAGTAGATCCCGCCGCGCAGCTTCCAGCCATCTATGATATCGCCCACCAGATAGACGCGATCAGCCTGGTAGCCCTTGAGAAACTGCGACAGGTGTTCGGCCTGGCAGTCGCGGGTACCCAGGTGCACGTCGGAGATCCACAGGGTACGCACGCGTTGCTTGCGCGAGGGGCGGGACAGTTCGGCATGGCTCATGGGCAGGCTCCGGCGCAGTTTGCTGGAGACTGGCAGGCACACATGACAGCGCCATGGCAAAACGGTGACGAGTGATGGCGTGCAGGGATTGAGGCACAATGGGCGCCTGCCCTGCGAGGAAGCCCCCATGACCGCCGGCCCGATCCTCTCGCTGCGCCATTACCGCGACAGCCTGATCGCCCATAGCCACGAACACCCGCAACTGGTGTTCGGCCTGCGCGGCCGCCTGGAGTTCGAGGTCCAGGGACATGGCGCCGGCATCGATCGCCAGGGGCTGATCGTGGTCCCGGCGGGTGCTCATCACACGTGCGCCAGCGATGCCGGCAGTGATTGCCTGGTGCTTGATGTGCCAGGGGAGCCTTGGCTGCGCGAGCACCTGGGCGAGCATGCCGATGCCAGCCGCCGCCTGCTCGACCGCCCGGCCGCCGTAAGCCTGGATGAGCGCCAGCAGCAACTGGTGGACTGGCTGGCGACCAGCCCCGTGCACGACCCGTTGATCGCCAGGCAAGGCGCGGCACTGCTGCTGGCCAGCCTCAACGCCACGGCGGCAGCCAGCGTGCACCCCAGCCAGCGCCTGCCCTACAGCGCCTTCGATGCGCATATCGAACAGCATGCTGCCTACCCGCTGCAGGTTGCCGACCTGGCACGCATCGCCGGGCTGTCCATTGCCCGGCTGCATGCGCGATTTACCGCGGAGTGCGGGATGACTCCGATGGACTACATTCGCCAGCGGCGGTTGCTCAAGGCGCGGCGGCTAATCGTGCAGACCGTGCTGCCGATGGGCGAAATTGCGGCGCAGGTGGGGTATAGCTCGCAAAGTGCCTTTTCAGCGGCGATGCTGCGGGCGTTCGGGTGTACACCTTTGGCTTTGCGGCGAGAGTCTGGCGATAACTGACAGCAGTCTTGCGACAGAATGTGTTTGCCTGAGGCTTTACACTTTGCCTTTGCCGGCCCCTTCGCGGGTAAACCCGCTCCTACAGGATGCCCCCGCCTGAATGTTGTGCAAAACCTGTAGGAGCGGGTTTACCCGCGAAAGGGCCGGCACTGCCTGTAGAGATCTCCATCAAGGACCCACCATGAACCACCGCACCGCCCTCGGCGCACTGCACATTGGCGCGCTGTTCTTCGGCCTTACCGGCGTCTTCGGCAAACTGGCCACCAGCGCCAGCCCGGCGATCATCGTCTTCGGTCGCGCCACCTTCGCCGTACTCGCGCTGGCCCTGTTCGCCAGCCTGGCCGGTCCGGGCTGGCAACGCCTGAGCAGCCAGGATGCGCGCCGCCTGCTGCTCGGTGGTGTGCTGCTGGCCGGCCACTGGGTCAGCTTCTTCATCGCCGTCAAAGTGGGCGGCGTAGCCATCGCCACCCTCGGCTTCGCCAGCTTCCCGGCCTTTACGGTGATCCTCGAAAGCCTGCTGTTCCGCGAGCGTATCCACCGTAACGAAGCCGTCTTGGTCGTGCTGGTCAGCATCGGCCTGATACTGGTCACACCAGCATTCGACCTGGCCAGCGAAGCCACCGGCGGCCTGCTCTGGGCACTGCTCTCGGGCCTGCTGTTCTCGCTGCTGTCACTGACCAACCGGGCCGGCTCCGGCCGTTTGCCTGCGGTACAGGCCGCACTGTGGCAAAACCTGGTGGTGGGCCTGTGCCTGCTGCCGTTCGCAGCGCCCGGCCTGGCCGACGTTGCGGCCCTGGACTGGCTGTGGATCGCCCTGCTCGGCATCTTCTGCACGGGTGTGGCGCACAGCCTGTTCGTCGCCAGCCTGGCGGTGATCAAGGCGCGCACCGCCGCGGTCGTGTTCGGCATGGAGCCGGTCTACGGTATTGCCGTGGCCTGGGCAGTGTTCGCCGAAACCCCGACCGTGCGCATGCTGCTGGGCGGCGCGCTGATCATCTTCGCTATCGTGCTGTCCAGCCGTCTGGCTGCCGAGCAACCGCCCAGGCAGCGACCACTGACCGAGGGCGCCTGATCAGCGGTCGTTGTGACCAAGATCACGCTGCGGGTCGACCTGGTCGCGCACCCGCTGCTTCAGTACCTTCGCTTCGGGGAAACCACCGTCGGCCTTGCGCTCCCAGATCTGCACGCCATTGCAGGTGATGCGGAAGATACCCCCGGTACCCGGCTCCAGCGCTACCCGGCCAAGGTCGTCGGCAAAGGTGCTGAGCAGTTCCTGAGCCAGCCAGGCAGCACGCAGCAGCCACTGGCACTGGGTGCAATAGGTGATGACGATTTCCGGCTTGTGGTTAGCCATGGTGAAACATCTCCAGGTAAGGGGCCGCTTATACTATCGGTCTTTAGCCCACGGTTTGAGACTCACGATGCGCCGTTTGCTGTTCTGTTTTCTGCTCGTCCTTACCTCGCTTACGGCAATCGCGGCGGAACCCGCCAGGCCCAAGGTCGGCCTGGTGTTGTCTGGCGGTGCGGCCCGTGGCCTGGCCCACATCGGCGTACTCAAGGCGCTGGAGGAACAGGGTGTGCGCATCGACGCCATCGCCGGCACCAGCATGGGCGCGGTGGTCGGCGGCCTGTACGCCTCGGGCTACAGTGTCGAAGAGCTGGAAAAACTCGCGACCACCCTTGACTGGCAACAGGCGCTCTCCGATGCACCGCCCCGCGAGGATGTGCCGTTCCGGCGCAAGCAGGATGATCGCGACTTTCTGGTCAAGCAGAAGCTCAGCTTTCGCGACGACGGCAGCCTGGGCCTGCCGCTGGGTGTGATTCAGGGCCAGAACCTGTCACTGCTGCTGGAAAGCAAACTGGCGCATACCGCCGATACCCGCGACTTCGACAAGCTGCCCATCCCCTTCCGCGCCGTGGCCACCGACATCGCCAGTGGCGAAAAAGTCGTATTCCGCCGTGGTCACCTGCCCCAGGTAATCCGCGCCAGCATGTCGATCCCCGCCGTGTTCGCCCCGGTCGAACTGGACGGCCGCCTGCTGGTCGACGGCGGCATGGTCGACAACATTCCGGTGGATGTGGCCCGCGAAATGGGCGTGGACCTGGCCATCGTGGTCGACATCGGCACCCCGCTGCGCGATCGCAAGCAATTACTGACGGTGGTCGACGTGCTGAATCAGTCGATCACTTTGATGACCCGGCGCAACTCCGAAGAACAACTGGCCAGCCTGCACCGCGACGACATCCTCATCCAGCCATCGCTGACCGCCTTCGGCGTGACAGATTTCGGCCGTGCCCGCGACATGATCGACGCCGGTTACCGCGCCACTCGCCTGCTTGACCCGCGCCTGGCCACCCTGCGCCAGCTCGAGGGCGACGCCAGCCTGGCCGTGGCCCGCTCGCCGCGCCAGCGCACGCCGGTAATTACCGCAATCCGGATCGAAAACGACTCCAAGGTCAGCGATGATGTGATCCGCTCGTACATTCGCCAGCCGATCGACGCGCCGCTGGAACTGGATCGCCTGCAGACCGACATGGGTACGCTGTATGGCCTGGACTACTTCGACAGGGTGCAGTACCGCGTGGTGCACAAGGGCAACGACAATACCCTGGTGATCAACGCCCGCGGCCGCCGCGGCGGCACCGACTACCTGCGCCTGGGCCTGAACCTGTCCGATGACCTGCGCGGCGACAGCGCTTTCAACCTGGGCGCCAGCTACCGGGTCAACGGCATCAACAGCCTTGGCGCCGAATGGCTGACCCGCGGCCAGATCGGTGACCAGCAAGCGCTGTACAGCGAGTTCTACCAACCCCTGGATGTGGGCTCACGCTACTTCATCGCGCCGTACCTGGACCTGGGCTCGCAGAACATCGAAGCCACCCTGGACAACGACCCGGTCGCCGAGTATCGCCTGGAACGCTATGGCTTTGGCCTGAACGTAGGCCGGCAGATCGGCAACAGCGGTGAAGTGCGCCTGGGCGTGGGCAAGGCCTGGGGCGAGGCCGAGGTGCGCATCGGCGACCAGGACCTGCCCAAAGTCAGTTTCAACGAAGGTTTCTACGAGCTGAAGTACTCGTTCGACACCCTCGATAACGTGTACTTCCCGCACCATGGCGAGGACATCGGCCTGACTTTGCGCAAATACGACAAGTCGCTGGACTCCGACCAGGATTACCGGCAGTGGCTGTTCACCCTGGACAAGGCCATCAGCAGCGGGCCGAACACGTTCGTACTGGGTGGGCGCTACGGGCGCACGCTGGACGACACCGAAGTGGTGACGTCGAGCTTTGTGATGGGCGGGGCGCGAGAGCTGTCAGGCTTCCGCCAGGACTCGGTATCGGGGCAGAACGTGAGCCTGCTGCGCATGGTCTATTACCACCGGCTGACGCCACGGGCCTATGTGCCGCTGGACTTCCCGCTGTACATCGGCGGCTCGCTGGAGCGAGGGCGGGCGTGGAACAACGACAACGAATTCGACAGTGGGTACATCAATGCGGCGAGCATCTTCCTGGGGCTGGAGACGCCTCTAGGGCCGCTGAACTTCAGCTACGGCGCCAACAGTGCGCATGAGCAGGCGGTGTACCTGAACCTTGGGCACACCTTCTGAGGCTTGCACTGCACCTGCAACGATGGGGGGAGCTCAGGACTTTTCGAGGTTGGCCAGGATCTTGGCATGCACGCGCATGCAGACCTGCAAGTCCGCCTCGTCCACGCCGGTAAACAGCTCTACCCGCAGTTGGTTGGCGATGGTCTCGATCTGATCGATCAACGGCTTGGCCGGCGGGCACAGCACGATTTTCTTCGCCCGCCGATCCTCCAGCACCGCCTGCCGGCGCACCAGCCCTTGCCCTTCCAGGCTGTCGAGCAGACGCGCCAGGGTCGGGCCTTCGACACCTACGCTCTGGGCCAGCTCACGCTGGGTCGGGGCGTCTTCGAAGCGCGCCAGGTGCAGCAACACCAGCCAGCGCGCCTGGGACAGGTTGAGCCCGGCCAGGCGGCGGTCCAGCTCGGCACGCCAACCTCGGGACATCTGGGCCAGTTGCATGCCAAAGCGGTGTTGGTTGTCGTTCAGGGGCATAAGGAACTCATTGAGTAGATCTAATTATTAGGCAGCTAACCATGCCCTGCCCCACGAGGCAAGGCTCGGCCATGGTTACGCGTTCGATAATCGTCAAAAAGCATGACAAAGGTCAGCAGATGGCGCTTCTGCCTTCGATCCTGCATGCGTTTACAATTCGAATTCCGCCGCCAGTGCTGCGCGCACGCAATAGAGTACGCCCTCCGGCACCCGCGCCCCGAACTGCGGGGCAATGGCCGACACCGGTGGCAGCTCACCCTCGCCATCAAGAAAGGCGTCCTGCACCTCCATCATCAGGTCTTCCGGCAGGTCGATGGCCTGGTCCAGACTCAGCTCCTGGCGGCCCAACGCCTCGGCCAGCAGGCTATACACGTTCTTCTCGCTGCAGTTGAGCTGCCCGGCGATCTGCGCCGGGGTCATGCCGGCACGGGCCAGGCTGACCAGTTCGTGGCGCAGGTCGAGCACCACTTTCGGAGCCTCGTCGGTGCCACCGCTGTTGTTCAGCACTTCGAGGAACGCCTGGCCGTAGCGCTCCAGCTTGCGCGCCCCCACACCGCTGACCTGGGCCATGTCGCTGAGGCTGACCGGCTGGCTGCGCAGCATCTCCAGCAGTGTCGAGTCGGGGAAGATGACGTAGGGCGGCACACTGTGTTCTTCGGCCAGCTTGCGGCGCAGGGTACGCAGCGCTTCCCACAGATCGCGCTCTTCGGCACGCACCAGCTGGCTGGCCGGGCTGCCGCCGCTGGACGACGAGGTTTTGGCCGTGGTCTGCGGTTTGAGATCACGGCGCAGTTGCAAGGTCACCTCGCCGCGCAGCAGCGGCCGGCAGCTGTCGGACAGGCGCAGGCCGCCGTAGCCTTCCAGGTCGATATCGACCAGGCCGCGCGCCACCAACTGACGGAACAGCGAGCGCCACTCGACCTCGGCCAAGCCTTTGCCAACGCCGAATACCGACAGCTTCTCGTGGCCGAAATTGCGCACCTTCTCGGTGTCCTTGCCCAACAGCACATCGACCAGGTGGCCAACACCATAGCGCTGGCCGGTGCGGAACACCGCCGACAGCGCCTGGCGGGCCGGCTCGGTAGCGTCCCAGGTCTGGATGTTGTCGACACAGTTGTCGCAGTGCCCGCACGGTTGTTCGAGGATCTCGTCGAAGTACGCCAGCAGCGACTGGCGGCGGCAGCGGGTTTCTTCGCACAGCGCCAGCATGGCGTCCAGCTTGTGCTGCTCGATGCGCTTGTGGCGCTCGTCGCCTTCGGAGTTCTGCAGCATCTGCTTGAGCATCACCATGTCCTGCAGCCCGTAGGCCATCCAGGCATCGGAGGGCAGGCCGTCACGGCCGGCCCGGCCGGTTTCCTGATAGTAGGCTTCAAGCGATTTGGGCAGGTCGAGGTGAGCAACGAAGCGCACGTTGGGCTTGTCGATACCCATGCCGAAAGCAATGGTAGCGACCATGATCAGCCCTTCCTCGTTCAGGAAGCGATGCTGGTTGGCCGCCCGCGTCTCGGCGGCCAGGCCGGCGTGATACGGCAGCGCGGGGAACCCCTGACTACAGAGGAAGGCGGCGGTTTCGTCGACCTTCTTGCGCGACAGGCAGTAGACGATGCCAGCGTTGCCACGACGTTCGCCGAGGAAGGCCATCAACTGCTTGCGCGGTGCCTCCTTGGGCACGATGCGGTAAAAGATGTTGGGCCGGTCGAAACTCGACAGGAAGCGCTCGGCGCCTTGCAGGTGCAGGCGCTGAACGATCTCCTCGCGGGTTCGCATGTCGGCCGTAGCGGTAAGCGCAATGCGCGGCACATGCGGAAACAGTTCGGCCAGCTGACCCAGTTGCAGGTACTCGGGGCGGAAATCGTGGCCCCATTGCGAAACACAGTGGGCCTCGTCAATGGCGAACAACGAGATGTCCAGATCGCGCAGGAAGTCGAGCATGCGCGGCTGCACCAGGCGTTCCGGCGCCAGGTACAGCATCTTGACCTCACCACGGCGCAGGCGCCCGGCCAGTTCACGCTGCTGCTCCGCCGTCAGGGTAGAGTTCAGGGCGGCCGCAGACACACCCAGCTCGTCAAGGGTGGCGACCTGGTCGTCCATCAGCGCGATCAGTGGCGATACCACCACCGTCAAGCCCGGGCGCAGCAGCCCCGGCACCTGGAAACACAGCGATTTGCCGCCACCGGTGGGCATCAGTACCAAGGCATCGCCGCCATTGGCCACGCATTCGATGATCGCTGCCTGGCGCCCACGGAAACTGTCGTAGCCGAAGATGTCCTTGAGAACGCGCTGAGCCTGTTCGAGCATGTGCAACTCCAAATCGCCGTACCATCCTGGATAAAGGCTGGACGAAAAACCCGCCCCGCACACGCCAAATGCGTAAGCGGTTTTTGCCAGGCAGCCATTGAAACCTGCCCCTGGATGAAAAATCGCGGAGTATACCGCAGCACCGTGCTGCACATGCACCGCGGCGATAGACGTTCCCTTTGCCCCGCTGCCGCTGCAAGGTGCTAGAATTCGTTATCGTTTATTCCCCAAGGTAGCCCTGTAATGTCCTTCGCCGAGCAACTGACCCGCCTGCAAGCCTTCCTCGACGCCGACGAGCTGCACGAAGAAGCGCTGGACTATGTCGCCGCACACGGCTACCTCACCGCTCTTTCGATCAACGCCGAGGACGTGCCCGAGCGCGAATGGATCGACGCCCTGTTCGCCGAGGAGCCGCACTACGCCAGCGAAGCCCAGCGCACCGAGATCGAGGCCACCCTGGTGGCGCTCAAGGCACACATTGCCCGCCAGCTGGCCAGCGACGAAGAATTCGACCTGCCCTGCGACCTCGACCTGACCGATGAGCCGGACGATTCCGACCTGCGCGGCTGGTGCATCGGCTTCATGGAAGGCGTGTTCCTGCGGGAAGAGGCGTGGTTCGAAAACGCCGAGGAAGAAGTCAGCGAAATGTTGCTGCCGATCATGGTGGGTTCGGGCTTGTTCGACGAACAACCAGAGTTCGCCGACATCGCCAGCAACGCCAACCTGCAGGATGACATGATCGTGCAAATCCCCGAGGCACTGAGCGCACTGTTCCTGCTGCTGCACGCCCCTGACGAAAAACCGGCGCTGCTCAAGCCACGCCACCACTGAGCAAGCTGTGCGCTACCTGCTGCTGGCCACTGGCTGGCTCAGCGTCGCGCTGGGGGTGCTGGGGATATTCCTGCCGGTATTGCCCACCACCCCATTCCTGCTTTTGGCGGCGGCCTGCTTTGCCCGCAGCTCGCCGCGCTTCCATCACTGGCTGGTCCATCATCCCAAGCTGGGGCCATGGATCCGTGACTACCTCAGTGGTGAAGGCATCCCCCTCAAGGGCAAGGTCTACGCCATCGGCCTGATGTGGGCCAGCATTGGCCTGTCGTGCTACCTGGTGCCGCTGTTCTGGGCGCGCACCTTCATGTTGACCAGTGCCGCATTGGTCACCCTGTACATCCTCAGCCTGAAAACCCTGCACAAGCCAAAGTGACAATATTTTGTCGCCAAATATCGCTTTCGCCTAATCAATGCCCTCTTTATCCGAATTAGTTCTGGAACTGGGCATAGCCCTTGTATCCATTGGTTTTCAAGGCATTTCCTGCGTTCATTCCGTGCCCTTGAATGCACACTTATTAGACAACAAAGATATTATATGGCAATTTGATATGAATAAATCTTCTTACCTATCGCGTTGAATGTACTTAGCTGTGTTGTTAAAAACCTGCAACACTATACGCGATAAGTTTATCGTCATTTTTTTGGCGAACAGCAGGATCAATTCCAGGATCAGGGAGATGTACCATGCGCGTTTTGAACCCCATCACCAGTGCTTTACTGTTGGCCCTGGCGAGTGCCAACGTACAGGCGATGTCGATTACCGAGGCTGTCCAAAGCGCCGTGGACTACCACCCACAAGTCAGCTCCAACCGTAACAGCAAGCTGTCGGCCGATGAAGACGTGAAGTTCGCGCGTGGTGGCTACTACCCTTCCGTGGACCTGGTTGCCGGTTATGGCCGCCAGCGCTCAGACAACGCCACTACCCGCGCCGAGGGAAACCACAACAAGGAAACCCTCAACTACACCCAGTCCGAACTGCGCCTGCGGCAGATGATCTTCGACGGCTTCAACACCTCGAATGAAGTAGGACGCACCGAGGCGGTCTCTACCTCCCGCGCCTATTACACCCAGGCCGTTGCCCAGGATGTCGCCCTGCGTGCAGTCGAGGTCTACCTGGAAGTGCTCAAACGCCGTGAACTGGTGACCCTGGCCAAGAACAACCTGCAAGCTCACCTGCGCGTCAACGATCAGATTGGCCTGCGCAACGAGCGCGGCGTCGGCAGCACCGCCGACCTCGACCAGTCCCGCGCCCGTCGCGCCCTGGCGGAAAACAACCTGGACACCGCCGAAGTCGACCTGGCCGATGCCGAGGCCAACTTCTTCAGTGTGATTGGCCGTGCCCCGGACGAGCTGGAAAGCCCGCAGAGCATCAAGGGCGAGGTGCCAGGCACCCTCGAAGAAGCCCGCGATGGCATGCGTCAGAACAACCCGTACATCAAGTCTGCCCAGGCTGACGTCAACGCCGCCGAGAAGCAGTACGAAGTGGGCAAGTCGACCTTCTACCCACGCTTCGACGCCATTCTGGCAACCGGTGCCAACAACAACACCGGCGGCGAGAAAGGCCACAACAACAACGACTGGCAAGCTGGCGTGGAGATGAACTACAACCTGTTCCGCGGTGGCAGCGACAAGGCTCGCCTGCAGTCCGACGCGCACAAGATCAACCAGGCACTGGACATTCGCAACAACGCCCTGCGTGAGTTGACCGAGAACCTGAGCCTGGCGTGGAACGCCATGAACAACGCCAGCAAGCAGCTGCCGACCGCGCGTGAATACGCCGAAACCACCAAGCGTGTGCGTGCGGCCTACCAGGACCAGTTCGGCCTGGGCCAGCGCACCCTGCTGGACGTCCTCGACAGTGAGAACGAGCTGTACAACGCCGACCGCCGCTACACCGAGGTGCGTTATACCGAAGAGTTCTCGCGCTACCGCGTACTGGCGACCATGGGTGAATTGCTGAGCAAACAGCATATTTCGTTGCCACCAGAGGCGCTGGCGACCACCGAAGTCCGCACCGAGGCGCGTCTGCCTGAGATGCGTTGAGCGGGTTTTAGGTAGCGGGGCCGCTTTGTGCTGCGAATGGGCTGCAAAGCAGCCCCCAACCCTCACTCGCGGCCATGATTACGCTGAAAGGTCTCTACGCCCATGGCCCTGATCTGCCCCTCGATCAACGTCTCGAACGGCGCCAGCAGTGCATCGAAGCAGGCCGGTTGCTCCAGCGTGTTCAATGCCCCGACCACCGCCTCGATCGTCGACAACGCACCCGCCTCCGGCGCTTTGCGCAACCGATAGCGTGAAGCGGCCACCTGCCCCAGCGTCACCCGTGGCAGCCCCCCCAGCAACGGGTTCAGGTACAGCAGCTTGCGCGCCTTGCGCCAGGTGCCGTCGGGCACGATCAGCAGCAAAGGTTTGTCGCCCGCCTCGCCATAAGCTGTCAGCACCTGGGCGTCATCACCCGGGAACAGCAGCACCGGGTGGTATCCGGGGGTGGCGAGCAGGTCATGCAGGTCATCGAACACCTCTCCAATCCGCAGCTCGGCATTGTTCAGGCCAAGGGCAGCCAGGCGCGCCGTGTTCAGGGCATGGGCAGTTTCACTGGGGTGCTGCAGCAGGATCACACGGGTGCGGCTGTCGAGCGCGGGGATCAGTGGGCATAGGCAATGGTCGAGCGGGCGCTGGCAGCGCTCGCAGCGGGGTCTGGGCATGGCGGTCTCCTTGGCGGGGACAGTTTGCCACATAACCGGGGCCCGCTTTGCGGGCCCCGCGATTTCAGCGGTTGAACCTTTCCGCCAGGCTATGCAGGTACTCCGCCATGCGCTCGAGGTCCTGGCTGATTTCCGCGCCTTGCCTGGCTTGCCCGGCACTCTGGTCGCACAGCTGGGCAATTCTCACGATCTGCTGGTTGATGTCTTCAGCCACATGGCTCTGTTGCTCCGATGCCGTGGCCATCTGCTGGCTCATGCCGGTTATGCGGCTGACCGCCACGGCAATCCCGCTCAGCGCCGCCTGCACCGCCTCGACACTGTGCACACTGTCCCGGGAAATCTGCTCGCCCCGGCTGGCAGTGCTCACCGCTCGCTCCGCCCCGGCCCTCAACGAGGCGATGATATGGTGGATCTCTTCGGTCGACGCGCGGGTACGCTGCGCCAACGACCGCACCTCATCAGCCACCACGGCGAACCCGCGTCCTTGCTCACCGGCGCGCGCCGCTTCAATGGCGGCGTTAAGCGCCAGCAGGTTGGTCTGCTCGGCAATCGAAGTGATCACGTCGACCACACTACCAATCGACTGGGTCTGCTCGGCCAAGGCGTTGACTGCCTGACCAATGTCATTGACCGCATCGCTCATGCTGCCCATGTCTTTCAGGCTCTTCAGGGCCAGCTCGCTGCCCTGCTGCGCCAGCTGGTCGGCATCACTTGCCGCGTGTGCCGTACTTTGCACGTTGTGGGTGACCTGCTGGATGGTCGCCGCCATCTGCGCGATGGCCGTGGCGGACTGGTCAGTCTCGCTGCGCTGCCGGTCGAGCATCTGCGCCTGGGCATCGGACAAGTCGGAAGATTGCGCCGCCCGCGACTTTACCCCGACCCCGGCATCCACCAGGCGGGTCAGGGCCGTTTGCAGGCGGGCTTCTTCGCTGATGATGGCCAGGTCGAGCTGGCCCTTCAGGCCTGGGTTGTCGCTGTAGGTCAGCGCCACCAACGGACTGGTAAAGGCCTTGGGATGCTCAGCCAACGTGCGACGAATGGCCTGGTTCTGCCGGTGCTCGACCCAGTACCAAGCCAGCAGCAGACTTGCCATCAGCACCGCGAGCGCCGCATAGGGGGGCAGCCAAAGGTAACCCGCCGCCGACAGCAGGCCGGCGCCGATCAGTGGCCAGCCATGGCCCAGGCCGTGCCCCAGGCGAGCAGCCCAGGGCACTGGGCCGCGGCCATCACGCAAACGCGCATACAGTGCCTCGGCACGGCGGATCTGCTCGCGCGTGGGCACCGAGCGCACCGACTCGTAGCCACTGATCCGGCCTTGTTCGTATATCGCCGTGACATAGGCGCTTACCCAATAGTAATCGCCGTTCTTCGCCCGGTTTTTGACGATGCCCATCCAGGGTTTGCCCTGCTTGATGGTTTCCCACATATGGCCAAACACCGCCGGCGGCATGTCTGGGTGGCGCACCAGGTTGTGCGGTTGGCCGACCAGCTCGTCGTAGGTAAAGCCGCTGATTGCCACAAAGGCGTCGTTGCAGTAGGTGATGCGGCTGTCGAGGTCAGTCGTGGAAATAAGGCGTTGATCGCCGGGGAAGGTTCTTTCGTGCTCAGTGACGGGCAAATTCATGCGCATCTTGGGCGATCCTTGCAGGATGAAATAAGGGGGAAATCATCAGCGCAAGTTGATATGTAGCAGAGCGCTATCAGGTTAGCGGCCAGCGTTTAGCGGAATTTAACCCGCTCCCGACGGAATGCATGAATGCGTCGCATCTCAGCCCACGTTGAGCTGGCTTTTCAACAGGTCACGGAAGGTCTGGATCAACGGTTCGCGGCTGCGCCCGCGGCGAATGATCAGCGAGAACGGGGCCTGGTAACCAAAGGTCGACGGCGACAGCACGCGCAAGTCACCCTTGTCGACCCAGGCCTGGGCGTAGTGTTCAGGCAAGTAGCCGATATAGGCCCCGGAAAGGATCAGGATCAGCTGCGCCTCCATGCTTTCAACCGTCGCCGCACTGTGCTTGAAGCCATGCCGGGCCAGTTCGGCCTGGCTCCAATAACCACGGCCGACCATGCGCTGCTGGGTCACTACCTGCTCGGGAATGCGCCGCTCGGCATACAACGGGTGGCGGCTGCTGCAGTACAGCCAGTGCTGTTCGCGGTACAACGGCTGGTAGAGCAGGCCGCTCATCCGCGAAGAAAACGCGCCGATGGCCAGGTCCAGGCGGTTGTCCTGCACACCCAGTTGCAGCTCGTAGGGGCTGGACACCGATAGATGCAGGTGCACCGCCGGGTGCTCCTGGCTGTAGGCACCGATGGCTTCGGCCAGCGGCAAGGCGCGATCACCGACGGTGGAGTCGATCACCCCAAGGTTGAGGGTGCCACGCAGTTCGCCCTTCAGGGCGGCGGCATACTGCTCGAAACCGTCCAGCTCGGCCAGCAGGCGCAGGGTTTCCTGATGGAACAGCTCGCCCTTGCTGGTCAGGCTGAAGCCCCCCCGACCCCGGTGGCACAACACGATACCCAAGGCGCCCTCCAGCTGGCTCATGTAGGTACTGATGGCCGAGGTCGACAGGTTCAGCTCGCGCTGGGCGTTGGCAAAGCCCTGGTGGCGCACCACGCTGATGAAGATGCGCAGCAGTTTCAGGTCGGGCAAGGTCGAGGCCATGGTGCAACGGTTCCACAAGGGTATGTGCGCGCAGTCTAACTGCTCTACCCGCCTTTAGTTCAGAAATTCCTGAACTAAGTATTTGTCGGTAGCGATTCTTCCCCGGCGCTCGCTTGAGCAGACTTGGCCGAAATGTCCCTGCCCGTCGGCAAACCACACGTGAATGGCGCGCGGCGGCACAGGTTCGAACAAACACAACAATCGACCGACTGATGAGGCCCACCGTGGACAAGACTCTCCACCAACCACTGGGCGGCAACGAAATGCCGCGTTTCGGCGGCATCGCCACCATGCTCCGCCTCCCCCACCTGCAAAGCGCGAAAGGTCTGGATGCGGCCTTCATCGGCGTCCCGCTGGATATCGGTACCTCGCTACGTTCCGGCACCCGCTTCGGCCCACGGCAGATCCGCGCCGAATCGGTGATGATCCGCCCGTACAACATGGCGACCGGTGCCGCTCCGTTCGACTCGCTGTCGGTCGCCGATATCGGCGATGTGGCAATCAACACCTTCAACCTGCTGGACGCCGTGCGCATCATCGAAGAAGCGTATGACGAGATCGTCGAGCACAACGTCATTCCCATGACCTTGGGGGGCGATCACACCATCACCCTGCCGATCCTGCGTGCGCTGCACAAGAAACACGGCAAGATCGGCCTGGTACACATCGATGCCCACGCCGACGTCAACGACCACATGTTCGGCGAGAAGATCGCCCACGGCACCACCTTCCGCCGCGCCGTGGAAGAAGGCCTGCTCGACTGCGACCGCGTGGTGCAGATCGGCCTGCGCGCCCAGGGCTACACCGCCGACGACTTCAACTGGAGCCGTCGCCAGGGCTTCCGCGTGGTCCAGGCCGAAGAGTGCTGGCACAAGTCACTGGAGCCACTGATGGCCGAAGTGCGGGAAAAGGTCGGCGGTGGCCCGGTTTACCTGTCTTTCGACATCGATGGCATCGACCCGGCCTGGGCGCCCGGTACCGGAACCCCGGAAATCGGCGGCTTGACCACCATCCAGGCGATGGAGATCATTCGCGGCTGCCACGGCCTGGACCTGATCGGCTGTGACCTTGTCGAAGTCTCCCCGCCTTACGACACCACCGGCAACACCTCGCTGCTCGGTGCCAACCTGCTGTTCGAGATGCTCTGCGTGCTACCTGGCGTGGTGCGTCGCTAATACCGCTCTACCCCGGCAGGAGCCATGAGGGAGGGCCACTGAGGCCCGCCAACACAAGAAAAGACCGCCGGGCGCCGTGCAAACGCCCGCGCGGTCGATCTCGCCATAATAAAGATAATCGGGAGACCCCCAATGGCCTTGGACATCATTGTTGTAATGATCTACACCGCTGGCATGCTAGGCCTTGGCTGGTATGGCATGCGCCGCGCGAAAACCCATGAAGACTACCTGGTAGCCGGGCGCAATCTCGGCCCGGTGCTGTACATGGGCACCATGGCCACCACCGTACTCGGTGGCGCTTCCACCGTCGGCACCGTGCGCCTGGGCTACGTCCACGGCATTTCCGGCTTCTGGCTGTGCGCAGCCCTGGGCCTGGGCATCATCGCCATCAACCTGTTCCTCGCCAAACCGCTGCTGCGCCTGCGCATCTTCACCGTGACCCAGGTACTGGAGCAACGCTACAACCCCACCGCACGCCAGGCCAGCGCCGTCATCATGCTGGCTTATGCACTGATGATCGGGGTCACCTCGACCCTGGCCATGGCCACCGTCCTGCAGGTGCTGCTGGACCTGCCGTTCTGGGCTTCTCTGATGCTCGGCGGCGGCGTGGTAGTGCTGTACTCGACCATCGGCGGCATGTGGTCGCTGACCCTGACCGATATCGTCCAGTTCGTGATCAAGACCGTCGGCCTGATGTTCATCCTGCTGCCAGTGTGCCTGTACAAGGCCGGTGGCTGGGATACCCTGGTGGCCAAATTGCCAGCGGCCAGCTTCCAGCTGACTACCATTGGCTGGGACACCATCATCACTTACTTCCTGATCTACTTCTTCGGCATCCTCATCGGCCAGGACATCTGGCAGCGGGTGTTCACCGCCCGTGACGAAAAGGTCTGTCAGCGTGCCGGTACCGCCGCTGGTGTGTATTGCGTGCTGTATGGCCTGGCCTGCGCTGCGATCGGCATGGCTGCGCATGTGCTGATGCCCGACCTGGCCAACCCGAACAACGCCTTTGCCGAGATGATCAAGACCACCCTGCCCGATGGCATCCGTGGCCTGCTGATGGCTGCGGCCCTGGCGGCCATGATGTCCACCGCCAGCGCCGGTCTGCTGGCTGCCTCGACCACCGTGACCGAAGACCTGCTGCCCAAGCTGCGTGGCGGCAAGCAGTCGAGCCTGGGTACCAGCCGCCTGTTCACCCTGCTCACCGGCCTGGTGGTGCTGGGCATCGCGCTGATGGTGAATGATGTGATCAACGCCCTGACCCTGGCTTATAACCTGCTGGTCGGCGGCATGCTGATCCCGCTGATCGGGGCGATCTTCTGGAAGCGTGCGACCACTGCAGGCGCGATTGCCAGCATGTCGCTGGGCTTTGCCACCGCCCTGCTGTTCATGTTCCTGGACGGGCTGGAGGCCAATACGCCGATCTACTACAGCCTGGCAGTAGGGCTGGTGAGCTTTGTGGGCGTGAGCCTGGTGTCGCGCAAGTCGGTGGCGGCGGTGAAGCTGGCCTGACTGCTGTACCGGCCCTTTCGCTTGTAGCGGGCTTGCCCGCGCGAAAGGGCCAGTACAGGCAATAGACAATCAGCAGACACAAAAAGGCCGCTGCACCCACTCGGGTGTAGCGGCCTTTGTCGTTAATCAGCGCCGACGCGGTTGACGTTTGCGCTGCTCTTCATCAGTCGGGATCGGCACCGGCTGCAAGGGTGGTGGAATCAGCCCCAAGGCGACAGCCAGGTCATGGAGCCAGTTTGACAGTGGTTTATTCATAATGCCCCCTTGACGGGTCAGCCTCACGGCAAATCAATCCTGCGATGTTTCATACAGATCATAGCCCGATGTCCTGTATTACGCATGCCTCTGTTCCTACAGATAAGGGCGATTTTGACTCGGATCAAGCCGTGGCGGCGCATTCCGACGACTGGTTAATCGTTTCGCTTTGTTGCAGGTCGATCCATGCCTGCAGATTAGCCCCGCGCATACCTTGGCGCCACATCAGCCAGGTGACCGCCTGATCGAAAGGTGCCTGCAGCGGGTGCACCCTCACCCGATCACGCCCAGGCAGGCTGTCGAGCATCGACTGGGCCATCATCGCCACACCCGCACCCGCGATCACACAGGCCAGCATGCTCTGGTACGACTCGATCTCCATCACCCGCCCCATCGGCGTATGGGCATGGGCATACCAGGCCTCCAGGCGCATGCGGTACGAGCAGCCCTGGCGGAAGGTGAACACCGCCTTGCCCGCCACGTCCTTGGCGGTGAGGACCGCCGGGTGCTCGGGGCTGGTGATCAGTACCAGTTGCTCATCGCACAGCGGCACGCCATCCAGCCCGGCAAGGCTCGGTGGCCCGTCCACAAGAGCAGCATCCAGGGAGTGGTTCAACAGCCCTTCAAGCAACTCGCCGCTGGGTGCTGCACGCACTTGCAGGTTCACCTGTGGGTAAGCCTGGTGATAGCGCGCCAGCAACGCCGGCAAGTGGGTCGCCGCCGTGCTGTACATGGTCCCCAGCACGAAGTCCCCAGCCGGCTGACCGCCACGCACGGCGCCCAGCGCTTCGTCGCGCAAGGCGGACATACGGTTGGCATAGTCCAGCAGCACCTTGCCTGCTGGCGACAGTTGCAGGCGCTGACGTTCGCGCAGGAACAGTTCAACGCCCAGCTGCTCCTCGAGTTGGCGCAGGCGCGTGGAAAGGTTTGATGGCACCCGGTGCAGGCGCTCTGCGGCGCGGGTAACCGAGCCCTCCTCGGCCACGGCCTGGAAGATACGCAGTTGGCTGAATTCCACGGCATTCTCCAAAACAGAACAACTTTATCATCATTATTCAATTTTATTGAAAAATAAACCGCCCTAACCTGCCATCTATCGCTTACCTGCGCAGGAGACCTGTCATGTCGCCACTCATTCAACTGCTCGCCAGCGCCGTGGCGCTGATGATGGCCATGGGCATCGGCCGTTTCGCCCTCACCCCGCAACTGCCGCAACTGATTGCCGAGGGCCAGTTCGACCTGACAGTCGCTGGGCTGGTCGCGGCGGCCAATTACCTGGGCTATTTCGTGGGCGCGGTGGACGCCATGTTCGCCCGCTCGCCAGGCCAGGTACGGCGGCGCCTGCATGGGGGGCTGTGGCTGTGTGTGCTGCTGACCCTGGCCTCCTGGGCTGCCAACGGCTTTTGGGGCCACCTGCTGCTGCGCTTTGGCACAGGCGTAGCCAGCGCCTGGGTGCTGGTGATGATCACCAGCCTCAGCCAGCAAGTAGCCACTGCGCACAACCGCCAACGTCTGGGAGCGCTGGTATTCGCCGGGCCCGGCCTCGGTATCGCCGTGACCGGGTTACTGGCACTGGTTGCGCATGTGCTGGGACTTGGCTCGGCAGCCCTGTGGCTGATCTATGCCGTAGCTGCGCTGGTGATGCTGCTGGCCGTGCGGCCGTGGTTGCCACGGGCATTGCAAGCGGCACCGACTCAGTCGCCAGTACGACAAGGCCCGACGCGCAATGTCGGCACTGGCCGCCTTGGGTTGGTGTATGGCCTGTATGGCATGGGCTACATCCTGCCGGCCACCTTTCTGTCACAGATGGCCAATCAGCAGTTTCGCGGGCAGTGGCTGGCTGACCTGTTCTGGCCGGCGTTTGGCCTGGCGGCGGCGTTGGGCGTCTTGCTGGTGAGCGTGCGCCGTGGTGGCCGCACTTCAACCTGGTTGACCGCCACCCTGTGGTTGCAAGGGCTGGGTGTGCTGGCCTGCCTGATGGGTGGGGGTATCGGGCTGGCGCTGGGTGTTGCGCTGTGTGGCGGGCCGTTCCTGGCCTGCATGCAACTGGTCATGCAACGCTCGCGCGAGTTGGCGCCACAGGCCACACAGCGCAATGCCGGGCTGCTGACCGCATGCTTTGCCTTGGGGCAGTTGAGTGGGCCGCTGTTGGCGGCGCTCAGCAGCCACTACAGCGGTGGGCTGCAACCCGCATTGATGCTGGCGGCGGGCGGGTTGGTGGTGGCTGGCGGGTTGGTGGTGGCTGGCGGGTTGGTTCAGTTGCCGGGTGATGCACAACAAGGAAGCGCCTGTCAGGCCAAGGTTGCATCCTGAGCCGGTACAGGCAACCCATCACCCTACCAACCGCCGCAATTGTTGTTTAACCCAAGGCTCGGCACTGACCAGGATCACACCCAACAACACCATCAACGCCCCCACCACGAAATTCGCACTGAGCGGCTCATCCAGCAGCAAAACGCCAAAGGTCACCCCAAACAACGGGGTAATGAAGGAAAACACCGCGAGGTTCGACGCCAGGTATTTGCGCAGCAACCAGAACCAGGTGAGGTAGCTGATGAACGACACCACAATCCCCTGGAACAATACACTGCCCATCGCCAGCGGCGTCAGCGACACCGCGCCGATCTGACCGCTGAGCAGAGCGATCAGCAACAGCCCGGCAAAACCGACTGCCAGCTGATAGAACAGGGTCAAGGTCGCTGGCGCCTCCGACAACCGCGAGCAGCGCACCACCACCGTGGTCGCGCCCCAGGCCAGCCCGGCGATCACGCCAAAGGCATCACCCAGCAAGGTGCGGCCGTCCATGTGCTCGAACGAAGAGCCACCGGCAAAGGCCATGGCAATGCCGCCGAAGGCCAGCAGAATGCCCAGCCACTGCAGCAGCCGCAAGCGTTCACTGGGTAGACGAAAATGCAGGCCCAAGGCGGTAAATACCGGCGCGGTATAGAGGAATACCGACATGTGCGCCGCCGAGGTCAGTTTCAGCCCTTCGGCAATGAACAGAAACTCCACCCCGAACAGCCCGCCCGCCACCAGCCCTGCGCGCCAGGTGCTGCCGACCTGCTCCCAGCCACCCCGCCAGCACAGCATCAGGCCTACCAGCACAGCGGCAATGCCATTGCGCAGTGCTGCTTGCATCACCGGCGCGATGTCGACGGCGGCGGTCTTGATCAGTACCTGCTGGCAGCCCCAGATCAGGCAAAGGCCCAGCATTACCTGGAAGGCAAAGGCGTCTGGGTTCTTGCGGACCGCGCTCATAAGCGGGCCTCTGGGGTGATCGTAGGCATAAGCAAGGCTCGGCAGCGTTCAGAAGCTACCGATTATCGGGTTTTGAACGCTGCACTTGCCAGCCTTAAAACGACCTCAAGCAATCTGTGCCTTCGCAGATACCTGTTCGAACGTCGTTTCGTCCAGCGCATCCTCCTGCTCATCCAACACCTGGCGCGGGTGCTCGAAGCCGGGGATGCTGCTGTCGATCAGGCTCATCAAGCGCGAGCCGCGTTCGGTCAGGACGAAGTTTTCGCCATTGCCGCCGTCCTCTTCAGGTCGGCATTCAATGAATCCGCGCTCGAATAGCAGCTTTTCATACTCGCATGCACGGGTTTTCAGGTGATCCACGTCACCCACCGGCTCACCCTTGGCGGCCAGTGCAGCAGCATGCTGCTCGGCATAGGGGCGGGGCGTGAAGCTGTGACCGGCGCCGTTCTGCACTTCGTGCAGCAAGCGTTCGATCAGGTCCCAGTCGTAGGCGATGCTCATGGCTACGGGCTCCTGCTGTGGACGAAAGGGGTACACAGGTTGGGACCTGCCAAGGTTGCCAAGCGTTCCGAAGCGCTTAGCGCTGGCGTTGTTGCGCTTGCATGTATTGGCGCAGCAATTGATTGATGCGGGTCTGGTAGCCGCTGCCCTGCTCTTTGAACCAGGCGAGGACATCTGAATCCAGTCGAATGGTCACCGTCTGCTTGGCGGGAACGCGCAGCTCGGCCTGGCGGAAAAAGTCCTGGTCCAGTTCAGGGATATCTGATGTGTCGATATCCTTGTCGTCCTGTCGGGCCAGGCGGCTCCAATCAGTTCTCGATGATTTGGTCATAGTACCTGGCCTCCCGTTTGGTGGCTTTTCTTGCAGAAATGATGCGTATCACCTCACCCCGCCTCTCCGTGTACACGACGACACCTATCAGCGCCTTTAGCCATCCTAGGCTGACCCAACGTTCTTCAGCACATTCCACATCCTCATCACGCCGGATCAGCATGGGATGGTTGAACATGTCAGGAACGTCGGCAAAGTCGATGCCGTGCTTGCGGATATTGCTCTGGTTTTTCCCTTCGTCCCATTCAAAGAACATGGGACGACCTGTATTTACAGCTGTACATACAATACCCCCTCTTTTCCTTCGAGACTAGAGCGATGTAGCGTGCTGCTCAACGGCGCTGGAGGGATACGGGAGCGTTTCAGAAACGGACTACCACCACCAAAGAAATCTTCCATCGGTCGCAAGCCCTGAACTTCCCTGCCCCCCAGCCCTCCACCGGGCATCACCACCGCCGGAGGTTGGAAGGATGAAACCGCTACTGCCCATAGCCTGTGCCGCTGCCCTGCTCTGCGCCCTGCCCGCTTGGGCATGCACACCTGAAGAAGCAACGCAGAAACGTGAGGAGCTGGCCGGGCTGGTTACTCAGTTGACTGAGCAGAACCCGCAAAAGGCCAAGGAGATCAATGATGAGCTTCAGGGGATGGATCTGGGGACGGCGAGCAAGGACTTGCCCGACAAGTGTCAGCTGATCGACCAGCGGATCAAGGAGTTGAAACAGGCAGAGAAAAAAGCGGAGTGATCGTTCGTCGCCTGCGCACGCCCTTCGCAGATGCGAACTTGCGTCGCTTCTGCAAAGGGCCTGCGTGAGTCTTATTGAGCAGCAGGCTTGCGCTTCTTCAGCGGTGCCAGGCCGTCAGCACTGGCCAGAGGCGCGTTGGCCTTCGGCTTGGCAGTAGGCTTGCGCTTGGCTGCGGCTTTCTTGTCACCGGTCTTCTTCTCGACCTTTTTCTTCTTGCTACCGGCCGCCTTGCCCGAGGCCTTGACCTTCTTCGGCCCGTTGTAGGTGCCCTTCACTTCCTTGATGACCCGGCGCTCGAACTGCTGCTTGAGGTAGCGCTCGATGCTCGACATCAGGTTCCAGTCGTTGTGGGTGATCAGCGAGATCGCCAGGCCTTCGCCACCGGCACGGCCGGTACGGCCCACACGGTGTACGTACTCGTCACCGCTACGTGGCATGTCGAAGTTGATCACCAGGTCCAGGCCGTCGATATCCAGGCCACGGGCTGCCACGTCGGTCGCCACCAGCACTTTGGAGCTGCCCTGCTTGAAGCGCTCGATGGCCAGCTTGCGGTCCTTCTGGTCCTTTTCGCCATGCAGCACGAAAGCCTTCACGTCCTTGGCCACCAGGTGACCGTAGATGCGGTCGGCCATGGCGCGGGTGTTGGTGAAGATGATCGCCTTGTCGAAGGTTTCGTTGGCCAGCAACCACTGCGCGATCTGCTCTTTATGCTGGTCGTGGTCGGCCGTGATGATCTGCTGGCGGGTGCCTTCAGCCAGTTGCGAGACACTGTTGAGCATCAGGTGTTCAGGGTCTTTCAGCACCTTGCCGATGATGTCGCGCAGGGCCGCGCCACCGGTGGTAGCCGAGAACAGCAAGGTCTGCTCGCGGTTTTCGCACTCTTTGCACAGGCGCTCCATGTCTTCGGCAAAGCCCATGTCGAGCATGCGGTCGGCTTCGTCCAGGATCAGGACCTGCACGTGGGACAGGTCGAGGTTGCCGGCATTGAGCTGCTCGAGCAGGCGGCCCGGGGTGCCGATCAGCACGTCAGGCACCTTGCGCAGCATGGCGGCCTGTTCCTTGAAGTCTTCGCCGCCAGTCACCAGGCCCGACTTGATGTAGGTGAACTGCGAGAACAGCTGCACCTGCTTGAGGGTCTGCTGGGCCAGTTCACGGGTCGGCAGCAGGATCAACGCGCGAATCTCGACACGCGGACCGCTGAGGTCGACCAGACGGTTGAGCAGTGGCAGTACGAAGGCCGCCGTCTTGCCGCTGCCGGTCTGCGCAGTCACACGCAGATCCCGCCCTTGCAGGGCCAGGGGGATGGCCGCGGCCTGCACCGGGGTTGGCTCGACAAATTTAAGCTCGGCCACGGCTTTAAGCAGGCGTTCATGCAGGGCGAATTGGGAGAACACGGAGGTAACCTCAGACAAGTGCGGGAAATTCAGTTGCATAGGGTAACGTTTTCTGCAGCCTTAGCCGAATTTCTTTTGGCAACTTTGTCGCTATCCGCGCTCTAATACGGCTTCGTTTCGCAACAAGACTGTACGCAAGCCCATGGATATCCAACGAATCTGGCGTGACTCCCTCGACCTGTGGGGCACCCTCGACCAACATCCCATGCTGCACGCCGCCATCGGTCTGGCGGTACTGCTGCTCATCTCCCTGGTAGTCGGCCGCCTGGCGCGCTTCCTGATACTGCACGGCGCGCGCCTGCTGGCCCGCCAGCCTGCGCTGAAGTGGCTGGACGACCTGCGCCACAACAAGGTGTTCCACCGCCTGGCGCAAACAACCCCGTCCCTGGTGCTGCAGTTCGGCCTGAAGCTGGTGCCTGAGCTGTCCGACACTGCTCAGCACTTCCTCGGCAATGTCGCCCTGGCCTTTACCCTGTTGTTCATGACCATGGCGCTGTCATGCCTGCTGGATGCCCTGCTCGACATCTATGCCCGTACCGAACATGCCCGCACCCGCTCGATCAAGGGCTACGTGCAACTGGCCAAGATGATGCTGTGGATCTTCGCCTCGATCGTCATCGTCGCTACCCTGATCGACCGCTCGCCGCTGTTGCTGCTGTCCGGCCTGGGTGCGATGTCGGCGGTGCTGCTGTTGGTGTACAAGGACACCCTGCTGTCGTTCGTCGCCAGCGTGCAGTTGACCAGCAACGACATGCTGCATGTGGGTGACTGGATCGAAATGCCGCAGGTGGGCGCCGATGGCGACGTGGTGGACATCACCTTGCACACGGTGAAAGTGCAGAACTTCGACAAGACCATCGTCTCTATCCCCACCTGGCGCCTGATGAGCGAGTCATTCCGCAATTACCGCGGCATGCAGCAGTCCGGTGGCCGGCGCATCAAGCGCAGCCTGTTCATCGACGCCGCCGGCGTGCGCTTCCTCACCCGCGAAGAAGAACAGCGCCTGAGCCAGGTGCAGCTACTGAGTGACTACCTGGCGGGCAAGCGCCAGGAACTGCAAAACTGGAACGAGGCGCTGGGGCCGGTGGCGGACCTGTCGGCCAACCGCCGTAAGCTGACCAACATCGGCACCTTCCGCGCGTTTGCCCTGGCCTATTTGAAGAACCACCCCAATATTCATCCGAACATGACCTGCATGGTGCGGCAGATGCAGACCACCGCCGAAGGCGTACCGCTGGAAATCTACTGCTTCACCACCACCACGGTGTGGGCGGATTACGAACGGATCCAGGGGGATATCTTCGACTATCTGCTGGCGGTGTTGCCAGAGTTCGGCTTGAGCCTGTATCAGCAGCCGAGTGGCAATGATATGCGCGTGGGGTTGGCCGGGCGCACGGCGGTAGAGCCGATGCCGCGTCGCCTGGAAGAAATGAGCGAGGCTTGAGATTGCCGGGGCTGCCTTGCAGCCCCGGATCAACGGGCGCGTCAGGCCTTGCCGGCCAGCGGCGCCTGTGCGCGCCCACCCAGGCGGCTCAGCCACACCGACGCCAGGATGATCCCCCCGCCGATCAACAGCCGCCCCAGCGGCTCGTGCTGGTTCCAGATCAACAGGTTCAGCAGCAGCCCCACCGGCACATGCAGATTGTTCATCACCGCCAGCGTACCGCCAGAAACCAGGCATGCACCTTTGTTCCACCAGTACAGCCCCAGCGCCGTCGGACACAGCCCCAGGAACAACAGCACCAGCCATTGCACATCAGTGCTCGGCAGGTGCTGAGTGTTGCCGAACAGCAGGAAGGCCGGAAGCACCACCAGCAAGGCACCGAGGTAGAAGTAACCGAAGCGGGCGTAGTGTGGCAGGTCGCTGGGGTGGCGAGCGACCAGGTGACGGTACAGCACCTGGCCAGCGGCGTAGGTAAAGTTAGCCAGTTGCAGCAGCAGGAAGCCGATGAAGAACTCGCCGCTGATGCTGTCGAAGCGGATCACGGCAGCACCGGCCACGGCGACCAGCGCGGCCACTAGCGCCCAAGCGTTGAAGCGCCGGTTCAGGGCATCTTCGATCAAGGTCACGTGTAGCGGCGTGAGGATCGTGAACAGCAGCACCTCCGGTACGGTAAGCACGCGGAAACTCAGGTACAGGCAGACGTAGGTGATGCCGTACTGCAACGCGCCGATCAGCAGCATCCAGCGCATGAAGCGCGGCTCGACGTGACGCCAGCGGGTCAACGGCAGGAACACCAGGCCGGCCAGCAGCACCCTGGCGAGCACCGCAAAATAGCTGTCGACGTGCCCGGCCAGGTACTCGCCGATCAGGCTGAAGGAAAACGCCTGGATCAGCGCGACGATTATCAGGTAGCCCATGGTTGCCTCTCGTGAATCAAGGCGGCGACCTTAGCGGGTTGCGGCGAATGAGTTCAACCATGAGGAATGTAGGGGCTGTACCGGCCTCTTCGCGGGCACTCCCGCTCCCACAGGGACCGCAATGGCCTTTGTAGGAGCGGGTTTACCCGCGAAGAGGCCAACATTGGCGACCTCAAACCCCAGGGATAAAAAAGCCCGGCCATACAAGCCGGGCAGGTACACCCAAAGGAGCAAAAACAGGTGTCAGGGTTGGGAATTCGTGATGCCTCAGGCCACCGCCGCCAACTTGGCCTTGGCCTGGTTGACGCCCTTCTCGTAGAACTCGCCGCTCATGTTCAGGCCTTCGGCATGGATGAAGTCGACATCGTGGATGCCGATGAAAGCCATGACCTGGCGCAGGTACGGTTCCTGGTGGTCACTGCTGGCACCCGCATGGATGCCGCCGCGGGCAGTCAGGACAATGGCACGCTTGCCGGTCAGCAGGCCTTGCGGGCCGGTCGGGGTGTATTTGAAGGTGATGCCGGCACGCAGCACATGGTCCAGCCAGGCTTTCAGGGTGCTGGGGATGGTGAAGTTGTACATGGGCGCAGCCATCACCAGTACGTCGGCAGCCAACAACTCATCCGTCAGCTCGTTGGAACGGGCCAGGGCCTCCAGTTCGGCGGCGCTGCGCTGTTCTTCGGGTTTCATCCAGCCGCCCAGCAGGTTCGCGTCCAGGTGGGGAACCGGGCTTACTGCCAGGTCGCGCACAGTGATCTGATCGGCCGGGTGAGCGGCCTGCCATTGCTGGATGAAGTCCTTGGTCAGCTGACGGGAAACGGAATCCTGCTGGCGGGCGCTGCTTTCGATGATCAGTACGCGGGACATGGGGGTGCCTCCATCGGCAAAAAAGGGTGCGATTCGATGGAGGTGAGATTAAGGCTTGACCTATCGATAAAAAAGCGTAAAAAGTGGGTCCAATCTATCGATTAATCAGTTTATTCCGCGCTGCAGTTCAAGGCGATCCGCAGTTTGATGATTTGCCGATTGAATTTCGCGGTGACATCGACGCTTTTACCTGCCGGTACGTTCACACGGCGCACCCGCGGTGCCTCTGGGCCATTGCGGAAGGTCACCTTGCACGCCGCCGGGACCTGCCCATAGTTGTTGAGGGTGATGGCGCCAATGTCATAGGCCGTGTCATAGGCGGTGTAGTCGAGCTTGACCCCGGTCAGCTCCTTCTCCACATCGATGGGATAAGCCATGGCCCCGAGGGGCAGGCACATCAGTATTGCCGCACAACATTTCTTCATGGGCCGCTCTCCTTGAAAGAGCGCAGCTTAGGACAACAGGAGCGAAAGATGAAAGCGCCGCGCGTAACCCTTGACCAGTGGCGAACCCTGCAAGCAGTGGTCGATCACGGCGGGTTTGCCCAGGCCGCCGAGGCCTTGCACCGCTCGCAGTCATCGGTCAGCTACACCGTGGCCCGCATGCAGGAGCAGCTGGGCGTCCCGCTGTTGCGCATCGATGGCCGCAAGGCGGTGCTGACCGAGGCCGGCAATGTGCTGCTGCGCCGCTCGCGCCACCTGGTCAAGCAGGCCAGCCAGCTCGAAGACCTGGCCCACCACATGGAACAGGGCTGGGAAGCCGAGGTGCGCCTGGTGGTCGATGCCGCCTACCCCAGCGCCCGCCTGGTACGCGCGCTGGCTGCGTTCATGCCACAAAGCCGCGGCTGCCGGGTGCGCCTGCGTGAAGAAGTGCTGTCTGGCGTGGAGGAAGTGATGCACGAAGGCATCGCCGACCTGGCCATCAGCAGCTACAGCATCGGCGGCTACCTGGGCGCCGAATTGAGCGCAGTGGAATTCATCGCCGTCGCCCACCCCGAACACAGCCTGCACCGCCTGGGACGCGAACTGACCTTCCAGGACCTGGAAAGCCAGCTGCAGGTGGTGATTCGTGACTCCGGCCGCGCCCAACCGCGCGACGTCGGCTGGCTGGGCGCCGAGCAGCGCTGGACCGTCGGCAGCCTGGGCACCGCCGCCACCTTCGTCAGCAGCGGCCTGGGCTTTGCCTGGCTGCCCCGTCACATGATCGAGCGCGAGCTGCGCGAAGGCGTGCTCAAGCCATTGCCGCTGGATCAGGGTGGCAGCCGCCACCCACTGTTCTACCTTTATTCGAGCAAAGAGAAGACCCTGGGCCCGGCCACGCAGATTCTCATCGACCTGCTGCGCAATTTCGACACCGCGCCACTGGACGTGCCCTTCGCAGCCCCCCCACAAGCCTGAGAGGACCGCGCCCATGGCCTATTTCGAACACGAAGGATGCACGCTGCATTACGAGGAATATGGCCAGGGCGAACCCCTGGTGTTGCTGCACGGCCTGGGCTCCAGCTGCCAGGACTGGGAGTTGCAGGTGCCGCTGTTCAGCCGCCACTACCGGGTGATACTCATGGACATCCGCGGCCACGGTCGCTCCGACAAACCCGCTGACGGTTACCAGATCGCCACCTTCAGTGCCGACCTGCTGGCCCTGCTCGAACACTTGCACACAGGCCCGGTGCACTTCGTCGGCTTGTCCATGGGCGGCATGGTCGGCTTCCAGTTTGCCGTCGACCACCCTCAATGGTTGCGCAGCCTGTGCATCGTCAACAGCGCCCCTGAGGTCAAGCGCCGCACCCGCAGTGACTGGGCGTGGTGGCTCAAGCGCTGGAGCCTGGCGCGCATCCTCAGTGTCGAAACCGTCGGCAAGGGGCTGGCCGAGCGGCTGTTCCCCAAACCACAACAAGCAGACCTGCGGCAGAAAATGGCCCAGCGCTGGGCGCGCAACGACAAGCGCGCCTACCTGAAAAGCTTCGACGCCATCGTCGACTGGGGCGTGCAGGAACGCATCGGGCAGATTCACTGTCCTACCCTGGTGATCGCCGCCGACCACGATTACACGCCGATACAACTCAAAGAGCGCTACGTCGCCCTCATACCCAACGCCAGGCTGGTCGTCGTCGACGATTCCCAGCACGCTACACCCCTCGATCAACCCGAGGTCTTCAACCAGACCCTGCTGCAGTTCCTCGCAGCCGCTTCCACTTCTCAAGGATCTTTGAGCCCATGCTGAAAAAACTCCTGCTCACCGCCTGCTCGGTCGCCTTTGCCACCAGTGTCATGGCGTCCGACAAGACCCCGCACGTCCTGCTGGACACCAGCTTCGGCCAGGTCGAAATCGAGCTGAACGCCGAGAAGGCACCGCTCAGTACCAAGAACTTCCTGCAGTACGTGGACAGCGGTTTCTACAACAACACCATCTTCCACCGCGTGATCCCGGGGTTCATGGTCCAGGGCGGCGGTTTCACTGACCAGATGGTGCAAAAAGAAACCCAGGCCCCGATCAAGAACGAGGCCAGCAACGGCCTGCAGAACACCCGCGGCACCCTGTCGATGGCACGCACGTCCAACCCGAACTCGGCCACCAGCCAGTTCTTCATCAACGTCGCCGACAACGACTTCCTCAACCCAGGCCGCGACGCCGGTTATGCCGTGTTCGGCAAGGTGACCAAAGGCATGGAAGTGGTCGATCAGATCGTCAACTCGCCGACCACCATCAAAAAAGGCATGCGCGACGTACCGGCCGATCCGGTCTATATCAAGTCCGCCAAACGTATCGACTGACTGCAGGCTTCACAGGGATGTGAAACCGCCTGAGGGTCGGACGAACAGGAGTGTTGTCGCCCATGCTGTACCGCCGTTTCGAAAGACTGATCGATATTTTCCGCGAGGCACCGAGCGAAGCCCCCCCGAGCACGGTGTGGCCGTTCTACCTGTATTACCTGCGCCAGGTGTGGCCCAGCTTCGTGGCCCTGCTGGTGGTCGGCCTGGTCGCCTCGCTGATCGAGGTGGCGATGTTCAGCTACCTCAGCCGCATCATCGACCTGGCCCAGGGTACGCCCAATGCCAACTTCTTCAGCCAGCACAGCGGCGAGCTGATCTGGATGCTGGTGGTGATTCTGCTGCTGCGGCCATTGTTCTTCGGCCTGCACGACCTGCTGGTGCACCAGACCATCAACCCCGGCATGACCAGCCTGATCCGCTGGCAAAACCATACCTATGTGCTCAAGCAGAGCCTGAACTTCTTTCAGAGCGACTTCGCCGGGCGTATAGCCCAGCGCATCATGCAGACCGGCAACTCGCTGCGCGATTCCGCCGTGCAGGCGGTGGACGCGCTATGGCATGTGCTGATCTACGCCATCACCTCGCTGGTGTTGTTCGCCGAGGCCGACTGGCGCCTGATGCTGCCGCTGCTGGCGTGGATCGTCAGCTACATTGCAGCGCTGTTCTACTTCGTGCCACGGGTCAAGGAGCGCTCGGTGGTGTCTTCGGACGCACGTTCCAAGCTGATGGGGCGTATCGTCGACGGCTACACCAACATCGCAACGCTGAAGCTGTTTGCCCATACCGACTACGAACAGCAGTATGCGCGTGAGGCAATCCGCGAGCAGACCGAGAAAACCCAGCTGGCCTCCCGGGTGATCACCAGCATGGACGTGGTCATCACCACCCTCAATGGCTTGCTGGTGGTCGCCACCACCGGCCTTGCCCTGTGGCTGTGGAGCCAATCGCTGATCACCGTGGGTGCCATCGCCCTGGCCACTGGCCTGGTGATCCGAATCGTCAACATGTCGGGCTGGATCATGTGGGTGGTCAACGGCATTTTCGAGAACATCGGCATGGTGCAGGACGGCCTGCAGACCATCGCCCAGCCAGTCACCGTCACCGACCTGCCCAATGCGCCGGCACTGAAGGTCAGCCGCGGCGCGGTGCGTTTCGTTGACGTCGACTTCCATTACGGCAAGGCCACCAATGTCATAGAAGGGCTCAACCTGGACATCCGCCCGGGTGAGAAAATCGGTTTGATCGGCCCGTCCGGGGCAGGCAAGTCGACTCTGGTCAACCTGCTGTTGCGTCTGTACGACGTGCAGGGTGGGCGCATCCTCATCGACGGCCAGGACATTGCCAAGGTGAGCCAGGCCAGCCTGCGTGCACAGATCGGCATGATCACCCAGGATACCTCGCTGCTGCACCGTTCGATTCGCGAAAACCTGCTGTACGGCCGCCCCGGTGCCAGCGATGCAGAACTGCATGAAGCTGTGCGCCGCGCGCGGGCTGACGAGTTCATCCCACAGCTTTTGGATGCCCAGGGCCGCACCGGTTTCGATGCCCATGTGGGCGAACGCGGGGTCAAGCTGTCGGGTGGCCAGCGTCAGCGTATCGCCATTGCACGGGTCCTGTTGAAGAATGCGCCGATCCTGATCATGGACGAGGCCACCTCGGCGCTGGATTCGGAAGTGGAAGCGGCGATCCAGGAAAGCCTGGAGACGCTGATGCAGGGCAAGACGGTAATCGCCATTGCCCACCGGCTTTCCACCATTGCCCGTATGGACCGGCTGGTGGTGCTGGACAAGGGGCGAATTGTCGAGAGTGGCAGCCACAGTGAGTTGCTGGAGCAGCAAGGGCTGTATGCCCGGTTGTGGCATCACCAGACCGGAGGTTTTGTCGGGGTCGATTGACACCTGCGCGGCCTTTTCGCGGGTAAACCCGCTCCTACACAGGTTCGCTATCGTTGTAGGAGCGGGTTTACCCGCGAAAAGGCCGGCACAGGCAACACAGATCTCTCAGTCCCGGCGGTAGGGCAACATCCCCCGCGCCTCTTCGGCATACCCCTTGACCCCTTCCCGTTCCTGCAGCAGAAAATCCTCCACCGCCCGCCGCAACCCCGGGTGCAGCAGGTAATGCCACGACCGCGTCAACACCGGCTCGAACCCGCGTATCAACTTGTGCTCGCCCTGTGCCCCGGCATCGAAACGCTGGTAACCCTCGGCAATGGCAAAGTCCATGCCCTGGTAGAAACACGTCTCGAAATGCAGCCGGTCGAACTCATCCAGGCAGCCCCAGTAGCGGCCAAACAGGCTGTCGCCGCCCACCAGGCTCAAGGCCATGGCCACATCACGCCCACCCTGGCGGGCCATCACCACGCGCACCGCCTCGGGCATACGCTCGGCCAGCAGGCTGAAAAATTCGCGCGTCAGGTAGGGGGCACGACGGCGCACCGCATAGGTGTTGGCATAGCACAGAAAGACGAAATCCCACTGTGCCTCGTCCAGTTCATCACCGCGGTACCAGCGGAAGTCGATACCCTGCCCCGCCACCTGCTCGCGCTCCTTGCGCATCTGCTTGCGCTTGCGCGAGCTGAGGCTGTCGAGAAAGTCCTGGAAATCGCGATACCCCCGGTTTTGCCAGTGAAACTGGCAACCCAGGCGTTCCATCCACCCAGGCAGGCCCGCCAACTGCGCGTCCAGCGCCGGGTCGGTGAAGTTGATGTGCGCTCCGGACAGCCCACCCTTGCCCAGATACTCCGGCAGGGCCTGCAGCATCAACAAGCCGTCAGCCGGATCGGCCGCCAGCAGCCGTGGGCCGCTGACCGGACTGAACGGCACAGCGCCAAGCAGTTTTGGGTAGTAGGCGATACCGGCCCGCTCACACGCATCGGCCCAACCATGATCGAACACATACTCGCCAAACGAGTGCCACTTGCGGTACGCGGGCAACAGCGCCCGTACCTGTCCGTCACGCTCCAGCACCAGGTGCTCGGCGGCCCAGCCAGTGTTGCGCGCCACGCTGCCGCTGTCCTCCATTGCACTGAGAAAAGCATGGCGCAGGAAGGGTTGGCCGGCTGGCACAAGGGCATCCCAGGTGGCCGTCGGCAGATCACGCAGGTGGGCAAGGCTGTACAGGCTGGTCACGTTGTTGGCTCGCTGTCTGAAGACCGTCAGTATCCCCAAGGAAGGCCCGTCGCTCAAATGACGAACGCCGGGTGGGCCCTTTAATACTCAATTACTTAACAACAGTGCCACTAATCAGACATTAATCTGTCATTGGCCCCCGCAATACTTGCGCCTGTTTTCCGGAACCCTAGAACCTGTCTATTCAGGCCCTTTCCGAAGACATGCCAACGCAGGGGCAGGCGCTTGAGCCTCCCCCATTTTTTTCAGTAGGGAGAACCTTATGCGTCTTGTTTCCACACTTACCGGAGTAAGCCTCACCGGCATGATGCTGGCCCTGAGTGCCCCGGCCAGTGCTGCTGTCGACGCCAAGCTGCTCGAAATGCTCCGCGCCAATGGCTCGATCAACCAGGCGCAGTACAACGAACTGCAGGGCGACCTGGCAAAAGAAACCAAGGAAAAGGCCGACCAGAAAGCTCAGTCCGAACGTATGAGCTCCTTTGAACAAAAAGTGGCATGGGCCGCCAAGACCCAGATCAAGGGTGACGTGCGCCTGCGTTACGAAGACGTCAACGTCGACGATCCGAACAGCAGCAGCGGCAACCAGGACCGCCAGCGGGTACGTGCCCGTGTCGGTTTCTACAGCGAGATCAACCCGCAGGTCGACGCTGGGGTCCGTATCGCCACTGGCAGCAGCGCTGACCGACGTTCGACCAACCAGAGCTTCGACAACTACTTCGACAAGAAGTCGCTGTGGGTCGACCTGGCCTACCTCGACTGGCACCCGACTGCAGTGCCTAACCTGCACCTGATTGGCGGCAAGATGCAACAGCCTTGGGTGAGCATGGGCGACATCATCTGGGATAGCGACATCAACCCGGAAGGTGTGGCGGCCACTTACAAGGCTGACCTGGGCGGGGCCGAAGTCTTTGCCAGCGCCGGTCAGTACACCCTGAAGGACAACGTCGATGGTGACGGCGTCCAGTACAAGCACGATGCGCAGGTCTACCACGGCCAGTTGGGCGCCAAGTTCGCGCCGGCCGACGTGCTCAAGCTCACCGTGGGTGCCAGCATCTATGGTTACGACAACGACAAGGAAGCAGCCATCCTGCAGTCGTTCGGCAACACCACCAACGAGTTCAATCTGGTGGAAGGCTTTGGCCAGATCGACTTCACTGGCTTGGCCATTCCGTTGTCGGCCTATGGCCAGTACGTGAAGAACACCGACAGCACCGACGGCGAAGATCAGGCCTGGCTGGCTGGCCTGAAAACCAAAATGGGTGCCTGGAGCCTGGACTACAACTACCGCGATGTGCAGCGTAACGCGGTGGTCAGCCTGTTCACCGATTCGGACTTCGGCAACGGCTACACCGGTTCGCGTGGTCACAAGTTCAAGGTCGGTTACGAAATCGACAAGAACTTCTCCCTGGGTGCTGCCTACCTGATGGCCAAGACCGACCTGTCGCAGTTGCCGAACAGCGATGCTGACGTCGACACCCTGCAGGTTGATCTGGAAGCCAAGTTCTAAGCGACACCCTGCTCTGCTTCACCTGAAGCGGGAAACGCCGACCCCATCCGGCGTTTCCCGCTTCTTTTTGCCTGTGTGAAATGCGCCGGCCCCTTCGCGGGCTTGCCCGCTCCCACAGAATCACCACAGACCTTGAAAACTGTGCTGTACCTGTGGGAGCGGGCAAGCCCGCGAAGAGGCCGTAACAGGCGCCTGATGAATCAGCGCTTGCGCAGAATCACGCTACCAATCGAATACCCCGCACCAAACGAGCTCAACACGCCCAACGAGCCCTTGGCCAGGTCATCCTGGTACAGGTGGAAGGCAATCACCGACCCCGCCGAGCTGGTATTGGCGTAACGGTCCAGAATCACCGGTGCCTCTTCCTCGGCCACTTCACGCCCCAACAGTTTCTTGACGATCAGCTGGTTCATGCTGAGGTTGGCCTGGTGCAGCCAGAAGCGCTTCACGTCGCCCGGTTGCAACCCGTTCTCCTGCAGGTGCTCACCGATCAGCTCGGCCACCTTCGGGCACACCTCGCGGAACACCTTGCGGCCCTCCTGTATGAACAGCTTGTCCGCAGCGCCTTCGCCCTCTTCCGCCGCACGGTTTAGGAAGCCGAAGTTGTTGCGGATGTTGTTGGAGAACTCAGTCCAGAGCTTGCTGCTGACGATGTCGAACTGGTGCGCCGAAGTGGCCTGGTCGGCACGCTCCAGCAACACGGCGGTGGCGGCATCGCCAAAAATGAAATGGCTGTCGCGGTCACGGAAGTTGAGGTGGCCGGTGCACACTTCGGGGTTGACCATCAGCACCGCCCGCGCCTGGCCCAGCGCTACGCTGTTGGCGGCGGTCTGTATGCCGAAGGTGGCCGACGAGCAGGCCACGTTCATGTCAAAGGCAAAGCCCTGGACACCCAGTGCCTGTTGCACTTCGATGGCGATCGCCGGGTAAGGGCGCTGCAAGTTGGAGCAGGCGACGATCACCCCGTCGACATCGGCCGCCGTTCGGCCTGCGCGCTCCAGGGCCTGGCGGGCAGCGGCCACGGCCATTTCACACAGCACTGACGGTTCATCGTTGCTGCGCTCGGGCAGGCGCGGCTTCATGCGCTGCGGGTCGAGGATACCGGCCTTGTCCATGACAAAGCGGCTCTTGATGCCCGAGGCCTTTTCGATAAACGCCGCGTCGGAGAGCGGCGCCGCCTCGACTTCACCGCGCTCGATGGCGGCAGCGTTTTCCTGGTTGAACTGCTGCGACCAGGCATTGAAGGAAGCCACCAGCTCTTCGTTGGAAATGCTCTGGGCCGGGGTGTACAGGCCGGTGCCGCTGATCACGACGTTATGCACGGTCGTTCCTCTGGTCAAAGGCCATCGCCACAGGGCGCTGGCTGGAAACATGACAGGTTAATGGCACTTTAGTGCCAATTCAGGGGCATACGTTTACCCCCGCAAGGCGGGCTTACCCGCCAAGGGCCGCAAAGCGGCCCCAAACGCCCCAAAGTTTGCCACAAATAATAGAGGTTAGCCTTCCACCTGACTCCATTGTTTGCTCAATCGCTTGTCAGAAATCGGCACCTTGGTCCCCAACTGCTGGGCAAACAGCGACACGCGATATTCTTCCAGCCACCAGCGGTACACGGTCAGTTGCTCATCGCGCTTGCCTTCCTGGGCATGCTTGTCGGCACGGGCCTTGTACTGCGCCCACAGGTTGGCCAATTCGCCGCTCCACACCCGGTCCTTCTGTACTTGCGAGCCGAGTTTCTCGAGGCGCAACTCAACCGCCTTGAGGTAACGCGGCAACTCCTTGAACCACACCCCAGGCGTTTCGCGTACGAAGCCCGGGTACACCAGGTTGCCTAGCTGCTGCTTGATGTCGTTCAGTGCCACCGCTTGGCTCAGGTCGATCTTGCCCTTGAAGCGTTTCTGCAGACCATGCCACAGCTTCAGCACTTCCAGGGTCTGCCTTGCCAGGCGCTCGGCATGCTCGGCCCAGCTGCCGCGCTTGCGTTCAGCCAGCGCGGCCAAGGCCGCGCCATCACGTGGCAACGGTTGTTCGCCTTCAAGGATGCAACTGTCCAGGCTGGCCAGCAGAATGTCTTCGACCAGCGCTTCTACCCGCCCCATTTCACGGTACAGCAGGCCCAGCTCGGTCAGCCCCGGCAGCTTGCCGCGCAGGAACTTGGCCGGCTCGGCCAGTTGCTGCAGCAACAGCCGTTGCAAGGCGCGGCGGTGCTGAAACTCCGCTTCGGCCTGGGTCGAGAAACGCCCTTCACGCACAGTGCCGTTGTCTTCCACCAGTGCCGGGTACACGGTCATCGACAGGCCGGCGATCTTCTGCTGGGCGGTCTGCTTCACTTCGCTGAAGGCCTTGGCCTGCACCGGCTGCTCACCCTTGGCGTCACGCGGCACGGCCAGGGCAGCCTGGCTGGCGGCAGCAAAGCGCGCGGTCAGTTCCGCCAGGTCGCGGCCTTCGCCAAGGAACTTGCCCTGGCCATCGACCACTTCGATGTTCATGCGCAGGTGGCCTTCGACCTGGTTGACCGACTCGTCCCAGGCCTCGTCCGACACACGCGCACCGGTCATGCGCAGCAGCTCCTGGCCCAGGGCCTGCGGGAGCGCCCCTTGGCCGAAGGTCATGCGCGCCAGCGAAGCCTTGACGAAGTCAGGTACCGGGACAAAGTTCTTGCGCAGGGCCTTGGGCAGGTTGCGCACCAGCGCCACGCACTTGGCCTCCAGCAGGCCCGGCACCAGCCACTCCAGGCGCTCGCCCGGCAGGCTCGGCAACAGCGGCGCCGGCACCCGCACCGTCACACCATCGCGGGGGTGGCCGGGCTCGAAGTGGTAGCTCAGCGGCAGGCGCAGATCGCCCACCTGCATACTGTCGGGGTACTGTGCGGCGGTCACTTCGCTGGCCTCGCGGGCCAGCACGTCCTCCTCGCGCATGATCAGCAGGTTGGCGTCCTTTTGGCTGCCCATGCGGTACCAACTATCAAAGGTCGCCGTCTGGTGGATTTCCGCCGGCAGGCGCGCTTCATAGAAAGCGTACAGCGTTTCTTCGTCAGCCAGGATGTCACGCCGGCGAGCCTTGGCTTCCAGCTCGTCCAGCTCTCCAAGCAGGCGTTTGTTGGCCGCCAGGCACTTGGCCCGCGACTGGATTTCGCCACCCACCAGGCCTTCACGGATAAACAGCTCGCGCGAGGTCGCCGGGTCGATCGGGCCGTAGTGCACCGGCCGACGGCCGACCAGGATCAGCCCGTAGAGCGTGATCTGCTCGTAGGCCACCACCTGCCCGCGCTTCTTCTCCCAGTGCGGCTCGAAATGGTTCTTCTTGATCAGGTGGCCGGCCAGCGGCTCGATCCAGTCCGGCTCGATCTTGGCCACCATGCGCGCATACAGCTTGGTGGTTTCGACCAGCTCGGCAGCCATGACCCACTGCGGGCGCTTGCGCCCCAGGCCCGAAGATGGATGCACCCAGAAGCGCCGCTGACGGGCGCCCTGGTAGTCGCCCTCTTCGGTCTTCTGGCCAATCTGGCTGAGCAGCCCGCTGAGGATTGCCTTGTGCAGCTTCTGGTAATCGGTCGGTTCCTTGTTCACCGTCAGCTGCAGGTCACGGCAAATCAGCGCCAACTGACGATGAGCATCGCGCCACTCGCGCAGCCGCAAGTAGTTCAGGAACTGCTTGCGACACCAGTTGCGCAGCGGGTTGGCGGTCAGCGCCTGGCGTTGTTCCTCGAAGCCACGCCACAGGTTGACCAGCGCAGCGAAGTCCGAGTCCACGTCCTTCCACTGTGCGTGCGCCTGATCGGCGGCCTGCTGGCGTTCTGGGGGGCGTTCACGCGGGTCCTGCACCGACAGCGCGCTGGTGACAATCAGCACTTCCTGCAGGCTGCCCAGGCGCGCGCCTTCAAGCAGCATGCGGCCCAGACGCGGGTCGATCGGCAAGCGCGCCAACTGGCGGCCAATTGGCGTCAGCTGGTTCTCGCGGTTAACCGCCGAAAGCTCCTGCAACAGGTTGAAGCCGTCGCTGATGGCTTTGCCATCCGGCGGCTCGATGAACGGGAAGGCATCGATTGCGCCCAGGCGCAGGTGCAACATCTGCAGGATCACCGCCGCCAGGTTGGTGCGCAGAATCTCCGGGTCGGTAAACGCTGGCCGGCTGTTGAAGTCCTCTTCGCTGTAGAGACGCACGCAAATGCCCGGCTCGACCCGGCCGCAACGGCCTTTACGCTGGTTGGCACTGGCCTGTGACACCGCCTCGATCGGCAGGCGCTGGACCTTGGCGCGGTAGCTGTAGCGGCTGATGCGCGCGGTACCGGTGTCGATCACATAACGGATGCCAGGCACGGTCAGCGAGGTTTCGGCGACGTTGGTGGCCAGCACCACGCGGCGCCCGGTGTGCGGTTGGAAGATACGCTGCTGCTCGGCCGGCGACAGGCGCGCGTACAGCGGCAAAATCTCGGTATGGCGCAGTTGCGCCTTGCGCAGGATCTCGGCGGCATCACGGATTTCCCGCTCGCCCGGCAGGAAGATCAGCACATCGCCCGGCCCCTTGCCCTCGCTACGCTCGTGCTGCGCCAGCTCGTCGAGGGTGGCAAGGATGGCCTGATCGACGGTGAGGTCATCCTCGATCTGGTTGCCCTCTTCGTCCTGTTCGCTGGTCAGCGGGCGGTACCAGGTGTCCACCGGGAAGGTGCGCCCGGACACCTCGATGATCGGCGCACCGTCGAAGTGCCTGGAGAAGCGCTCCAGGTCGATGGTGGCCGAGGTGATGATCAGTTTCAGGTCCGGTCGGCGATGCAGCAACGTTTTCAGGTAGCCGAGCAGGAAGTCGATGTTCAGGCTGCGCTCGTGCGCTTCGTCGACGATGATCGTGTCATAGCGTTCAAGGAAGCGGTCATGCTGGGTTTCGGCCAGGAGAATGCCGTCGGTCATCAGCTTGACCAAGGTATTGGAATCGCTCTGGTCTTCGAAACGCACCTGGTAGCCGACCAGCGCGCCCAGGGGCGTGCCCAGCTCTTCAGCGACTCGCGCGGCCACGCTACGCGCTGCGATCCTGCGTGGCTGGGTATGGGCGATCAACCCATGGCTGCCACGGCCAAGTTCCAGGCAGATTTTCGGCAACTGGGTCGTCTTGCCAGAGCCGGTCTCGCCGGCGATCACCAATACCTGGTTTTCGGCCAGGGCCTTCTTGATTTCGTCACGCTTGGCGGCGATGGGCAAGTTGTCGTCGTAGCGTACGGTCGGCACGCTCTGCTGACGCGCGGTGACCTGAGCGCAGGAGGCCTGGACCTTCTCCACCCACTGCGCCAGCTTCGCCTCGTCGGGGCGCTTGCGCAGTTCGTGCAGTTGCCGGCGCAGGCGATGGCGGTCGGCAATCATGGCGTGGTCGAGGTTTTGCAGCAGTTTGTCGATGGCGTGGTCAGTCATGGGGCTTTTTAGTGATGCAGGTGAGCCTGCTTTTTCATGATCGGCATTCGGAAAGTCGGGCGATTGTCGCAGATTTGCGGATTCTCTGCTGCCTGCACGCTCCCTGTGGAAGCGGCCTTGTGTCGCGATAGGGCCGCAAGGCCGCTTCCACTTTGACCGTGATGCTTTCAACACGAATGTTTAGCCAAGTGCAATGTAAAGGTTGCCATTCACTGCTTTAATCAACCTTACGCCGCATGTGAGTATCAAAGGCATGACTCCCGCCCAGCCTATCGCCCCACCGTCGTCCCGCCCTTCGCTACCGAAGGCCCGGAGCCGTGCCGGGGAAAATCCGCTGGTCCACATCATCCTCGCCTTCTGGGCCTTGTGGCACTGCCGTCACGCGCGCCCACCGGACACCTCGCTCACGCCATTGTGACCAAACCCGGCCAGCGTCTGGCCGTTTGACTCAACTGGGCCGCCTGCTTGCGCGGTGGCCCTGCGCGCCTATGAGCGAATTGATCATGCACTTTGCCCCTGTAGAGCAGGCTACCCGTTTTCTGGCCGACAACCCCGATATCGAGCTGTTCGAACTGTTCATCCTCGACGCCAACGGTGTGCCACGCGGCAAGCTGTTGCACCGCGAGGAACTGCTGGCCGTGTACCAGACAGGCCGGCCACTGCCCAGCACCATCCTTGGCCTGACCCTCAACGGCGACGACGTGGAAAACTCCGGCCTGGTGTGGGACGTAGGCGATATCGACTGCCGTGCCTACCCGCTGGACGGCAGCCTGGTGCGGCTGCCCTGGCGCCGGGTGCCAACCGCTGCAGTGCAGGTGAGCATGCACCCCAGCGAGGGGCTGCCGGCCAGCATCGCTGACCCACGCCATGTGCTGCTGCGCACCATCGAAGCGTTGAAGGCCGATGGTTACCACCCGGTGATGGCCTGCGAGCTGGAGTTCTACCTGCTTGACCAGCAGCGTGATGCCCAGGGCCGCCCACAACCGGCACTGGACAACGATGGCGGTCGCCCACGCAGCACCCAGGTCTATGGCCTGCGCGAACTGGAGCAGATCGAACCGTTCCTCGCCGACCTGTACGCTGCCTGCAAGGCCCAAGGCATCCCGGCGCGCACGGCCATTTCCGAGTACGCCCCCGGCCAGGTGGAAATCACCCTGGAGCATGGCGATGCGCTGCAGGCGATGGACCAGGCGGTGCGCTACAAGCGCTTGGTAAAAGGTGTGGCCCATGCCCACGGCATGCAGGCCTGCTTCATGGCCAAGCCATTCGCCCAACTGGCCGGCACCGGCATGCACATGCACCTGAGCCTGGCCGACAGCGCCGGCAACAACCTGTTCGCCAGCGAAGACAAGGCCGGCACCCCGCTGCTGCGCCAGGCCGTGGCCGGCATGCTGCGCCACCTGCGCGACTCGCTGCTACTGTTCTGCCCCAACGCCAACTCCTTCCGCCGCTTCCAGGCCAACAGCTATGCGCCCCTGGCGCCAACCTGGGGCGTGGACAACCGCACCGTGAGCCTGCGTGTGCCAGGAGGCCCTGCCAACAGCCGCCATGTGGAGCACCGCATCTGTGGCGCGGATGCCAACCCTTACCTGGCTGCAGCGGCGATCCTTGCTGCCAGCCACTGGGGCATCCGCGAACAGCTTGACCCAGGCGCGCCCGTTGAAGGCAACGGCTATGCCCAGGCCACCGAACACCTGCCCACTGACTGGCTGACCGCACTCGACGCCCTGCAACATTCCGATTGGGCCCGTGAAGCATTGGGCGAAGACTTCCTTGGCGTGTACCTGAAGGTCAAGCGCGCCGAGTACCGCCAGTTCATGGCCGAAGTCAGCGAGCAGGACTGGCGCTGGTACCTGCACCAGGCCTGAGCCCCTAAATAACAAGGAACACCCATGAACGCAGCATTGAACAACGGCCCGGCGCAGCGCGCGCCGTCCTACTACAGCGCCACCCTCAACGACCACACTGCGTACCCGCAACTCAAGGGCACGGTGCAGGTGGATGTGGCGATCATCGGCGGTGGCTTTACGGGCGTGGCCACGGCGGTTGAACTGGCCGAGCGCGGCCTGAAGGTCGCCATCGTCGAAACCAACCGTATCGGCTGGGGCGCCAGCGGGCGCAACGGCGGCCAGGTCACCGGCAGCCTGTCGGGCGACGAGGCCATGCGCTCGCAGATGCGCAACCACCTGGGCGCCGAAGTGGACGATTTCATCTGGCACTTGCGCTGGCGCGGGCACCAGGTGATCGAGCAGCGCGTGGCGCGCTATGGCATCGATTGCGACCTCAAGCGTGGCCACCTGCATGCAGCCATGAAGCCTTCGCACATGAACGAGCTGCGTGCGTTCGAGGCCGAAGCACAGCGCCGCGGCATGGGCGAGCAGGTGCAACTGCTCGACCGCGCTGCAGTGGCCGAGCATCTGCAAAGCCCGCTTTATCTGGGTGCGTTGAAGAACCTGCGCAACCTGCACCTGCACCCACTCAACCTGTGCCTGGGCGAAGCCCGTGCCGCGCATGGCCTGGGTGCACTGATATTCGAAAATTCCGAAGTACTGGACATCGTCCATGGCCCGCGCCCGGCGGTGGTTACCGCCCACGGCCGGGTGGAGGCACGCCAGGTGATGTTGGCCGGCGATGTGTATCACAAGCTCGAAAAGCGCCAGCTCAAGGGCAAGATCTTCCCGGCCATGGGCGGTATCGTCACCACCGCGCCGCTGGGTGAGCTGGCCGAGCAGATCAACCCCCAGGACCTGGCGGTGTACGACTGCCGCTTCGTCCTCGACTACTACCGCCTGACGGCCGACAAGCGCCTGCTGTTCGGCGGCGGCGCCAACTACTCAGGCAAGGATTCACGCGACATCGAAGGCGAATTGCGCCCCTGCATCGAACGCACCTTCCCGGCATTGAAGGGGGTGCCGATCGAGTTCCAGTGGAGCTGCGCCATGGGCATCGTGGTCAACCGCATTCCGCAGCTGGGCAAGCTGTCGGACAACGTGTGGTATTGCCAGGGTTACTCGGGGCACGGCATTGCCACCAGCCACATCATGGGCGAGATCATGGCCGAAGCGTTGACCGGCACGCT
Organism: Pseudomonas sp. TYF_14; assembly: GCF_043105275.1. Classification (NCBI taxonomy): domain Bacteria; kingdom Pseudomonadati; phylum Pseudomonadota; class Gammaproteobacteria; order Pseudomonadales; family Pseudomonadaceae; genus Pseudomonas; species Pseudomonas sp. TYF_14. The sequence goes on from NZ_JBICLK010000089.1 coordinate 147,763, forward strand.
GGAGAAGTTCGACACCTTCGCCCAGTGCAAGCATGTGCGGGTGCCGATGGGGGACTTGCTGGGGAACCCGCTGCTGGCGGCGGGGATGTGGTATTACCAGATGCTCGAGAAGCTGCGCTGAGTTGCGCCTACAGGGGCTCACAGTGTCTGAAGACGGCGCCGCATCTTATTGTGGGGCCTTGTGTCGCGAAAGGGGCGCAAAGCGCCCCCAGCCATTGTTGCATCGCCGCCGAAATCCCAGGGCCGCTTCGCGGCCCTTTCGCGACACGAGGTAGCTCCCACTGAGCGTGCAGGCTCGTGGTCAGGCGATCTTCTTCAAGCCTTGCTTCTTGAGCTCTTCGTCACGCAGTTCGCGGCGCAGGATCTTGCCCACGTTGGTGGTAGGCAGCGAATCGCGGAACTCGATGTGGCGCGGTACCTTGTAGCCGGTAACGTTGGCACGCATGTGCTCCATCACCTGCTCCTTGGTCACGGTCATGCCCGGCTTGACCACGATGAAGACCTTGATCACTTCACCCGACTTCTCGTCCGGCACACCGATGGCAGCGCACTGCAGCACGCCCGGCAAGGCCGCCAATACGTCTTCCAGCTCGTTGGGGTACACGTTGAAGCCTGAGACCAGGATCATGTCTTTCTTGCGGTCGACGATGCGCATGTAGCCGTCCGCCTGGATCACGGCGATGTCACCGGTCTTCAGCCAGCCTTCGCTGTCGAGAATCTCAGCCGTGGCGTCTTCACGCTGCCAGTAGCCCTTCATCACCTGCGGGCCCTTCACACACAGCTCGCCCACTTCGCCAAGCGGCAGCTCATTGCCGGCGTCGTCGATGACCTTGCACAAGGTCGACGGCACCGGAATACCGATGGTGCCCACCTGGTTCGCTTCCGACGGGTTCACCGCCGCCACCGGGCTGGTTTCGGTCATGCCGTAGCCTTCGCAGATGGCGCAACCGGTAACGGCCTTCCAGCGCTCGGCCACGCTTAGCTGCAAGGCCATGCCGCCCGACAGGGTGATTTTCAGCGCCGAGAAATCCAGGGCTCGGAACGCCTCGTTATTGCACAGGGCAACGAACAGGGTGTTGAGGCCCACAAAGCCGCTGAACTTCCACTTGCCCAGTTCCTTGACCATCGCCGGCAAGTCTCGCGGGTTGCTAATCAGCACGTTGTGGTTGCCGATCAGCATCATCGCCATGCAATGGAAGGTAAACGCATAGATGTGGTACAGCGGCAGCGGGGTGATGAGGATTTCGCAGCCTTCGTGCAGGTTGGCGCCCATCAGTGCCCGGCACTGCAGCATGTTGGCCACCAGGTTGCGGTGGGTCAGCATGGCGCCTTTGGCCACGCCGGTGGTACCGCCGGTGTATTGCAGCACCGCCACGTCGTTGGCCTGCGGATTGGCCTCGGTCACTGGCTGGCCCTTGCCCAGCGCCAGGGCGTCATTGAAACGCACGGCCTGCGGCAGGTTGTAGGCCGGCACCATCTTCTTCACGTACTTGATCACGCTGTTGATCAGCAGGCGCTTGAGTGGCGGCAGCAGGTCGGCCACTTCGGTGACGATAACGTGCCTGACCTGGGTTTTAGGCACCACTTTCTCGGCCAGGTGAGCCATGTTGGCCAGGCACACCAGGGCCTTGGCACCGGAGTCGTTGAACTGGTGCTCCATCTCCCGCGCGGTGTACAGCGGGTTGGTGTTGACCACGATCAGCCCGGCACGCATGGCACCGAAGACCGCGACCGGGTATTGCAGGACATTGGGCAGTTGCACGGCAATGCGGTCACCCGGCTTGAGGTCGGTATGCTGCTGCAGCCAGGCGGCAAACGCCCCCGACAACGCATACAACTCGCCATAAGTGATAGTCTTGCCCAGGTTGCTAAAGGCCGGTTTGTCGGCAAAGCGTTGGCAGGATTGCTTGAGTACCGCCTGGATATTGGGGAATTCGTCAGGATTGATTTCCGCCGTAATCCCGGCTGGGTACTTATCCTTCCAAAAATTTTCGATCATGGAAGCCCACTCCTTCAGCAACAGCGAAGTTCGATTCACGCGTCGATGCGCTTATTATTGATATGAGATGACGGTTCGTTGCAAACCGGATCATCTGGAAGCGGGCCGAGAGTAACAGCTTTGTCTGGGGTCGCCTAGAGGCCAAAACAGGCCTTGCGGTCACAAAAATGACTCAATGAACAATACAGGTCATTTTTAGAGTAATTATCCAAAATGTCGCAGATAAGGCTGTATACTGCCTGTTAGAGCGGTTTAAGGCATTCGCGGGTAAACCCGCTCCTACACTGGGCGGTGTAGGAGCGAAGACGCCATCCCCGTATCACGCTATATCGCGCAACTCCCGCCGCAAAATCTTGCCCACCGGCGTCATGGGCAACGATTCGCGCAGCACGATGTGCTTGGGTACTTTGTAGCCGGTGAAATTGGCCTTGCAGTAGGCCTTCAGCTCATCAACGCTCAGCCCCCCCTCGCGCGGCACCACGAACAGCTTGACCGCCTCGCCGGAACGCTCGTCCGGCACACCGATAGCCGCACAGTTGGCGACCTTGGGGTGCCCCATCACCACATCCTCGATTTCGTTGGGGTACACGTTGAAGCCCGAGACGATGATCATGTCCTTCTTGCGGTCGACGATGCGGGTGAAGCCGTCCGGGTCGATCACCGCGATATCACCGGTCTTGAACCAGCCTTCTGCATCCAGTGCCTGGGCCGTTGCCTCGGGCTGCTGCCAGTAACCCTTCATGACCTGCGGGCCTTTGATGCAAAGCTCGCCCCGCTCGCCCAGCGGCAGTTCGTTGCCATCATCATCGATGACCTTGAACGCAGTACCCGCCACGGGGATGCCCACCGTACCCAGACGCGCCAGCTGGCCATAGGGGTTGGTGCTGGCCACCGGCGAGGTCTCTGTCAGGCCATAGCCTTCAACGATGCGGCACCCGGTAAGGTCTTCCCAGCGCTCGGCGGTGGCCTTGACCAGCGCTGTGCCACCAGAGTTGGTGACCTTCAGCGCCGAGAAGTCCAGCTGACGGAAGCCCGGGTGGTCCATCAGTGCGACAAACAAGGTATTGAGGCCCAGCAAGGCAGAGAAACGCCACTTGCCCAGCTCCTTGATGAAGCCGGGAATATCCCGCGGGTTGGTAATCAGCACGTTATGGTTGCCGGTGACCATCATGCACATGCAATTCGCGGTGAAGGCATAGATGTGGTACAGCGGCAACGGCGCAATCATCACTTCCTGGCCGTCCTTCAGCAGCTTCTGCCCATCGGGGCCGTGCTGCGAGAAGCAGGCCAGCACCTGCAGCATGTTGGCCACCAGGTTGCCATGGGTGAGCATCGCGCCCTTGGCCAGGCCGGTGGTGCCGCCGGTGTACTGCAGCACAGCGATGTCATCGAGGTTCAGCGACACCGGTTTGGGCGACAGCCCGCGGCCCTCGCGCAGCACCTGCTTGAACGGCACCGCCTGGGGCAACTGGTAGGCCGGCACCATCTTCTTCAACTTGTCGACCACGGTGTTGACCAGCCAGCCCTTGGCGGCCGGCAGCAGGTCGCCCATCTTTGCCTCGATCAGGTACTCGATACCGGTATCGGGCAGCACCTCCTGCACGCGCTTGCCGAACATGTTCAGGTACACCAGCGCACGCGCGCCACTGTCCTTGAACTGGTGGCGCATCTCGCGCTCGGTGTACAACGGGTTGGTATTGACCACGATCAGCCCGGCGCGCATGGCACCGAATACGGCGATGGGGTACTGCAGCACATTGGGCATCTGCACGGCAATGCGCTCACCCGGTTTGAGGTCGGTGTGATGCTGCAACCAGGCAGCGAAGGCTGCCGAATGGCGCTCCAGTTCCGCGTAGCTGAGGGTCACGCCCAGGTTGCTGAACGCCGGGCGGTCGGCAAAGCGCTTGCAGGAGCGCTCGAACACCTCGACCACCGAGGCATAGGCATTGATGTCGATGGTGGAAGGCACGCCTGCCGGGCGCTTGTCATTCCAGAAGTCGGCTTGCATTTATTATTGTTCCTCTGCCTGGACCTGCACTGCGTCCTTTAGTCCTTTACCTGACCGCCTGCCGGCGAAAAGGCGTTGATTCGACGTTAGCAGGTAAAGCCAAGGTGGCATATACGCCAAGTGCCGCCATTAACATTGTGAATCTTATTTGTGCCCCTCCTGCAATCCGGCCGGTTGTGCATACACTGTTCGGGTAACTGCGCGCACAAGGACCCGCCATGCCCCACGACGCCTTCTGGCTGCCCGCCAGTGAGCACTGCAGCCTGTACGTACACCAATGGCTGCCGGCCAAACCGGTAAAGGCCGTGGTGCTGCTGGCTCATGGCATGGCCGAGCATGCCGGGCGCTACCAGCGCCTGGGCCAGGCCCTGAGCGAGGCCGGCTTTGCCCTGTTCGCTGCCGATCAGCGTGGCCACGGGCGCACTGCCGAGCTGGGCAACCTCGGCCTGTTCGCCCGCCATCATGGCTGGAATGCCGTGGTCAACGACCTGGGATGTGTGGCCCAGCATATCGGCCAGCAGTACCCGTGCACGCCACTGTTCCTGTTCGGCCACAGCATGGGCAGCTACATCGCCCAGGCCTACCTGCTGCATCACAGTGGCAGCCTGCACGGGGCTATCCTCAGCGGTTCCAACTACCAACCGGCCGTGCTGTACCGCTTTGCGCGGCTGATTGCCCGGCTGGAATCCTGGCGCCAGGGGCCACTGGGCAAGAGTGCACTGATCGAATGGTTGTCCTTCGGTTCGTTCAACAGCGCCTTCAAGCCCAATCGCACAGCCTTCGACTGGCTCAGCCGCGACCCGGGCGAGGTCGATCAGTACGTGAACGACCCGTTGTGCGGCTTTCGCTGCACCAACCAGTTGTGGCTCGATCTGCTGCAGGGCTTGGCGCAGATCAGTCAGCCGGGTAACCTCGCGCAGATCGATCCCAACCTGCCGATGCTGGTGATCGGCGGTGAATGTGATCCGGTCAGTGCCGGCAAGCGTCTCACCCATCTGGCCGACGCCCTGCGCGCGACCGGCAACCGACATGTACAGCTGCGCGTCTATCCTGAGGCGCGGCATGAAGTACTCAACGAAACCAACCGTGGCGAGGTCATCGCCGATATTCTCGGCTGGCTGGAACAGGCGCTGGCCCTTGGCCGCCCTGCGCGCAGTGAATGATAGCCGCCCTCGCCCAACGCTTAAGGAAGCCTCGATGTCCCAGGTCACCAACACGCCTTACGAAGCCCTCGAAGTCGGCCAGAAGGCCGAGTACAAGAAGTCCGTTGAAGAACGCGACATCCAGCTGTTCGCCGCGATGTCCGGTGACCACAACCCGGTTCACCTGGATGCCGAGTTCGCCGCCAAGAGCATGTTCCGCGAACGTATTGCCCATGGCATGTTCAGCGGCGCGCTGATCAGTGCGGCAGTGGCCTGCACCCTGCCTGGCCCTGGCACCATCTACCTGGGCCAGCAGATGAGCTTCCAGAAACCGGTGAAAATCGGCGACACCCTGACCGTGCGCCTGGAGATCCTCGAGAAGCTGCCCAAGTTCAAGGTGCGCATCGCCACCAATGTGTACAACCAGAACGACGAGCTGGTGGTCGCGGGTGAAGCCGAGATCCTGGCGCCGCGCAAGCAGCAGACCGTCGAGCTGGTATCGCCGCCGAACTTTGTGGCGAGCTGAAGTGTGATGCAGCCAGCCTCTTCTTCAAGGCTGCTCTCCTGGGTAACCCGCTAACGCGTTGATTTAGCAGGCACCCTGAGGGAGCGGGCTTGCCCACGAAGCGGCCGGCCCCCCCATCATTCGATAGCCTGCAAACGCCGCTCGATATGCCGCCGTTCAGGCGCCTGCCGGGTCAAGGCCAGCGCCTGCTGCCAGGCCGCACGCGCCTCTTGCACCTGTCCCAGCTGGCAATGCAACTCGGCGCGTGCCGCATGTGCCAGGTGATAGTCCAGCAATTCCCCCCGCGCCAGAATCCCTTCGACTTCCCGCAAGCCAGCCTCCGGCCCATCCCGCTTCGCCAGCGCCACCGCGCGGTTAAGCGCCACCACCGCTGATGGCCAATACCGCTGCAACACGTCATACAGCCCGACGATTTCTCCCCAGTCCGTCTCTTCAGCCGTCGCCGCTTCGGCATGCACGGCAGCAATCGCCGCCTGGACGGTATAGGCCCCGAATGCACGGCTCTGCAGGGCCTGGCGAACCAGAGCACAGCCCTCGGCAATGAACTGCCGGTCCCACAAGCTACGGTCCTGCTGCTCCAGAACCACCAAATCGCCTTGGCCATCGATGCGCGCCCGCTGCCGGGACGCCTGCAGCAACATCAACGCCAGCAGGCCGACCGCCTCCGGGTCGGGCAGCAACTGCACCAGCAACCGCGCCAGGCGAATGGCTTCATCGCTCAGCGCCTGCTGCAGCAGTGTCTCGCCCGATGACGCCGAATAGCCCTCGTTGAACACCAGGTAGATCACCCGCAACACGCTTTCCAGGCGCTCGGGCAGTTCACTCAGCTCCGGTACCTGGTACGGTATGCCCGCGTCACGGATCTTGGCCTTGGCGCGCACGATACGCTGGGCGATGGTGGCCGGGCTTTGCAGAAAGGCGCGGGCGATCTGCTCGGTGGTCAGGTCGCAGACTTCGCGAAGCGTCAACGGCACCTGAGCGTCGGCCGACAGGGCCGGATGGCAACAGGTGAAGATCAGCCGCAGGCGGTCATCCGCCAGCAGCTCTTCTTCACTGGGGTCCTGCGCCTGACCCTCCAGCAGCATGCTCAAGTCAGCCTGGGAGCGGTCGAAGCGGACGCGCCGGCGCAGCGCGTCAATGGCCTTGAAGCGCCCGACAGAAACCAGCCACGCTCGCGGGTTGGCGGGGATACCGTCGCGTTGCCAGCGTTCGACGGCAATGAAGAAGGCATCATGCATGGCCTCCTCGGCCAGGTCGAAATCACCCAGCAAGCGGATCAGTGTCGCCAGTATGCGCCGCGACTCCTGCCGGTACACAGCCTCGACTTCGGCACGCACCTGGGCCAGTGCGGCCATCAGTCGGGCATCCGCTGGGTCACCACCTCCACCAGGCGGTCCAGGCTTTCTCCCCAGCCCTGGTGGAAGCCCATTTCTTCATGGGCCCGGCAGTCGGTGGCATTCCAGTGCCAGGCACGGGCGGTGTAGCGGGTTTTGCCCTGTTCCTCGTCAAAGCTGATCACGGCGGTCATGAAGGCCTTGTCCGACGGTACCCAACCGGGGCCGAAGGCATCGGTGAACACCAGCCGGCGTGGCGCGGCAATTTCCAGAAAGACGCCCTGGTTGGGGTACTCGCAGCCATCCGGCGCGCGCATCAGGGTGCGAAACAGGCCACCGGCCCACAGTTGCATCTCACACTCCGGGGTGGTCATGCCGTGCGGCCCCCACCACTGCATCAGCCACTGGGGTTCGGTCCAGGCGCGAAATACCTTGGCCGGTGGTGCGTCGATCAGGCGGCTGATGGACAACTCGTGTTGCGCCTGGGCAATGGGTGCAAGGCTCATGCTGATGGTTCTCCTTGGCTGTCAGGGTTGCAGCTCGCGCACTGGTCGCACCTCGACACTACCGACCCGCGCGGCAGGGATGCCCTTGGCGATATTCAGCGCTTCGTTGAGGTCGCGGGCCTCCACCAGGTAAAAGCCCGCCAGTTGCTCCTTGGTTTCGGCGAACGGGCCGTCTGTCAGGCTCATGTGTCCGTTGCGCATGCGTACCGTGGTGGCCGTCTGCACCGGCTTCAGCGCCTCGGCCGCCAGCATGCGCCCGGAACCGTGAATGGCTTCGGCGTAGGCCATGCATTCGGCGTCTGCCGGGCTGTCGGGCAGGCTGTGCAACAGCCCCTCGTCACAATAGACCAGGCACAGGTATTTCATGGTCGCCTCCAGGGTATTGGCAAAGTGCGTTTGGCGATAACGGCTCAGGGCTTGAGATCAAACAGCGCTTTTTGCGTTTCCATGTCGAAAGGCGCCGACCAGTGTTCGTGGATTACCTGCCACTGGCCGCCTTGACGACGATAGCCCACCGTGGCGCGCATGAAGCCGCACTGGCTTTCGTCGTCGCCCGGGCCGCAGCGGTTCAGCCAATGGGCCAGGGCCAGATCGCCAGCGGCGTGCACGGTGAGTTGGGCAAGTTCGAACACCATGGGGCCGGTGCACATGCCCATGCACATTTCCCAGTGCGCCGTGTAGGCCGACTTGCCTTTGAATTGCAGAGCCTGGATGGCATCGAAGGCGACGATATCGTCGGCGTAGGGGGCGATGATGCCCGGGATGTCGCGATCGCGCACGGCTTGCATCCAGCGCTCGATCAATTGGCGGATTTCGGATTCGGCTGCGGTGCTCATCGGGGGTCCTCCGACAGGACAGGGTGTTTTGGCACACTGCGTGCGTGCCTTCACTTATGGTCGAACTGAGGGAGGGGGAATCGACAGTGGAGGAGAATATTTTGTCGGGGGCAGCTGAGAGCGTGCATCAGGGACTGCCTGGTGAATGTTCTCGGTGATTGGGCGCCTGGGAGATCGAGCGCCGCCCGCGCGGCGCATCGCGAGCAAGCTCGCTCCTACATTTGTTTCGGGCCAGTTATTCCTGAGGCAGAAGCGCGCGGCCCTTTGGCGTCCTCCTCGATATCGGGTGGAGCAAACAAGGCGGTCACGCGCGTAGGCACAGGCAATACTGGCCAGAAACAAATGTAGGAGCGAGCTTGCTCGCGATGCGCCGCGCGGGCGGCGCTCGATCCCACGGACGGTGAAAATGCTGCGGCGATCACATGGAAGCCCGCAGCAACTTTCATCGCACTACCTAGCTATCACCCCTGCTGGCAACCTTCCCCCATGGCCCGGTACTGAATGGTGTGCACCTGGCCCTGATGGTCTTCATAGGTCATGGTCGCAGGTACCACTTCGCAGACATTGGGGATGGTCGACAGGTTGATCACCCGCTTGATGTCCAGGTTCATCGAGTAGTCGTACTGCTGAGCCACAGGCTCGCTGGAGACGGGTTTGGCCTCATCGGCGAGGGCGAACGAGGACATACCGACCAATGCAAGAATCAGTAATGGTTTCATGTGGTTTTGCCTTTTGAGCGTTCAAGCTGATCGATTGACTTCTATTGCCGTATCCGGCGCGGAGAAGTTGTCATCTAGGGTCTAGATGGCACGAAGTACCGATCCCGCTTCGTACTGCCAGGGGGGATGAACAAAATTCTACTCCCGGCCAGCAATAGTTGAACCCCGTAGTCGGATATTCACCCTTGCCGGTTTTGCAACAATCTGCGACAAAGTGGCCGCAAATCATCAGGCCAGAGCCTCTGGCCTCGTTTCAGGGTAGGGCTCACCATTTCTGAACAATTGTCCTGTTCGACGCTTTCGGACACAGAACGCCGTTTGCTGGACCACTTCTACCGCCAGCACAGCTCACGCATGCGCGCTGCAAGCGACGCCGAACTGTGGGTAGCACGGGCCCCTGGCATCATCGCCGGGCTGAGCCTGAGTGCGGTGGGTGAGGGATTCTGGCTGACGGGCTTGTTCGTCGCCCCGCAGCGGCGCAACCAAGGGGTGGCTGCGCGATTGGTCGAGACCGCGCTGGCGCAGGTTGACGGGCCCGTCTGGCTGTTCTGTCACCCCGACCTGATGCCCTTCTACCAGCGCCTGGGTTTCGACCTGGCCCAACAACTGCCAGAAGCCCTGGCCAGCCGCCTGCTACGCTATCAGCGCAACAAACGCCTGGTAGCCCTGCAGCGAGGTCAGTCCTCGCTGACCTCGAGCCCAGGGAACAGCACCTCGGTGTAGCCGAACTTGGCAAAGTCCTGGATGCGCGAGGGGTATAGCCGGCCGATCAAGTGGTCGCACTCGTGTTGCACCACTCGTGCATGGAAGCCATCGGCAAAGCGGTTGATCGGGCTGCCCTGGGGGTCGATCCCTTGGTAGCAGATATGCTTGAAGCGCGGCACCACGCCGCGCAAGCCAGGCACCGACAGACACCCCTCCCAGCCGTCCTCGACCTCGCTGGAGGTCGGGGTGATGACCGGATTCAGCAGAATGGTCTGCGGCACCGCCTCGGCATCGGGGTATCGCTCGCTGCGCTCGAAGCCGAAGATCACCAACTGCAGGTCGATGCCGACCTGCGGGGCTGCCAGGCCCACACCGCCGACGTGACGCATGGTTTCGAACATGTCGTCGATCAGTTGCTGCAGTTCGGCACTGCCAAGCATGTGCTCGGGCACTGGCGGAGCGATGCGCAGCAGGCGTTCGTCGCCCATCTTGAGAATGTCACGGATCATCAGGGGTTCGGCTCGACGCTATGAGGCTTGCTCGGGTTTGGGTGCTCGTGACCCAGTACAGTCAAGGTTTCCTTGGGCTTTTCCCCGTCGAAGTCTTTCTCGCCCGGGTTCTTGCCTTCGGCTGACATGTGCTCGATCACCGCATTCATTTCGGCGCCGAGCAGCAGCACGGCAGCCGAAATATAGAAATACAGCAACAGCACGATGATTGCACCAATGCTGCCGTACATGGCGTTGTAGTCGGCAAAGGTCTTCACGTAGTAGGCAAAGCCCAGGGAGGCCACGATCCACACCACAACCGCCAGCACCGAGCCCGGGGTGATGAAGCGAAACTGCTGTTTCACATCAGGCATCACGTAATAGATCAGGGCCACTGCCACCATTAGCAGAATGATGATCACCGGCCAGCGCAGGATGGTCCACAGTGTGACGATGAACTCCTGCATGCCGATCTGGGCGGCTATCCATTCCATCACCTGCGGGCCCAGCACCATCAGCGCTGCGGCCGCCAGCAGCATGCCAGCCAGGCCCACGGTGTAGAAAATGGAAAGCGGGATACGCTTCCACACCGGGCGCCCTTCGGGCACATCGTAAGCGGCGTTCATGGCGCTCATCATCAAGCGCACGCCGGCGGAGGCGGTCCACAGGGCGATCACGATACCCACCGACAGCAGCCCACCCTTGGATTGTTGCAGCTGGTCGATCACCGGGTTCACCTGCTCCAGCGCCTGGGGCGGCAACACCAGTTCCGATTGCAGACGCAGCCAGGAGAAAAAGTCCGGCAAATGTAGGAAACCGATCAGGGCAATCAGGAACAACAGGAAGGGGAATAGCGAGAACAGCGCCTGGTAGGCCAGCGCTGAGGCATAGGTGGACATCTCGTCGTCGAGGAATTCCTTGACGGTGCGAACCAGCACGCGGTGCAGGGGCAAGCCGCGCAGGTCGGGGAAAATCATAGCGTCTCCTTTCGCCGCTTGATCGTTACACAGGCAAGTCTAATAGACCATGCCCGAGCTGTGCTGCTCCCGGCCGTGATTGAAGAATTTGCTTACGAATAGTGCCGGCCTCTACGCGGGTTTACCCGCCAGAGACCGGCACAGGCCGCCTCACCTCAAGTCAAGGCTTCTTCACCGCATCCTTCACATTGCCCTTTACCTGCTGCGCCTCGCCTTTAAGCTCCTGCGCCTTGCCTTCAGCCCGCAGCTTGTCGTTGTCGGTCACCTTGCCAACACCCTGTTTCACGTTGCCGATCGCTTCGTTGGCCAAGCCTTTCGCTTTGTCTTTAGTACCGCTCATGGCAAAACTCCTGCAAATGGAGACACGTGAACCGTGTCGACAGTAGGTTGACCCAACGCCTGGGCCAGGAGTTTCAACGGATTTTCCGGCCAGAAGCCGAACGGTAAAACGCCAGGCGAATACCGCCCAAGCCCGCGAGGAGGCCGGCACGGGCACCGCAAGTCACAAACCTTGCCCCGCCCCGTGCCACCCCTCACAATGCAGGCCTTCATAGCGTCAACGCGCAGGAACCTGCATGAAACTCGACAAACCCGCCGCCATCGCCCGGCGCAACGAAGCACTGGCCCGGCCGGTGCTGACCAGCAGCAACACCCTGTTCGCCATCCTGGACAACAAACGCAACCTGTGGTGGTTCGAAGTGCCGGTGGCACTGCTGGGCAAGGGCCAGGCCGACTGGGTCAACCTGCTGCTGCACACGCCGGAAAGCGATGAGCTGCAGCACCTGAAGGTGCCCACCAATTTCCTCAAGGCTCACCTTGAGCAAATGGAAGTGCGCAAGCCTGGCAAGCGCCGCTCCACCATCAGCCTGGCCCTCAGCGCCGACCGTGACTCGCTGCTGCGCGACACCCGTCCGGGTGGCGAGCAGCTGGACTTCCGCAACTTCGTACAGGCGTAAGGCCGTCAGGCTTTCTCGATGCGATCGTCATGGATGACGATCAGGCCCTGCTTGAACAACCCGCCAATGGCCTTCTTGAAGTTGCCCTTGCTGACGTTGAACAGCTTGCTGATCAACGCAGGGTCACTCTTGTCGCACACCCCCAACACCCCGCCTTCGGCTTCCAGGCGCGCCATGATCTGCTCTTGCAGGGTGTCCGCCAGGGCGGCGCCTACCGGCTGCAGGCTCAGTGAAATCTTGCCGTCCTGGCGCACTTCCTTGATGAAGCCCTTCTCGTGCATGCCCGAGCGCAAGAACTTGAACACCTCGTTCTTGTGGATCAGGCCCCAGTGGCGGTTGTTGATGATGGCCTTGAAACCCATCGGCGTTTCGCCGGCCACCAGCAGCTCGACCGGCTGGCCAACCTTGTAGTCGGCCGGGGTGACATCGAGGTAGCGGTCCAGGCGCGACGTGGCAGTGATCCGGCGGGTGCGCTTGTCGAGGTACACGTGCACCACGCAGTAATCGCCGATCTTCAGTGGCCGTGCCTCTTCCGAGTACGGCATCAGCAAGTCCTTGGACAGGCCCCAGTCCAGGAAGATACCGGCACCGTTGATGTCCTTGACCTTCAGGCTGGCGAACTCGCCAACCTGCACCTTGGGCTTCTCGGTGGTGGCGATCAGCTGGTCTTCGCTGTCCAGGTAGATGAACACGTTCAACCAGTCATCGACCTCGGTCTCGGCGTTTTTCGGGATGTAGCGCCCGGGCAACAGGATTTCGCCATCGGCGCCGCCGTCCAGGTACAGACCGAAGTCCACGTGTTTCACGATTTGCAAACTGTTGTAACGCCCAAGCAGAGCCATTTCCGATGATCCTCAAGACAAGGCGGCTATTCTACACCTGAAGCCACCACATGGCCCGACCACTCATGCAGTGGAACCGCCAGGCCGCACTTGCATCTACCTTCTGGCCAGCCTGAGGAAGGAACAGCACATGCCGCTACGCCTGCCCAAAGCCCTGCTTATCGCCATCGGCTTCGCCCTGGCCTTGGCCGCCTGCAGCCGCATCGACCTGGCCTATCGCAACCTCGACCGCCTGGTGCCGTGGTCGCTGAGCGACTACCTGGACATGAACCGCGAGCAAAGGGCGCTGCTGGATGATCGGTTGCGCGAGCACCTGGCCTGGCATTGCAAGACTCAACTGCCCGGCTACCTCGACTGGCTCGACCGGCTACGTGACATGGTCGCCGACGACCAGGTCACCGACCAGGCCCTGCAGCAAAGCACCCGCGAGGTCCGTGAGGCAATTGGTCGAGTGGCCGAGGAAATCACCCCTTCGGCCACCGAACTGCTGCGCGGCATGAGCGACGACCAGGTAGCGCAGATGCGTGAAGCCTTCCGCGATGACATCAGTGAGCGGCAAAAGCAGTATGTGGATACGCCATTGCCCAAGCAGATGGCCCGCCGTAGCGAGCGCATGGAAAAACGCCTGACGCCATGGTTTGGCGAGTTGACGGCGGTACAGAAGCAACGCATCCAGGCCTGGTCTCAAGCGCTGGGTGACCAGAACCGTGAATGGATCGCCAACCGTGCCCACTGGCAGCAGCAACTGCTGTTGGCAATGAACCAGCGCAACGACTCCAGCTTCGAACCGCGCCTGGCGACCTTGTTGCAGCGCAAGGAGAGTTTGTGGACACCCGAGTACCGGGCGGCGTATCGGAATAGCGAGCAGCAGGCACGCAGCCTGCTGGTGGACCTGGTGCGGCAAAGCACCCCGCAACAGCGGCGGTTCCTGCAGGAACGGCTGAGCAAGGTGCGTACCCATTTGAGCGAGATGAAGTGTTTGAAGGCGTGACAGGCCTGTTCGAGCTGATTCACCGGGCCTTGCGCCGATACGGAAACACATCGATCACTTTCCCCTCACGTATCGCCGCCTGCAGCCCCTTCCAGTAATCCGCGTCATACAGTTCCCCATGCAAGCGGCTGAACAACCGCCGCTGGCCCATATCGGCAAACAGAAACGGCGGAAACTCTTCGGGAAACACATCATGCGGGCCGATCGAGTACCACGGCTCGCCCGACATTTCGTCCTCCGGGTAACGCGGGGGCGGGATGTGGCGGAAATTCACCTCGGTCAGGAAGCTGATTTCGTCATAGTCGTAGAACACGACCCGGCCATGGCGGGTCACGCCGAAGTTCTTCAGCAGCATGTCGCCGGGGAAGATGTTCGCCGCCGCCAACTGCTTGATGGCCAGGCCGTAGTCCTCCAGTGCCTCCAGCACCTGGCCCTCGGTGGCCTGCTCCAGGTACAGGTTCAACGGCGTCATGCGCCGCTCGGTCCAACAGTGGCGGATCAGCACCGTGTCGCCCTCCAGCGCCACCGTCGACGGTGCCACCTCCAGCAACTCGGCCAGGCAATCCGGCTCGAACTTGCTGCGCGGAAAGCGAAAATCGGCAAACTCCTGGGTGTCGGCCATACGCCCCACCCGGTCGACGCTCTTCACCAGGCGGTACTTGTCGATCACCGTGGCGCGGTCCACGGTTTTCGATGGCGAGAAGCGGTCCTTGATGATCTTGAACACCGTATTGAAGCCGGGCAAGGTGAATACGCTCATGACCATGCCCCGCACCCCTGGCGCCATGACAAAGCGGTCATCACTGCTGGCCAGGTGGTTGATCAGTGCGCGGTAGAACTCCGACTTGCCCTGCTTGTAGAAACCGATCGAGGTATACAGCTCGGCAATGTGCTTGCCCGGCAGGATGCGCTTGAGGAAATTGACGAACTCGGCGGGCACCGGGACATCGGCCATGAAGTAAGAGCGGGTGAACGAAAAGATGATCGACACCTCGGCCTCGTCGGTAATCAGCGCATCGGCCTCGATGCCGTGGCCCTCGCGGTGCAGCAAGGGAATCACCAACGGCCACTGCTCATCGCTGTTGTACAGGCGGCCGACCAGATAGGCCCCCTTGTTGCGGTAAAGCACGGGTACAAACAGCTCCACGGCCAGCGCCGGGTCCTTGCACACCCAGTCGGGCAGGCATTCGCGCAGTTGTTCTTCCAGCCGCGCCAGGTCGCCTTCCAGGTCGCCATACGGCATGTCGAACGGGTAATCGGCGAACACCGCGCGCAGCAAGTTCCTGAGACTGCCGTCAAGCCGATAGGTACGGGTTTGCGCCGCGCGCTCGCGGCCGCGCATGGAAGGCCGGGTCGTGTGGATGAACATGCAGCCGTCGCTGATCAGGTCATGGCTGAATAGGCTGCAAAACAGCGAGTTGTACCAGGTCTCTGCCAGCTCGTCGTCCAGGCGTGGGTCGATCAAGTGGATATAGGCGTTTTTCACCAGCGGCCACTGTTCAACGTCCAGCAGCACCTCTGCGGCAAAGGCCTGGCGCAGCCAACCGTTGACTTCGGCAACTTTCTCTTCGTAGAGATTGATGCGGGCGGCGGCGGCCTGCTGAATATCCTGCCAGCGCGCCTGCTCGAAGCGCTGGCGAGCACCCAGGGTGATGCGCTGGAAATGATCGCGGTAGTCGTCGAAGCCGGCGAGGATCATCCGGGCGATTTCGACAGCGGGCCAGGGCTGGGACATGCGTGGGGCCTCGGAGCTGGGATTGAGTACAGAGCTTAGCCGCCCTTGGCTTCATGGGTTACTGCCATTGAAGGCCCGAGCTGTAGTTGCAGTTGCCTTGCCCAGAGCCCCGCAGCCCAAGAGGAATTACACAGCAAGAAAGCACAAGAATCCCCCCGCCCCCTGGCGTACACTCGCGCCCCTGCCTTACCTCCGGAGACCGTTGTGAGCCCCATCGCCCTAGCCCGCCTGCTGACCCTTGCCGCCGTCTGGGGAGCGAGTTTCCTGTTCATGCGCATCATCGCCCCCGAACTGGGCACGGTGCCGACCGCGTTCTTCCGGGTCTCCATCGCCTGTCTGGGCCTGATCGTGATACTGGCCGCCGCCCGTGTGCGCTGGAACTTCCAGGGCAAGCTCGGCGCGTGCCTGGTGCTGGGCATGATCAACTCCGGCATCCCCGCCACCTTCTACTCGGTGGCGGCCCAGGTGCTGCCGGCCGGCTATTCGGCGATCTTCAACGCCACCACCCCGTTGATGGGCGTGCTGGTCGGCGTACTGTTCTTCCGCGAGCCAATGACCTTGGCCAAACTCTGCGGCATCTTCCTTGGCCTGTTCGGCGTCGGCATCCTTAGCGGCGCCGGCCCGGTGGCACTGGACATGGCCCTGCTGCAAGGCGCCCTCGCCTGCCTGGCGGCCACCACCTGCTACGGCTTTGCCGGGTTCCTCGCCCGCCGCTGGATCAGCGGCCTGGACAGCCGTCTTTCCGCACTGGGCAGCATGCTCGGCGCAACGCTGATGCTGACCCCGCTGTTCGGCTGGAGCGCACTCACCCAACCGCCCGCCAGCTGGGGGGGCTGGGAGGTGTGGTTGTCGTTGCTGGGGCTGGGTTTGCTGTGCACCGCCTTTGCCTACATCCTGTACTTCCGCCTGCTCGAAGAAATCGGCCCGGTAAAAGCCAGCACCGTAACGTTCCTGATCCCGGTATTCGGCGTATTGTGGGGGGCATGGCTGCTGAATGAGCCGTTGTCGATGGCGCATCTATACGGCGGCCTGCTGATTGGCCTGGCCTTGTGGCTGGTGCTGCGCCCGGCGCGCAGCTGAAGCGGGGTACTGCATGAACAGCGCGTACAAAAAGGTCCTGTTCCGCCTGGAACAGGACGAGAACGGCTACCCACCGGCCTCGGTCGAGGGCCTGTGGGCCAAGGCCGTGGAAGGCGGTTATGCCATCGACAACATACCCTTCCATGTCTATGGCATCGCCCCGGGCGACGTGATCGACACCCGCGAGGAAGCAGGCGAAACCTGGTTCGCAGAACTGCGCCACAGCAGCGGCAGCTCGGTGTTCCGGGTGGTCGTCAAACCACCGGAAACCCTCGACCAGGTACGCGCAGCATTGCTGGATTTCGGCTGCGCCTGTGAAACCGAACAAGCAGTGAAGATGTTGGCGGTCGAGGTCCCGCCGCAACGCTCGCTCGATACCCTGCTCTACTACCTGCTCACCCAGCGCGAAGCCGGCCTGCTGGACTTCGAGGAAGGCGTGTTGCGCCACGCCATCCCCGAAGAGTTCCGCTAGGGCCTACGCTTCGGCCAGGCGCGCGGCGGGCTTGCGAAACACGAACAGCAGCCCTACCACGATCAGCCCCATGCCCAGCAGGCTGAGCGGTGCCAGGCGGTTACCGAAGATCAGCAAGTCCATCACCGCAGTCACTGCCGGCACCAGGTAGAACAGGCTGGTGACATTGACCAGGTTGCCCTTGGCGATCAGCCGGTACAGCAGCAAGGTTGCCAGCAGCGAGACCACCAGGCCCATCCACAGCAGCGCACCGACGAAGCTGCCGGTCCACTCGACATGAAGCGGCTGCAGAGGTGCGAACAGCGCGCACATGGCAAAGCCGGCCAGGTACTGCAGCGGCAGTGTGCCCATGGGGTTGTCGGTAATGCGCTTCTGCAGGATCGAGCCAAAGGTCATGCTGACCAGCGCCAGCAGGGCGAACAGCATGCCCGCCAGCGATACCCCGCCCAGGTTGATGCCCTGGTAGACCACCATGATCAAGCCGCCCAACCCCAAACCCAGGCCGAACAAACGGCTCCAGGAGCGCTGGCGTTCCATCAGCACCACGGTGAGGATCGGTTGTACCCCCATCACCGTGGCCATGACGCCGGGGGTGACATGGGTATCAAGCGCCAACAGATAGAAGATCTGATAGGCACCGAGCAGCACACAACCGGTACCCAGGGCGCGCAGAATGCTCCCGCGATTACGCGGCCAGCGCAGCCCTAGCAACGGGCCGATCAGCAACAGGCCAGCCAGGGCCAGCGCCGAGCGCAACAGCAGAAAGGCGAACGGGCTGGCATGCGCCAGGCCGAGCTTGGAGACGATCGCCCCGCTGCTCCACAGCAGGACGAACAGGCAGGTAGTGGCCGCCGAGGCCACGGACGTTTTGGTAAAGACAGACATGAATTGCCACCTGATAGTAGGCAGATAAGCCAAACGGACGGCGTGCGCTTCAACGTGAGCAGTAGCCGACCGTGTTCAGTACGTTGCGCGTGCGAAGGGTTGCGGCACGAAGCCGATCAGCCCAGCACAACCACGCAATGAGGCGGAGCTACGCCGCCTACGACGCCACTGACAGGTGGTGGGGAGTGACAGATCATGACCGGCTGCTGGCTACCACGCACGACCAGGCCCGCGACTGGCGCGATGGCAAAGCGTGTGGTGGAAGGGATGGCTGGCATGAACGCGGTCTTTGAAGAAGTGAATGTTCTGGAATATAGCGAGTGATTCTTCGCGGCACAAGCCCGCTGCCAGAAACGCACCCTCGTCCTTGAAGGATGAGGCGCACCGGTGGCAGCGGGCTTGCCCCGCAAAGGGGCCGGTTAACGCAGAAAAACTCAGAACAACCAGCGATACAACAGATACGCCACCACCACCGCCAGTACCGGCCGCAGCACGCGGTAAGCCTTGGGGTTGGCGCGTTTGAACTGCTTCACATGGCTGCTGATCCTGTTGCTGAAGCGCTTGCTCCAGGCGTACGCCTGGTTGATCCCGCCCACGCGCTCGTCGTCGGTGTTCTGCGGCGCGGTGGCGCGGCCGAGGAAGGCACTGACCTTACGGTTGATGCGCGTCATCAGCGGGCTACTCAGCGGGCGCTCGATGTCGCAGAACAGGATCACGCGGGTAACGTCGGTTTCGTTCTTGACCCAGTGCACGTAGGTTTCGTCGAACATCACGTCTTCGCCATCACGCCAGGCGTACTGCTCACCGTCCACGTAGATGCGGCATGCGTCGGAGTTTGGCGTGGACAGCCCCAGGTGATAACGCAGCGAGCCTGCGAACGGGTCGCGGTGCGGGTTCAGGTGGCTGCCGCCGGGCAGCAGGGCAAACATTGCGCCCTTGACATTGGGGATGCTGCTGACCAGCTCGACAGTGCGCGGGCACAGGGTTTGCGCCGAAGGCAGCGGTTTGTCGTACCACTTCAGGTAAAAGCGCTTCCAGCCTTTCTTGAAGAACGAACCGAAGCCGGCGTCGTTATCTTTCTCAGCGGCACGGATATAGCCTTCGTCGAACAGGCGCATGGCCTCTTCACGAATTTCCTGCCAGTTGTCCTTCAACACGTCCAGCTCCGGGAAGCGCTGGCGATCCAGGTAGGGCTTGGACGGCACGCCGGAAAACAGGTACATCAACGCGTTATAGGGGGCGAACAGCGCCGAATGGTTGACGAACTGGCGCAACACCGGCAGGCGGGCCTTGCCGCGCAGGTGCACGAACAGCACGCTGCCGAAAAACACCAGCAAGACACCCGCCTTGGCTGCAAAGGAAAAGGTCATGCTTTCACTCCTTGGGGAAGAGCCAGGGCTGCGCTGCCTGCTCTCCAGAAAATCATCCTGCCATCATAAACCGATCCCGCCGCGGTAAAAACAACCCGGGCGGGATCGCATTCATGAAGATTTTGCAATAAACCAGGCCGCCGATTGTTGCGCCGGATCAGCGGGAAGGCTGATTACTGCTGGTTTTCCTGCTCGCTGAACATGTCGCTGAACAGCATGCTCGACAAGTATCGCTCGCCCGAATCGGGTAGGATTACGACGATGGTCTTACCCTGCATTTCCGGTTTTTCGGCCAGGCGCACCGCTGCCGCCATTGCCGCACCGCAGGAAATACCACAAAGGATGCCCTCTTCCTGCATCAGGCGAATCGCCATGGCCTTGGACTCTTCGTCGGTCACCGTCACCACTTGGTCGACGATCGACAGGTCGAGGTTTTTCGGCACGAAGCCGGCGCCGATGCCCTGGATTTTGTGCGGGCTGGGCTTGAGTTCTTCGCCGGCCAGGGTCTGGCTGATCAGCGGCGATGCCACGGGCTCCACTGCCACCGACAGGATGGCCTTGCCCTGGGTATGTTTGATGTAACGCGACACGCCGGTGATGGTGCCGCCAGTGCCCACACCCGCCACCAGCACGTCGATGGCGCCGTCCGTGTCGTTCCAGATCTCAGGGCCGGTGGTTTTCTCGTGAATGGCCGGGTTGGCCGGGTTTTCGAACTGGCCCGGCAGGAAGTACTGCTCCGGGTCGGAGGCGACGATTTCGTTGGCCTTCTCGATCGCGCCCTTCATGCCCTTGGCCGGATCGGTCAATACCAGCTCGGCGCCCAGTGCCTTCAGCACCTTGCGGCGCTCCAGGCTCATCGAAGCGGGCATGGTCAGCATCAGCTTGTAGCCGCGGGCGGCGGCGACGAAGGCCAGGCCGATACCGGTGTTGCCCGAGGTGGGCTCGACAATGGTCATGCCCGGTTTGAGCTTGCCGCTGCTTTCGGCGTCCCAGACCATGTTCGCGCCAATGCGGCATTTGACCGAGTACCCGGGGTTGCGCCCTTCGATCTTGGCCAGGATGGTCACGCCGCGCGGGGCGATGCGATTGATCTGCACCAGCGGCGTGTTACCGATGGAGTGGGCGTTGTCTGCAAAGATACGGCTCATGGCAGGGGTCCTTGGCATGAAAAAGCAGGGAAATGCCTCAAGGGTAAGCCTGCGGCGGTGGCCCGTAAAGCCTGTTCGAACTCAGCCCGGCACGTTGCGGTCAACCGCACATCCCGCCTTGGAGACAGCCTCATGAAAGCCCGCTATCGCTGGCCGCTGGTCGGCCTGGCCAGCCTGATCGTGCTGCTGGTGGCGCTGCACCTGGCCCTGCCCTACCTGGTGCGCGACTACCTCAACGACAAGCTGGCCGACATGGGAGACTACCGCGGCCAGGTAGCCGATGTGGACCTGGCCTGGTGGCGCGGTGCCTATCAGATAAACGGGCTGAAAATCATCAAGACCACCGGCAAGGTGCCCGTACCGTTTCTCGACGCCCCACTGATCGACCTCTCGGTGAGCTGGCATTCGTTGTGGTACGACAAGGCAGTGGTGGCGGAGGTGACCTTCGTGCATCCCGAGCTGAATTTTGTCGACGGTGGTAGCAAACAGGCGTCGCAGACCGGCCAAGGTACCGACTGGCGCCAGCAGCTGGAAAAACTCCTGCCCATCACCCTCAACGAAGTGCGTATCGACAATGGCGTGCTGACGTTCCGCAACTTCAATTCCAAGCCACCGGTCGACCTCAAGGCCACCCGGTTGAACGCCAGCATCCGCAACCTGACCAACGTGCGCGACCAGAAAGGCCGTCGCGACGCAAGTTTCGAAGGCACGGCGCTCATCGCAGGGGATGCGAATGTAGAAAGCCGTGCCACCTTCGACCCTTTCAGTGATTTCGACGATTTCGAATTCAGGCTTCGCGCCACCGGCATCGAGCTGCGCAAACTGAATGACTTTGCCAGCGCTTACGGCAAATTCGACTTCAATGCCGGGCACGGTGACGTGGTCATCGAGGCCCAGGCAGAAAACGGCCGGCTGAACGGCTATATAAAACCGCTGCTGCGTGATGTCGACGTGTTCGACTGGCAACAGGACGTCGAGGAAAAGGACAAGGGTTTCTTCCGCTCGGTGTGGGAGGCCCTGGTGGGTGCGACGGAGACGGTGCTGAAGAACCAGCCGAAAAACCAGTTCGCCACCCGGGTGGAACTCAGCGGCAGTGTGCGCCAACAGGATATCAGTGCCTTCGAAGCGTTCTTGCAGATCCTGCGCAACGGGTTTGTCCAGGCATTCAATGCGCGCTATGAGCAACCAGCGCCGAAGTCTGACTGAGACAGCGTGACGGGGCATTCAGGGACTGAATACCCGGTCTGCGTTTGCAGCCGCCTGGCCCCGCGTTATAGTCGGAAACAAATCCGGATTATGTGCTGCCTGTTCGGGCCGCTTCGCGGGTAAACCCGCACCTTCAACCCTGTACCGCGAAAAGGCCCGCACAGCCCTAAACAGAGGACAACCCCCCATGAAGTTCGAAGGCACCCGCGACTACGTCGCCACAGACGACCTGAAACTGGCGGTAAACGCGGCCATTACCCTCGAACGCCCGCTGTTGGTCAAGGGCGAACCGGGCACCGGCAAAACCATGCTTGCCGAGCAGTTGGCGGCCTCGTTCGGGGCGCGCCTGATCACCTGGCACATCAAATCCACCACCAAGGCCCACCAGGGGCTCTATGAGTACGACGCGGTCAGCCGCCTGCGCGACTCGCAGCTGGGCGTGGACAAGGTGCACGATGTGCGCAACTACCTGAAAAAGGGCAAGCTCTGGGAGGCCTTCGAGGCCGACGAGCGGGTCATCCTGCTGATCGACGAAATCGACAAGGCCGATATCGAATTCCCCAATGACCTGTTGCAAGAGCTCGACAAGATGGAGTTCTACGTCTACGAAATCGACGAGACCATCAAGGCCAAACAGCGTCCGATCATCATCATTACCTCGAACAACGAAAAAGAGCTGCCGGACGCTTTCCTGCGCCGCTGCTTCTTCCACTACATCGCCTTCCCCGACCGCACTACCCTGCAGCAGATTGTCGACGTGCACTACCCGAACATCAGCCAGTCGCTGGTCAGCGAGGCGCTGGATGTGTTCTTCGACGTGCGCAAGGTGCCGGGCCTGAAGAAAAAGCCGTCCACCTCCGAGCTGGTCGACTGGCTCAAGCTGCTGATGGCCGACAACATCGGTGAAGCGGTGCTGCGCGAACGCGACCCGACCAAGGCCATCCCGCCGCTGGCCGGTGCGCTGGTAAAAAACGAGCAGGATGTACAACTGCTCGAGCGCCTGGCCTTCATGAGCCGGCGCGGCAACCGCTGACAGGAGCAGGGCCATGCTGCTCAATCTGTTCAATGAGATGCGTGCGGCCAAGGTGCCGGTTTCGGTGCGTGAACTGCTCGACCTGCACCAGGCCTTGCAAAAGCGCGTGGTGTTCGCCGACATGGACGCGTTCTACTACCTCGCCCGCGCCATCCTGGTGAAGGACGAACGCCACTTCGACAAGTTCGACCGTGCCTTCGCAGCCTACTTCAAGGGCCTGGAAAACCTCGACCGGCATATCGAGGCGCTAATCCCCGAAGACTGGCTGCGCAAGGAATTCGAGCGCTCGCTGACCGATGAAGAACGCGCACAGATCCAGTCGCTGGGCGGCCTGGACAAGCTTATCGAGGCATTCAAGCAGCGCCTCGAAGAGCAAAAGGAACGCCACGCTGGCGGCAACAAGTGGATTGGCACCGGCGGCACCAGCCCATTCGGCTCGGGTGGTTTCAACCCCGAGGGCATCCGCGTCGGTGAAGCCGGCAAGCGTCAGGGCAAGGCAGTAAAAGTCTGGGACCAACGCGAGTACAAGAACCTCGACGACCAGGTCGAGCTTGGCACCCGCAACATCAAGCTGGCCCTGCGCCGGCTACGCAAGTTCGCCCGCGAAGGCGCCGCCGAAGAGCTCGACATCGATGGCACCATCGACCACACCGCGCGTGATGCCGGGTTGTTGAACATCCAGATGCGCCCCGAGCGGCGCAACACCGTGAAGCTGCTGTTGCTGTTCGACATTGGCGGTTCGATGGACGCCCACGTCAAAGTCTGCGAAGAGCTGTTCTCGGCCTGCAAGACCGAGTTCAAGCACCTGGAGTATTACTACTTCCACAATTGCGTTTATGAGTCGGTGTGGAAGAACAACCTGCGCCGCACGTCCGAACGTTTTTCCACCTTCGACCTGCTGCACAAGTACGGCGATGACTACAAGGTGGTGTTCGTCGGTGACGCGGCCATGGCGCCCTACGAGATCACCCAGCCCGGTGGCAGCGTGGAGCACTGGAACGAAGAAGCCGGGTATGTGTGGATCCAGCGTTTCATGGAAAAATTCAGGAAGGTCATCTGGATCAACCCGTACCCCAAGCAGGCCTGGGATTACACCGCGTCGACCCATCTGGTGCGCGACCTGATCAAGGACAAGATGTATCCGCTGACCCTGCAAGGGTTGGAGGACGGGATGCGCTACCTGTCCAAGTGAGGTTGCCTGCACCGGCCCTTTCGCGGGCTCGCCCGCTCCCACAGCCCCACATTCACAACCTTCAAATGCAGTGCTATCCCTGTGGGAGCGGGCAAGCCCGCGAAAGGGCCAGCAGCCTTACGACCAACGCCCCAGGTAAAGCTGCTGCTCACGCCAGGCCTCGTCCTGCACCACCGCCCTGAACCGTACCACAGCCCCCGGCATGCACTGCGCCAGTTGCGCCAGCGCCAGCGGCGTCAGCGCGCCCAGCCGCGGGTACCCACCAATGGTCTGCCGGTCATTGAGCAACACGATCGGCTGCCCGTCCGGCGGCACCTGTACCGCACCCAGCGGGATCCCTTCGGAGATCATCGGCGCCCCTTGGTACACCAACTGCGGCCCCAACAACCGGATGCCCATGCGGTCGGCCCGACTGTCCAGCGTCCACTCCCGGTTGAATGCCTCGAACAGGCTGGTACCGCTGAATTCACCGATCTGCGCGCCCATCACCAGGTCGAGCACCGGCTTTGGGACGAACTGTGGGCACAACGCGTGCGGCACTTCGCGCAGGGGTGCACTGCTACCGGTAAAAGCCAATGCCTGGTGTTTAGCCAGCGCAGCCCCCTGGCCATCGATGCCACCCAGTGCTTCACGTACCACGGTGGCACAACTGCCCAGCACCTCCTCGCCCAGAAACCCACCCGGTGCCGCCAGATACGCCCGCACACCCACTTTGGGCTGCTTCAGGGTCAAGCGCTGCCCCTTGGCCAGGGCAAAGCTGCGCCATGGCGCCAGGGGCTGATCATCGACACACGCATCCAGGTCGGCACCGGCCAGGGCCAGCACGCAATCCTGTTCAGCCACCACGCAAAAACCACCCAGTGCCACCTCGACCACCGGCGCCCCCAACGGGTTGCCCAGCAGCCAGTTGGCCCAGTGCATCGCCACCCAGTCCAGCGCCCCGCCCTGGGTCACGCCAAGGTGGCGCACGCCGAAGCGCCCGGCATCCTGTAACTGGCACAACGGCGTACTGGCCTCGATCATCAACTGCTTCATCCCTGCGCCTCCACATCACCACCCATGGCCAGGAATTCGCTGCGCGAAACCGGCACGAAGCGCACCCGGTCACCGGGTTGCAAAAGGCTGTAACCCTCACGCTCACGGTCGAACAACCGCACCGGGGTGCGCCCGATCAGGTTCCAGCCACCCGGCGATACTGCCGGGTAGGCCGCCGTCTGGCGCTCGGCAATACCCACGCTGCCCGCCGCCACGCGCTTGCGTGGGGTACTCAGACGAGGGCTGGCCAGGCGCTCGTCGACCAGGCCCATGAAGCCGAAACCCGGTGCGAAGCCCAGGGCAAACACCGGGTAATCACGTTCGCCGTGCAAGCGAACAATCTCCGCTTCACTCAAGCCGCTGCGGGCTGCCAGCACAGGCAGCTCGGGGCCGACACTGGCGTCGTACCACACCGGGATCTCGTGTCGGCGGCCGCCACTGCCTGTGTCAGGCTGCAAGCCGTCCAGCGCCTGAGCGATTCGCGCCCTGGCCTCGGCTGGCGGCAGGGCAGACTGCACCATCAGCGTGGTATAGGACGGCACCAGGTCCAGCAGGTGCTCACCGAACGCAGCGCTCAAGCGCCGGTTGGCGGCAAGCATCCATGGCATGTTGGCCTCATCGATACGGTCGAACAGGCGGACCATCAGGCTGTCGATGGCGACCACTTCGATTCGCGGCCTCATCACGCCTCCAGCCCATCGAGAGCCTGGCGAATCTGCCGCACCGCTGCCACCGAACTGTCGTTGTCGCCATGCACGCAGAGGGTGCGGGCGGCAAGCTGCAAGGCACTGCCATCGTCAGCCAACAGCGTTTCGCCTCGGGCCAGACGCACCGCCTGCTCCACCACCCGTGCCGGGTCGTGATGCACCGCGCCCGGCAGGCGCCGCGACCGCAGATGGCCGCTGGCGGTATATGCGCGGTCTGCGAACGCCTCGAACCACAGCGGCACGCCGATATCATCGCCCAGTGCCTGGGCGGCACGGTTGTCGGCGGTGGCCATCAGCATCAACGGCAGGTTGCCGTCATAGGCCGCTACGGCCTCCAGTACGGTACGCAGCTTGAGCGGGTCGGCCATCATGTCGTTGTACAGTGCGCCATGGGGCTTCACATAGGCCACACGACCACCCAGCACCTTGCAGATACCCTCCAACGCACCGATCTGGTAATGCAGCAGGTCACGGATTTCTTCCGGGCTGCAGGCCATGGAACGGCGGCCGAAGCCGACCAGGTCCGGGTAGGCCGGATGAGCGCCGATCGTCACCCCGTGCTCCAGCGCCAACGTCACCGTGCGACGCATGATACCGGGGTCGCCAGCGTGGTAGCCGCAGGCGATATTGGCGCAATCGATGTAAGGCATGACCTCGGCGTCCAGGCCCATGCGCCAGCTGCCGAAACTCTCACCCATGTCGCAATTGAGTAGCAGGCGTTCCACCACGCGGTCTCCCTTGTCGTTGTGCATAGGCCTACCTTACCGCGCTTGCAGCTGTTTGCCGCGGGTTTCAGGCAAGCTCAAGGCCGCCACGATCACAATGCCGTAGGACACCGCAGAAAACACGCCGATACCCAGGCCCAGCGGAACATTCTGGCCGAGCATGCCGATCATCAACGGAAACAGCGCGGCAATGACCTTGCCGATGTTGTAACAGAAGCCCTGCCCCGAACCCCGAATGCGCGTGGGGAACAGTTCGGTCAGAAACGCCCCCATGCCGCTGAAGATACCCGAGGCGAAGAAGCCCAACGGGAGGCCCAGCCACAGCATCACGCCATCGCTGACCGGCATCTGCGTGTATAACAGCACAATGACGAAGGAGCCCACGGCGAACAGGATGAAGTTCTTCTTGCGCCCCAGCAGGTCGGACAGATAAGCACTGACCACATAACCCATGTACGAGCCGACGATCACCATGGCCAGATAGCCCCCCGTGCCCAGCACACTCAGGCCGCGTTCGTTCTTCAGGAAGGTTGGCAACCACGAGGTGATGGCGTAGTAACCGCCGAGTGCGCCGGTGGTCAGCAGGGATGCCCGCACGGTGGTCCAGAGCATGCCCGGCGCGAAGATTTCGTAGAAGCGCGAGGGTGCCTCGGTGTTTTCCACTGCCTTGGCCTTACGATAGACCTCAGGGTCCTTGACCAGGCGGCGAACGAAGATCACGAAGATTGCCGGTACCAGCCCCAGCAGGAACAACGCACGCCAGGCCTGCTCTGCCGGCAGCCAGGAGAACAGCAGCGCATAAAGGATGGCCGTGAGGCCCCAGCCAATTGCCCAGCCGGACTGCACCATGCCCACCGCCTTGCCGCGGTCCTGGGCGCGGATCACTTCGCCTATCAACACCGCGCCGGCGGTCCACTCGCCACCGAAGCCAAAGCCCATCAGGGTTCGGGCAATCAGCAATTGCTCGTAGTTCTGAGCGAAGCCGCACAGGAAGGTGAAGAAGGCGAACCACAACACCGTCAGTTGCAGGGTACGCACCCGGCCGATGCGGTCGGAGAGGATACCGGCCACCCAGCCTCCTACAGCCGAGGCGATCAGCGTGCTGGTGTGGATCAACCCGGCTTCGGTGGTGGTGATACCCCACAGCATGATCAGCGTAGGAATGACGAAACTGAGCATCTGTGTGTCCATGCCGTCCAGGCCATAGCCAATCTTGCAGCTCCAGAAGGTACGTCGTTGCTGTTTGTCGATGTCGCGGTACCAGGCGAAAGGCCCGGACGAACGGAGGGAACTGACCTGCTGTTGCACGCCGGTGGGGTTCATGGATGCCTCGGCTTGTTGGTATTGTTTTATGGGCGACATGAAGCGTCGCGGCCTGGGCGTCATTGTTCAGAGGCCGCCTCGCCTGCGTCCAACGAAAAAAACCGCCGGTCTGGAACAAGAAAAACTGATCATGAACCTTCGCTTCCTCGAAACCTTCGTCTGGGTCGCCCGGCTCAAGAGCTTCCGCCTGACGGCAGAAAAGCTGTTCACCACCCAGGCTTCGGTATCCAGCCGTATTGCCGCACTGGAGGCTGACCTGGGCGTGAAGCTGTTGCTGCGCGACTCCCGCGGCGTCAGCCTGACCCCGGAGGGCGGCAAGGTGCTGGAATACGCCGAACGCATGCTGGAAACCGCCAAGGCCATGAAGCAGTCGCTGGACAGCGACCGGGCCAAGGTCGGACGCATTCGCATCGGGGTAATGGACACGGTGATCCACACCTGGATGAGCGCGCTGGTGGCGGAGCTGACCGAGCGCTACCCGCAGGTGGAAATCGAACTGGTGGCCGACACCGCGCTGAACTTGCGCGAGCAGCTGCAGAAGGGCTTTCTTGACGTGATTTTGCAGACCGACTTGCTGCGCGAGCAATCGATCCGCAGCCTCGACCTGGCGCGCTACCCAATGGGCTGGGTGGTGGCCGCAGGCGCCCACCAGCACCGGGACTATGCGTCGCTGGCCGAACTTGGGCGCGAGCGCATCATCACCTTCTCGAAGAATTCACGGCCGCACCAGGAGGTGCTGAGCTTGCTGCAGGCTGCGGGGGCAGAGGCGCCGCGGTTGAATTGTGTGAATTCGGTGGCGGCGATTACCCGGCTGTTGCGCGATGGTTTTGGCATTGGCGCGCTACCGCCGGCGCTGGTGGATGCCGAGTTGGGCCGGGGCGAGCTGGTGCTGCTGGAAGGGTTGCAGCCGCCGCCGAGCCTTGAGCTGGTGGTGGCGTGGCAGACCGGGGTGGCGTTGGTCGATGAGGTGGTTGGGGTTTGCAGGCAGGTGTTGGAGCGGTATGCGCGGGATGTGGGGGGGCAGCGGATCGTGCTGGTCTGACCAACAGTCTCTGCCTGTACCGGCCCTTTCGCGGGCTTGCCCGCTCCCACAGGCACAACCTGGCCCGCCAGGCCTGTGATGATCCTGTGGGAGCGGGCAAGCCCGCGAAAGGGCCGGTACAGGTACAGCAGAACTTAGCGCCAGCTCTCTTTCACCACCCTGCGCCGCCCGCCCAGGATCAGCCAGCCAATCCCCAACAACACGCTTTCGACCACAAAGGCCAGCACAAAACCGGCCCCCACACCCCAGCCAATCGCCTCGGGCACCAGCAGAATCTGGTAGCTGTAGCCATTGAGGGTTTCTTCACGCAACTGCGGGTCGGCCTGTACCAGCACATGCCAGGTACGCTCAGCCCATGACCCTTGCAGCACCTGCCATTCGTTTTCCAGCAGTTCGTTGCGGATCATCAGGCTTTCGATGCTGTTGGCATCACTGTTGAACACCGGGTCGTCGCTGCTGCGGTAGTGCTGCAGCAGCGCCTGCAAGTCGCCCTTGAAAAAGCGCTCGGCCGTTTGCCGGAACCCATCGAGCGCCTCGCGCGATTCGAACAGGTGCGCCTCGACCCGCTGGCTATAGTCCTTGACCAGCCCCGGGACCTGGATACCGGCCAGCAGGCCGAAGGTGAACAACAGCAATCGCAGGTAACTTCTGAACATGCAGCGTCCTTAGCTCTGGCCGTGCGCCACGCACTCGCCGTGCCGCCACAGGGCCCACTGACCCGGCGCGTAGCGGTGCCAGGTCTCGTTCTCGGTCAGGGCCTCGGTGGCAATCACCGTGACCACGTCGTTGGGGGTGGTTTCGGTATGAAAATCGACGATCAGGTCGACATCCTTCAACCGTGCGGCACCAAATGGCGCACGGCGTGTAATGTGCACCAGCTTGGTCGAGCAAAAGCAGAACAGCCAGTCGCCGTCGCTGAGCATGCAGTTGAACACCCCCAGATCCCGGTAGCCGGCACAGGCTTCGACCAGCACGGGCAGCAGCTGTTCCACCGGCACCGGTTCGGGGAAGGCGCTGCGGATGCGGTTGAGCAAGTCGCAGAAGGCCGCTTCGCTGTCGGTGTCGCCCACTGGCCGGTAGAAACTGGCCAGGCCCTTGAAGTCACCCAGCTGGCCGTTGTGCGCGAAGCACCAGTTGCGGCCCCACATTTCCCGCACGAACGGGTGGGTGTTGGACAGGCATACCCTGCCGACGTTGGCCTGACGGATATGACCGATCACCACTTCACTTTTGATCGGGTAGCGCTGCACGAGGTTGGCCACTTCCGACTCGCTGCTCGCGGCCGGGTCCTGGAACAGGCGCAGGCCGCGGCCTTCGTAAAAGCCTATCCCCCAGCCGTCACGGTGCGGGCCGGTTCGCCCGCCCCGCTGCATCAGGCCGGTGAAGCTGAAAACGATGTCGGTAGGGACGTTGGCACTCATGCCCAGCAGTTCGCACATAGGCGTGTCTCCGTTTACAGACGAGGCTCGACCCGGCCTGCGCCACGCGTAGCGGCTGGCGGCAAGTCGTCACGGTAACGATCGCTGCGCTCGGCAGCCAGCGGCGCATGGGTGCCGAGCTGGTCATCCTCGGCCTGCTGACGCCTGGCGGCGGCTTCGGCCTGCTCACGGCGTGCGTGCGCGCGCTTTTCCAGCGGCCAGCGCAGCAGCACGAAGAGGAAGTACAGGCCGAAGGCGATCATGCCGTACATGGCGAAGTCGGACACAGCGCGCCAGGCGTTGTTGCCGACCTTGAAAGCGACATCCAGCGCAGTGATGGCGATTGCAGGGGCGAAGCTGTCCTTGACCGGGTCGACGATGGTCGGGGTCAGCAGCAGCACCGCCAGCACCACCCGTAGCGGTTCGCGCAGCCAGCGCCACATCCAGCCGGTGAGCTTGAAGCCCACCAGCAGGCACCCTAAGGCGGCTACTGCGTACAAGCCCCAGGCGAAGGTGTAGTCGTTCTCGGTCATGGTGTTCGTGCAAGCCAGGCAAAGAGATGCCTATGATAAACACTTTTCCGGGCGCAGACAGTGTTTGCCTGTGCCGGCCTCTTCGCGGGTAAACCCGCTCCTACCTCGGTGCGATCCCTGTTGGAGCGGGTTTACCCGCGAAGAGGCCGGCACAGGCAACTCCAATCAAGAGACCTTCAATGCCAACCAAGCCCCAACCCCCGATTGCCCAAGCCGACCAGGCCACCGACCCGTATGCCTGGCTGCAACAGCGCGACACCCCCGAGGTACTCGCTTACCTGCAAGCTGAAAACGCCTACCAGGAAGCCTGCCTGGCCGACCAGGCACCGTTGCGTGAGCGCCTGTTCGAAGAAATCAAGGGCCGCATCCTGGAGACCGACCTGTCATTGCCGGCGCCCTGGGGCCCCTACCTGTACTACACCCGTACCACCGCCGGCGACGAATATCCGCGTCACTACCGCTGCCCACGTCCGGCCGACGACTCGAACACCGTCGATGAAAGCCAGGAGCAACTGCTGCTCGACCCCAACGCCCTGGCCAACGGCGGTTTCCTCTCCCTGGGCGCGTTCAACATCAGCCCCGACCACCGCCTGCTGGCCTATAGCCTCGACACCAGCGGCGACGAAATCTATACCCTGTACGTCAAAGACCTGGATAGTGGCAGTGTCACTACCCTGCCCTTCGACGACTGCGACGGTAGCCTGACCTGGGCCAACGACAGCCAGACGCTCTTCTTCGCAGAGCTGGACGACACCCACCGCCCATGGCGCCTGCGTCGCCACACCTTGGGCACCGACGCCGCGCACACCGTGTTCGAAGAGCCAGATGGGCGTTTCTTCCTGCACTGCTACCGCACCAGCTCCGAGCGCCAGCTGGTGCTGCTGCTGAACAGCAAGACCACCAGCGAGGCCTGGGTGCTGGACGCCGAAACCCCGCAGGCGCCGTTCACCTGCCTGGCGCCGCGCGTCGAAGGCCACGAATACTTCCCCGACCATGGCCAACTCGACGGCCAGTGGCGCTGGTTCATCCGCACCAACCAGGATGGCATCAACTTCGCCCTGTACCACGCGCCAGCCGCGCCAGTGCCAAGCCGCGAACAGTGGCAGGTGCTGGTGGCGCACCGCGACGCGGTCATGCTCGAAGGCCTCAGCCTGAACGCCGGTGCCCTCACCCTGAGCCTGCGCGAAGGCGGCCTGCCGATCATCGAAGTCCGCCCGCAGGGCTTGCCGGCCTACCGCGTCGAACTGCCAGACGCAGCCTACAGCCTGTACGTGCAGGACAGCCTTGAATTTGCCAGCACTCGCATACGCTTGCGCTACGAAGCGCTCAACCGCCCGGCCCAGGTGCGCCAACTGACGTTGCCCACGGGCGCCCAGGTGGTGCTCAAGCAAACCCCGGTGCTCGGTGCATTCGATGCCGATGACTATGTCAGTGAGCGCCTGTGGGCAACCGCAGCGGACGGCACCCTGGTGCCGATCAGCCTGGTACGCCGCCGCCAGGACCTGGGCAAGACCGTGCCACTGTACCTGTACGGCTATGGTGCCTATGGCGAAAGCCTCGACCCCTGGTTCTCACATGCGCGCCTGAGCCTGCTGGAGCGCGGCGTGGCCTTTGCCATCGCCCACGTGCGAGGTGGTGGTGAACTGGGGGAAGCCTGGTACCGTGCCGGCAAGCAGGAGTACAAGCACAACACGTTCAGCGACTTCATCGCCTGCGCCGAGCACATGATCAGCCAGGGCGTGACTGCCGCCGACCGCCTGGCCATCAGTGGTGGCAGCGCTGGCGGCCTGCTGATCGGCGCGGTGCTCAACCTGCGCCCGGCGCTGTTCCGCTGCGCCATTGCCGAAGTGCCGTTCGTCGACGTGCTCAACACCATGCTCGACCCGGAGCTGCCGCTGACCGTGACCGAGTACGACGAATGGGGCAACCCTGAGGAGCCGGAGGTGTATGAACGGATCAAGGCTTATGCGCCGTACGAGAACCTGAAAGCGCAGGCCTACCCGGCGATGCTGGTGGTGGCGGGCTACAACGACAGCCGCGTGCAGTATTGGGAGGCAGCCAAATGGGTGGCGAAGTTGCGCACACTCAAGACCGACAGCAACCTGCTGCTGCTCAAGACCGAGATGGGGGCTGGGCATGGCGGGATGAGCGGGCGGTACCAGGGGTTGAAGGATGTGGCTCTGGAGTATGCGTTCGTGTTTGGCGAGCTGGGTATTCTTTGAGATAGCGGGGGGCGGGTTGCACCCCCCAGCCCCCTCAGCTCGCACCCGTCAATCATCCTCCACAACCGGCTTCGGCGGCTCCGGCCGCAACCCGGGCAATGGCTGATCCTTCGGCGGGCCGGGCACTGGCATCGGCGGCAACAGTGGCGCCCCCGGCTGGCTGTCGTAAGCCTTGGGCGGTGTACTCGGGGTTATCTGCGGGTATGGCGTGGGCGTAGGCGTACCCGGTGCACCAGGCACTGGCGTATTGAGACGAGGTGGCGTGCTGGCAGCTTCTGCCAGGGGCAGGCCAGCCATCAACAGCGCGGCGAGGATCGCGTGAAACATCAGCAACCTCCTGTCGGGAACCTTTCTACAGGCTACGCCTAAATCAACGCTTTCGCCTGTCCGCCTGACCTGCAAGCGCGCTAGACTCAATGGCATAACCGTCACCTGCCTGATCAGAACAAAGGAAACACCATGAGCTCCACCTCTTCTGCCGCCGCTACCGCGCGCCTCGACCGCATCCTGGCCGATGCCAAGCGCGACAAGGAAATGGGCTACCGCGACAAGGCCCTGAGAATGTACCCGCACGTGTGCGGTCGCTGCGCCCGCGAGTTCGCTGGCAAGCGCCTGAGCGAGCTGACCGTGCATCACCGTGACCACAACCACGACAACAATCCTCAGGACGGCTCCAACTGGGAGCTGCTGTGCCTGTACTGCCACGACAACGAGCACTCGCGCTACACCGACCAGCAGTACTTCAGCGAAGGCTCCACCAGCACCCCGAGCATTGCCAAGGCTACGCACAACCCGTTTGCCGGGCTGGCGGGCATGCTGAAGAAAGACTGACCATCGATTCGCCCCCCGCTGTTACCGGGCAGCCCGTATAATCGCGCTTTTTTCGCGAAGGGCCCCGGTACGTGGCAAACAAACGATACAGCTGCATCGGCCTGTTCAACCCCAAGTCGGCAGAAAACGTCGGCTCTGTGATGCGCGCCGCGGGCTGCTATGGCGTCAATTCGGTGTTCTACACGGGCAAACGCTATGAACGCGCGCGTGACTTCGTCACCGACACCAAGCGCGTGCACTACGACATCCCGCTGATCGGCATCGACGACCTGCAGCGCATTATTCCGTTGGGCTGCACGCCCGTGGCGGTGGAACTGGTAGAGGGTGCGCGGCCATTGCCGGACTACACCCATCCGGACCGGGCCATTTACATCTTCGGGCCAGAGGACGGCTCGTTGAGCGAAGACGTGCGGGGATGGTGTGAAGAGACTATCTACATCCCGACCGAGGGCTGCATGAACCTGGCGGCGACGGTGAATGTGGTGTTGTATGACCGCATGGCCAAAGGGCTGAATACCCGCTCAGGGCCCAAGTTCAAATAACAAGGCCATGCGGCGAAGCTTGGGCTGTCAAAGGCCGGGACAGGCGCCAGGGATGCCTTGGGCCTGTATGAAAAGCCTTGAGACGAAGGTCAGGCAAGGCTTTTCATACGGGCCTTAGTGCAACACCTTGCTCTGCAGCACATCCGAACCCCGCCCCAGCACGTTCTCGCTGATCTGCACGAAGTCTTCGGTACTGACGCTGGGCAGGCGCATCAGCCCACGTACCACATCGTCCAACGAACGTTTGGCCTGGGTGTGAATGCGGATCTCCTTGTCCAGCGCCTGCAACAGCATCACGCCGCGGGCCACCTGGGCCGGGCTTGCGCGCTCACCCTTGAGCCGGTTGACCTTGGCGCCCTGCTTGCTCAGACGCGCCTGCCAGACCTGGTAGCGGTCATCACTCATCCCGCCCGAGCGGCGTAGCAACTCGTTGGCGTAATAATCGGTCAGGCTCTCTACCAGCCAGTCACTGCCGTCACGCCCGTGAATCTGCGCGAACAGTTGCACCAATTCGCGCAGCAACGGGCTATTGCCGTTTTCGCTGACCATGGGCCGGGCACTGTTCAGGTACAACGAGCCCTGCGCAGCCATAGCCCCTCGCCACATGCCGTCACGCGCCCCGACCAACAGCAGCTTGGGCGGGTTACGCGGGAACACAGCTTGTAGTTGTGGCCAGACGAATGTGAGCAAGGTCAGGCTGTCCATGCGCCGCATGCCCTGCCCCACCGGCGCGGCCACGGTCACTTCGGTCTCGCCCAGGCGAGCGCGGCGGCTGCCCAGGTCGCCGGCAAGCATCCAGCCGGTCGGGCGATCGAACAGGCGCGACACGTTGTCGATGCGAAACTTCCCCTTGCCGATGCGCGGCCAGGACGTTTCGATGCTCTTCCAGCCCTCGGGCAGGTCGAAAGCCAGGCGCGCCACCAGCTCGGTACCATCCTGCTGGTCGAGGCGCGCAGGGGGTATCAGCTGGTCGCCGAGGAACAGGGCCCAGTGCGGGGTGATGCGTGATGAATAGGCGCCGCTGGCCAGCTTCTGGTCCAGTTGCACACGGTAGCTGAGGCTGGTCTTGCCGGCCGCTGGCTGCCAGATACCACGTTGCCCCTTCAGCTGCCATTGCCCATCAGCCTGGAAGCCGCTGTAGGCCCCAGCCTTGCCCAGGTCGAAGTCCAGGCTGCGCACGGCGCTGCCTTCGGCCAATGTCACGCGGACCTCGGCCTGGCCGCTGGCAGGCAGCAAGCGCACCTGGTAGTCGAGGTCGACCTTTTTCGCCCAGGCCGGCGAACTGGCCATCAGGCCCAACAGCAACATCAGGTGGCAACGCATACAGAAACTCCTTGTTTCCCCGAGGCAGCGGGCCGCGCCGGTCAGCTGGCGCGAAAGATCAGGTGGTCTTCCCAGTCGTCTTCGTGCACATCGTGTTCACTGAGCATACGTCCCGACTGGGAAATGCGCTGTTCATGAACCTGTTGCCGGTCGCCACAGACCAGGTGATGCCAGGCCGGCAAGTCCTTGCCCTCACTGACCAGGCGGTAACCGCAGGTACTCGGCAGCCACTTGAACTGGTCGGCCTTGCCCGGGGTGAGCTGGATGCAGTCTGGCACTTGGGCGAAGCGGTTGGGGTAGTCGCTGCACTGGCAGGTATTCAGGTCCAGCAATTTGCAGGCGATGCGCGTGTAATAGACGCTGTTGTCGTCTTCGTCCTCGAGCTTTTGCAGGCAGCACAGGCCGCAGCCATCGCACAGCGACTCCCACTCTTGCTGGCTGAGCTCTTCAAGGGTCTTGCGCCGCCAGAACGGCGCGTTTTCAGCGATCATCACACAGGGTTCCTGCCTTCATCTTGGGGGCCACGGCGCGCGGCGGCGCCAGTCTAGAGCCTGGCCTTCGGCAAAGCCAGACCGCTTGTCAGTCGCGACGGCACGCAGTAGCGTGCGCTTTTCCCGTCCGTTCGCAGGAGCCGCCATGAGCGCCAACCCCCGCATTGCCGATTACGCCATCAACGAGCAGTTCATCAACCGCTGGTCGCCACGCGCCTTCACCGCCGAGCCGATCAGCGAAGAAACCCTGCTGAGCTTCCTCGAAGCCGCCCGCTGGGCACCTTCGGCCTATAACTCGCAGCCTTGGCGCTTCCTTTATGCCCGCCGCGACACGCCGAACTGGGAGCGTTACCTGAGCCTGCTGGTGCCCTTCAATCGCAGCTGGGCGCAACAGGCGTCGGCGCTGGTGCTGGTCATTTCCAAGACCACGTTCGCGGCCCCGGGCGCTACGGAAGAAAAACCGGCGCTGTGGCACACCTTCGACACGGGCTCTGCCTGGGGGCACCTGGCCCTGCAGGCCAGCATCAGCGGCTGGCATACCCATGGCATGGCCGGCTTCGATCAGGACCTGGCACGTCAGGAACTGAAGATTCCCGAGGGTTACGTACTGCATGCCATGGTGGCGATCGGCAAGCTGGGGGACAAGGCCAGCCTGGATGAAGCCCTGCAGGCGCGTGAAGTGCCGAGCCCGCGCAAGCCGCTGAGCGAGCTGGCTGCTGAAGGCGATTTCAGCCTGTAAGGTTTGTGTTGGCAGGTGCTGGCCTCTTCGCGGGCAAGCCCGCTCCTACGGGGGGTATCACCACCCTGTGCTGGAGCGGGTTTACCCGCGAAGAGGCCGATACAGGCCACAGCGATCAGTAGCCCCGGGCGAAATCGACTTCACCCCGCAACCCCTGCCCCGCTTCATAAGCCCGCACATTCTCGACAAACAAGCGCACCATCGCTGTCGGCGAGGTGGGCGCCGAGCTGTGCCCGGTCAGCAGCAAGCCCCAGGCGGTCCAGAACGGGTGTTGCTTGGGCAACGGCTCCTGGCGGCACACATCGATCACGGCACCAGCCAGATGGCCCTCTTTCAACGCCTCGACCAGGTCGGCATCGACCACCGCCACACCACGCCCGGCATTGATGAACAAGGCCGAGGGCTGGAAGCATTTGAACAGCGCGGCGTCATACAGGTCATGAGTCGCCGGGGTATCCGGCAGCAGGTTCAGCACGTAGTCGACCTGGCCGACCATGCGCGGCAGGTCGGCCAGCGCCGCCACCTCGACGAACGGGGCCTGTTCACGGGCGCTGCTGGCAACCCCGTACAGCTCCACACCAAACGGCTGCAGGAACTCGGCCACACGCTGACCAATGTCGCCCGCCCCCACAATGAGGACCTTGCGCCCTTCCAGGCTGCGCCCCGGGCGGTCATCCCAGCGCCGCTCGACCTGGCTGACCAGGCGCGACAGCACCTCACGCTCATGGCCTAGCATATAGGTGAGCATGTACTCGGCCATCACCTGACCAAATATGCCAACTGCGCGGCTCAGGCGGTAATCACGCGGCAGGCCGTCGGCCAGCAACGGCGTGATACCGGCCCATGTCGACTGTATCCAGCCCGGCTTGTGGCCTTGGCGCAGCAGACTGGCCAGCAAGTCCGGCTGGCCCAGCCACACCGGGCACTGCGGTGCCTGGCGGGCCAGTTCGGCAGAGTCGCCGCTGGTCACAACGTCCACGTCAGGCGCGGCTACGCGCAAAAGCCCGGCGTATCGAGCATGGTCATGCTCAGCGATCAGTACGCGCATGGTCAGACGGGGTCGTTGCGGCGCAGCAGCTCTTCGGGCAGGTGCTCGATGTACTCATCTTCCAGCGGCGGCATCTGCAGGTGGTAGCCTTGGCTTTCGAGGTTCTCCAGCACCTTGGTGATGTCCTCGCGGGCCAGTTTGCGCTCAGGGGTGAGCACCAGGTCGAAAGCGTGCACGGGGGTGCCGAAGAACGGCAGCAGGCCTTCAGGCACGCGTTCCAGGCCGTCAGCCTTGAGTACGTACAGGTACATTTCGTTCTTGCGTGGGCTCTTGTAGATCGAGCAAATGCGTTTCATCGGGTTTCTCCGGCACCTGCCAGGTTGTCCAGCAGGGCCTGGCCCATGCGCTCACGGCGCCAGCCGCGCAGCGAATCGGGCAGTTGATAAGGGCCATTGGGGTATCCGCTCTTGAGCAGCGCCTCCAGGGCTTTCTTGCGCAGCATCAGCTCGGGTGCAATCCCCAGGCGCTCGCCTTCGGCCTGGCCGATGGCACGCAGCTGCTTGAGAAGGCCAGCAGCCTCGATCGGCAGCGGCTCAGGCAAGGGCGCAGGCCATTGCTCGGCCGGCAGGCTGGCGGCGCGCTTGATCAGCTGGATGAGGAACTCACCGTCCTGACGAATGGTGCGCGGGTGCATCTCGTCGATCTTGGCCAAGGCCGACAGGTTGTTCGGCTGGCTTTTGGCCATGGGCCACAGCGAGTGCTCCTTGAGGATACGATTACGCGGCACATCGCGGTTGCGCGCTTCGCGTTCGCGCCAGGCGCACAGCTCACGTAGCACTGCCAGTTGTTGAGGCGCCAGCTTCCAGGCCAGCTTGACGTCGCGGTACAGGCTTTCGGGCTCGACTTCACGGCGCAACGCAGCCACCAGCTCGGCGCCGTCTTCCAGCACCCAGGCATACTTGTCGTCACTCAGCCGCGGGCGCAGCACGGTGAAAAGCTCGGCCAGGTGCACGGCATCTTCGGCAGCGTAGCTGACCTGGGTTTCCGAGAGCGGGCGTTGCAGCCAGTCGGAACGGGTTTCGCCTTTGGGCAATTCGATGCCCAGCACTTCCTGCACCAGGCGCGAATAGCCCATCGAGAAGCCCAGGTTCAGGTAACCGGCGGCCAGCTGAGTGTCGAACAGCGGCTGAGGCAGCTTGCCGGTCAGGCGCAGCAGCACTTCGAGGTCTTCGCTGCAGGCGTGCAGCACCTTGACCACAGCGCTGTCTTCCAGCAGGTCGGCCAAGGGTTGCCAGTTGCCGATCAGCAGCGGGTCGATCAGGAAGGCGCGTTGGCCGTCGCCGATCTGGATCAGCCCGGCTTTCGGGTAGAAGGTGTCTACCCGCATGAATTCGGTGTCGACGGCGACGAAGGGCAGTTGGTGCCAGTCGCGGCAGTGTTCGGCCAGGCTCTGGTCGTCACGGATCCAGTGAATTTCGATGGCCACAAGGCTCTCCCACTAACATTGGCGCGCAGTATATACGGCGCGGGCACTGCGGGTGAAACTGTCCCGCTTTTCGGGGGCAGTCCACCCTGTGGGAGCGGGCGCGCCCGCGAATGAAGGCAACACGGTGTATGGCCCGGGTTTGCCCGGGTTCGCGGGCGTGCCCGCTCCCACAGGGCTTCAGCGCTTGGCCGCCAGCCAAGGCCGGCAACCGGCAAACATGTCCAGCGACTGCTGGTAGAGCTCGGTATGTACCTGCAACAGGCCAAGCATCGAGTGGAACAGGTTGTCCTGGGACAGCGGGGCATCGCTGAGCCGTGCCAGGCAGTCGGTATCGACGCCGAAGTCCTCCTTGTAGCTGTCGGAGAACCAGGTCAGCAGTGGTATGTGCTTCTGCTGCTCGGGAGCGATGGCGTAGGGCGTGCCGTGCAGGAACAGGTTGTACTCGCCCAGCGACTCGCCGTGGTCGGACAGGTAGATCATCGCGGTATCGACCTTGTCTTGCTTGCTGCGCAGGGTATCGATCAGCGAGGCCAGCACCTTGTCGGTATAGGCCAGGGTGTTGTCGTACCCGTTGATGATTTCCTCCTCGCTGCACTGGTTCAACGCGTTGCTCTGGCACACCGGGGTGAAGCGCTCGCCATCACTGGGGTAGCGCTTGAAGTACTCGGGGCCGTGGCTGCCCATCTGGTGCAGCACCAGCACGGTGTCCTTGTCGAGGTTGTCGATCAACGCGTCCAGGCCTTGCAGCAGGATCTGGTCATGGCATTCGCCATCGGCGCACAGCTGCGGGTCCTTGAGGTTGCTGACGTCGATGAACTGCACGCGATCGCAGGTGCCTTTGCAGCCCGACTGGTTGTCACGCCACTGCACGGCCAGGCCGGCACGCTGCAGGATGTCCAGCAGCCCTTCGCGGTTCTTCGCTACGCGGGCATCGTAGTCCTTGCGCTTCATGCCCGAGAACATGCAAGGTACCGAAACCGCCGTTTCCGTACCGCACGAGTGCACGTCGGAAAACGCCAGCAGGCCCTGCTCCCTGGCGAGATTGGGCGTGGTATCGCGGTCATAGCCCAACACGCCGAAATGGTCTGCCCGGGCACTTTCCCCGACCACCAGCACGGTCAGCGACTTGCGCTCATGTTTTAGCCAGGCCGCATCACGCTTGGCATCTTCGCCATAATGCTGGAACGGGCGCGAGGCCGTACCGACACGTTCGTCGACATAACCAATGGAGGCCCCGACGATATTGCTGGGGGTGAGCATCAGACGCAGTTCATGGTGATTGCGAAACAGCGACGACAGCCCTTGATAATTGACCAACGCGACCGAGCCGATGGTCACCACACAGGCACCACTGACCACCAACTTGCCCAGCAGCTCGCGGTGCCACGGGCGGTAGGCGATCTGCGCCTTCCACAGCAGCACCGATGGCAGCACACCCAGCAGCAGGATATACGCGGCAAACTTGAACGACATCAAGTCGCGCACCTCCGCAATATTGGTCTCGGCCATATTACGGAACATGCCGGCGTCAATAAGTACGCCGTACTGGTTCATGAAGTAAGCCACGCCCGCGCCACTCATGAACAACACGATAAGTACCGGCTTCAATACATACCGGAAGGCAAGTAACGTGAGGAC
This sequence comes from Pseudomonas sp. TYF_14, assembly GCF_043105275.1. NCBI lineage: Bacteria > Pseudomonadati > Pseudomonadota > Gammaproteobacteria > Pseudomonadales > Pseudomonadaceae > Pseudomonas > Pseudomonas sp. TYF_14. Next base: position 188,956 of record NZ_JBICLK010000089.1, read on the forward strand.
AAGATTGAAGGCGAAAAGCATCAGCACAGCAAACGCCAGACTCAGCCACAACCCCGACAGGCCGGCAGGAACCGCCGCTTGCAGATGCTCCCAGAGGAACATGTTGAAGCCGATCAGCAGGTAAAGACTGGCCAGCAGCGTGACCCATTCAGTCCGCAGGGATTTGAAGTTGAGCATTAGCGTTCGCAATCAAGAGTTATTATCACCCCCAGGCCAAATGGCACTGTGGGAAAGTTGGGCGAACTCTAGAAAGCAGGTCATCAATTTTTTGTGAAAAAGTCGGTAACAATTTCGTGAGGGCGCGTCTTTTACCAATTATCTCAAAACCATTCAGCTGCCATTCAGCCTGAACCGCCGTCACAAGCCTGCGCAAAGACAGCTATCCTCAATGGTCAGGACCTTACCGACAACCCTGACAGAGGTGAAGAAATGCCAGTTCCGCACGATCTGCTCGCTGACCTGCACGTTACCGCTGATGCATTCCAGGCACTCATAGAGAAGGATCAGGACCTGCACAAACTGCACAAGGAGTACAACGCCAAGGACAAGGAGGTGGTAGCCGCCGAAGGCAACGGCACCAACGACGAGGCCGTCAACCGCCTGCGCAAGGAAAGGTTGCTGATCAAGGACAAGATCGAACGGATCATTCATCCGCCCAAACCCTGACAGGCATCTATTGAATCCACCGGCCTCTTCGCGGGCAAGCCCGCTCCTACACCGTCGTAGGAGCGGGTTTACCCGCGAAAGGGCCTGCGGCCCTCACACAGCAACCAGCGCTTTCAACGCCCCATCCAGGTCCTCGACCAGGTCACGGTAATCCTCGATACCTACCGACAACCGCAGCAGGTTCTCGCTGATCCCCATCACCCCTTTCTGCTCTGGGCTCAGCGAGCAGTGCGACATGCTCCAGGAGTGGTTGATCATGCTCTCCACCCCGCCCAGCGAGTCGGCCAGCACAAAAATCTGCAGCGCCTCCACCAGGCGGTTGAGCGCGGCGCGGTCGCCTTTCACTTTCATCGCCACCACCGCCCCGCCACTGCGCATCTGGCGTTTGCACAGTTCATGCTGCGGGTGGCTTTCCAGCCCCGGGTAATACACCTGCTCGACCTGCGCGTGACCTTCCAGGAAGCGCGCCACCTGCAGGGCATTGGCGCACTGGCGCTCCATGCGCACATCCAGGGTCTTCAGACCGCGCAGGGCCAGGTAGCAGTCGAACGGCCCCTGCACCGCACCAATCGCCATGCTGATACGGCGCAGGCGTGCCAGCAACGCATCGTTGGCCGCCACCACCACACCGCCGGTGAGGTCGGAGTGGCCACCGATGTACTTGCTGGCCGAGTGCATCACCAAGTCCACGCCCAGGGTGATCGGGCGCTGGTTCCACGGCGAGCAGAAGGTGTTGTCGATGCAGGTGAGGATGCCCTTGGCCTTGGCCAGGTCGCACACCGCCTTGATGTCGACCAGGTGCAGCAACGGGTTGGTTGGCGACTCGATCCAGATCAGCTGGGTTTCCGGCTTGATCGCAGCCGCTACGGCTTCAATGTCGTTGAGATCGACATAGGTGGTGGTCAGCCCGGAGGTGCGGCTGCGGTAATCTTCCATGATGCGGAACGTGCCACCGTACACGCCGTTCATCACCACCACGTGGGCATCCTTGGGCAGCAGCTCAAGCACGGTTGCGGTGGCATTGACCCCCGAGGCGCAGGCCACAGCGCCCACGCCTTCTTCCAAGGCAGCGACACAGGTTTCGTAGGCATGCCGGGTGGGGTTGCCGACGCGGCTGTAGGAATATTCCGGCTTATCGTCCAGGCTGCGCTTGGTGAACGAAGTGGCGGTGACGATGGCCGGAAAAATGGCGTTATCGGCAACGCTGAACTGCTCGCCGGCGTGAATGGTACGGGTGGCGAAATTGCGCGGCTTGTCGGACATGGTCAGGCCCATTGGCAGAATGAAAGCTGCAACTATCGCACAACCCAAATCATCTGGCCTTGGGGTAATCTGTGAAATATTTTTCTGCACGGCCAGCGCGCGATATGGACAGTTTCGACCAGCACATTCTTACCCTGCTACAGCGTGATGCCTCGATCTCGCTGAAGGACCTGGCCGAGGCCGTCAACCTGTCCACCACACCGTGCTGGAAGCGGGTCAAGCGCCTGGAAGAATACGGCTACATCCTCGGCCGCGTCGCCCTGCTGGACCCCGAACGGCTGGGGTTGGGGCTCACCGTGTTCGTCCAGCTCAAGACCCAACGCCACGACAGCGCCTGGCTGGAGCAGTTTGCTGCGACCGTGACCGGGTTCGAGGAAGTGATGGAGTGCTACCGCATGTCCGGGGACTGGGACTACATGCTGCGGGTGGTGGTGGGTGATATTGCGGCGTATGACCGGTTCTACAAAAAGCTGATTACCCGTACCGAAGGGCTATCGAACATCACCTCCAGTTTTGCCATGGAGCAGATGAAGTACACCACGGCTTACCCGGTGCATCGCGCCTGACCGGTGCTGGATTCTTCGCGGGCAACCTCACAGGATCACCTCAACCTCAAGCGCTGTGGGGTCCCGTAGGAGCGGGTTCACCCGCGAAGAGGCCGGTACAGCCCCCCCATCAATCCGAGGCCAGCACCGCCGCAATGCGGTTCCCCGCCTTGGCCTTTTCGACCTTGATCGCCACGAATTTCGAGGTCGGGGTATAGGTCCCCTCACCATAACTTTCCAGCGGTACCAACGGGTTGGTTTCCGGGTAATACGCCGCCGCCTGCCCCTCGGGCACGTCATACGCCACCAGGCGGAACCCCGACACCCGCCGCTCCACGCCATCCTCCCACAACGACACAAGGTCCACCTGCTCACCCGGTTCGAAGCCCAGGCGACGGATGTCCGCCTCATTGACGAACACCACCTCACGCAGGCCGAACACCCCACGGTAACGGTCGTCCAGGCCATACAGGGTGGTGTTGTACTGGTCGTGCGAACGCAGGGTCTGCAAAATCAGGTCGGGCTTGTCACCACGGGCCAGTACCTTGGCGTTCACCAGTTCCTCGGGCAGCGCGTGGGGCATGAAGCGGGCCTTGCCCGTGGCCGTGCGGAAGTTGCGATCGGCGGCATTGTTGCCAAGGTGGAACCCGCCGGGGCTGTTCAAACGTTCATTGAAACCGGTAAAGCCCGGAATCACGTCAGCGATCATGTCGCGAATGCGGTTGTAATCGGCCACCGCATGCTCCCAGTCGATCGGCTGGTTGCCCAGCGTGGCCTTGGCCATACCGGCAATGATCCAAGGTTCCGAGCGCATATGCGGCGAGCGCGGGCGCAACTGGCCGTGGGAGATGTGCACCATGCTGAAGGTGTCCTCCACGGTCACGCCTTGCGGCCCTTCGGCCTGCAGGTCGATTTCGGTACGGCCCAGGCACGGCAGGATCAGCGCATCGCGGCCGGTGACCAGGTGCGAGCGGTTGAGCTTGGTGGAAATCTGCACGGTCAACGCGCAGTTCTGCAGCGCCGCGTGGGTGCGCGCGGTGTCCGGGGTGGCTTGGGCAAAGTTGCCGCCCAGGCCGATGAACACCTTGGCCCGCCCCTCTTCCATAGCCTTGATGGCCAACACCGCGTTGTGCCCATGGGTACGCGGCACACTGAACTGGAAGCGTTGTTCGATGGCATCGAGTAGCGCCGCCGACGGCTTCTCGTCAATGCCCATGGTACGGTCACCCTGCACGTTGCTGTGGCCACGCACCGGCGACAGGCCTGCGCCGGGTTTGCCGACGTTGCCACGCAGCAGCTGCAGGTTGACGATTTCCTGCACGGTCGGCACCGAATGGCGGTGCTGGGTGACGCCCATGGCCCAGCACATGATGACCCGCTCGGCCTTGCGGTACATGCGGGCGGCCAGCTCGATCTCGGCCAGGGTCAAGCCCGACTGTTTGACGATGTGCTCCCAGGACGTGGCGTCCACCGCCGCCAGGTAATCGTCGACGCCGCTGGTGTGCTCGGCGATGAAGGCATGGTCGAACACCGCCGGCTTGCCCTTGGCCTGCGCCTCGCGCTCCCATTGCAACAAGTACTTGGCAATACCGCGCATTGCCGCCATGTCCCCACCCAAGGCCGGGCGGAAGTAGGCGCTGGAGGTCGGCTCGGAGCCGTTGCTGAGCATTTCGAACGGGTGCTGCGGGTGCTGGAAGCGCTCAAGGCCACGCTCTTTCAGCGGGTTGAAGCAGACGACCTGGGCGCCACGCTTGACCGCTTCGCGCAGGGGTTCGAGCATGCGCGGGTGGTTGGTGCCGGGGTTCTGCCCGATGACGAATATCGCGTCGGCCAGCTCCAGATCGTGGAACACCACGGTGCCCTTGCCCACCCCGAGGGTTTCCGACATGCCCGCGCCGCTGGCTTCGTGGCACATGTTCGAGCAATCCGGGAAGTTGTTGGTGCCGTAGGCACGCACGAACAGCTGGTAAAGGAACGCCGCTTCGTTGCTGGCCCGGCCCGAGGTGTAGAATTCGGCTTCATCCGGCGACTGCAGCGCACGCAGGTGCCTGGCGACCAGCTCGAAGGCCTCCTGCCAGGTGGTTTCGACATAGTGGTCGGTGGCGGCGTCGTAGCGCATCGGGTGGGTGAGGCGGCCCTGGTATTCAAGCCAGTAGTCGGTCTGCTCCTTCAGCGCGCTGACGCTGTATTTGGCGAAGAAAGCCGGGTCGACCGAGCGGCCGGTGGCTTCCCAGTTGACCGCCTTGGCGCCGTTTTCGCAGAACTTGACCATGTCGCTTTCCGGCGACTCGCCCCAGGCACAGCCGGGGCAGTCGAAACCGCCGTTCTGGTTGGTCTTGAGCATGGCCCGCAGGTTCTTGAAGGCGTTGTCGCTGCCCAGCCAGCTCTTGGTCACGCTTTTGAGCGCCCCCCAGCCGGCAGCGGCGCCCTTGTAGTCCCTGATGTGTTCGTCCTGGCTCATGCGATGAATCCTCACGCTTCGATGCTTTTTTCCAGCCTATGGAGCGTGGGAAGGGGCGTCCAATCGAAAGATCTTACGGCGTGATAAGCGGTTTCGATCATGGCTGCCAGAGGCTGTCCAAGGCGATAGAGGCCATCGATCAACCGGTCAGGCAAAGCAATTTGACGGCCTTGCGGCCAGGTTATAGCTTGGAGTCATGTCCCAACCCATTCGAGTGCGAACGTGGAACAGAACAGCCGGGCCCTGATCGACGGCTTCAACCGGAAAATCGATTACCTGCGGATGTCGGTCACCGACCGCTGTGACTTCCGTTGCGTGTACTGCATGGCCGAAGACATGCAGTTTCTGCCGCGCCAGCAAATCCTCAGCCTCGAAGAACTGTTCCAGGTGGCCGAACGCTTCGTCGCGCTGGGCACCCGAAAGATCCGCCTGACGGGTGGCGAGCCACTGGTACGCCAGGGCATCGTCGACCTGTGCGGGCGCATCGCCGCCCTGCCCGGCCTGCGCGAGCTGTGCCTGACCAGCAACGGCTCGCAACTCGGGCGCCTGGCTCAGCCGCTGTTCGACGCCGGGGTGACACGCCTGAACATCAGCCTGGATAGCCTGGATGCCGACCGTTTCAAGCAGCTGACCCGCACCGGCGACCTAGCCCAGGTAATCGCCGGCATCGACGCCGCACGCCAGGCCGGTTTCAAACGCACCAAGCTCAACTGCGTGGTACTCAAAGGCCGCAACGACCATGAACTGGTCGATCTGGTGCGCTTTGCCATCGAACGCGAGCTGGACATCACCTTCATCGAGGAAATGCCGCTGGGGGTGATAAGCGAGCATGAACGTGGCGAATCGTTCTGCTCCAGCGATGAAGTACGGGCACGCCTGGCCGAGCAGTTCACGCTGGTCGAATCGACCGAGTCGTCCATGGGGCCGGCCCGCTACTGGCGCCTGGCCGAAGCCGCGAACACCCGGGTCGGCTTCATTTCCCCACACAGCCACAACTTCTGCGCCACCTGCAACCGCGTGCGCCTCACCGTCGAAGGCCGCCTGCTGCTGTGCCTGGGCAACGAACACTCGGTAGACCTCAAGCACGTGCTGCGCGCCCACCCGGGCAACCCCGAACGCCTGGAAAAGGCCATTCGCGACTCGCTGCACCTCAAGCCCTATCGCCATCATTTCGAAGTCGGTGGCGATGTGCAGATCCTGCGCTTCATGAACATGACCGGCGGCTGAGCAGCCGTCTCTGGACTTCCATGATCGTCCCACCCTCCACCGATGTGTTGCGCGTGCTGTTCACCCTCAAGGGGTCGATCGTCAAACGCATTGCCCTGCGTTGCCTGATGGTGACACTGCTGGCCGCGCTGATCGTGCTGGTCGAGCGGCATTACCCGGCGTATTTCTACCCGGTCAGCGCCACGCCGTTCACCTTGCTGGGCCTGTCGCTGTCGATCTTCATGAGCTTTCGCAACAACGCGTGCTATGACCGTTGGTGGGAGGGGCGCAAGGCCTGGGGCAAACTGATTATCGAAACCCGCTCGTTCGTGCGGGAAAGCGTGGTGATTACCGACGAAACACTGCGCACCGAACTGCTGCGCAACCTGTGTGGTTTCGCCCATGCACTCAATGCCCGGCTGCGTAACGAGGACGAACGGGCAGCTGCCAGGCCGTGGCTGGCCCGGGCCGATGCGATCAGCCCGCACAATGTGTGCGACGGCATCCTGCGTGAAATCGGCGAACACTGTTCACGGTTGGCCGCACAGCAACAGATCAGCGAATGGCGCTACAACCTGCTGGAGCAGCGCCTGGTGGGCCTGACCGAAGTGCAGGCCACCTGTGAGCGGATCAAGGGCACTCCCTTGCCGTTCCCCTACACGCTGCTGCTGCACCGTACCATCTATATTTTCTGCCTGCTGCTGCCGTTTGCCCTGGCCGAGCCACTGGGCTGGCTGGCACCGCTGTTCACCACCATCGTGGGGTACACGTTCTTCGGGCTGGATGCGATCGGCAACGAGCTGGAAGACCCGTTCGGGCGCGATGAGAACGACCTGCCGACCGATGCCATGGTGCGGACTGTGGAGCGCGATGTGCTGGCCGGATTGGGGGAACAGCAGCTGCCTCCCGCCTTGTTGCCGGTGGGGTATGTGTTGAGCTGACGGTGGGTGGTAGCCTGTTCTGGCCTCTTCGCGGGTAAACCCGCTCCTACATCGGCAACAGGTGTTTGACGAAGTTGCATGGCCGGTGCCGTGCATCCAGCTGCTCGGCCAGAATGCCTTCCCAGGCGGTGCGGCAGGCTCCGGTCGAGCCCGGCAGGCAACATACCAACGTGCGGTTGGACAACCCGGCCAACGCCCGGCTCTGCACGGTCGAGCTGCCAATATCGAGAATCGACAATGCCCGGAACAACTCGCCGAACCCATCGATACGCTTGTCCAGCAGGCACTCGACCGCTTCGGGTGTGCTGTCGCGCCCGGTAAAGCCGGTACCTCCGGTGATCAGCACCACCTGCACCTGTTCATCGGCAATCCAGCTGGCCACCTGAGCGCGGATCTTGTACAGGTCGTCCTTGAGCAGCGCTCGTGCCACCAGCCGGTGACCGACCTCGACCGAGCGGTTGGCCAGCAGCGCGCCGGAAGTATCGTTGTCGTAGGTACGGGTGTCGCTGACAGTCAGCACGGCGATGTTCAGCGGTACGAAGACCGCATCAAGTTGGACGCGCACGGTGAAGCTCCTTGAAGGGCATTTTCACCACGCTAGAGGCATACCCCCAGAGGCGTCCAATCGATATGACGTACCGGCCGATCAATGACATCTATCGCAGACGTGGGTTAAGGTCTGCATAACCAGACGCCAGGCACTTCCATGGACATCAAGCAGCTCAAGTTCCTCATCGCCCTCGACCAGACCCGCCACTTCGGCCAGGCGGCGGCGCTGTGCCATATCACCCAGCCGACGCTGTCCATGCGCCTGCGCAACCTGGAAGACGAACTGGACCTGGTGCTGGTCAAGCGGGGCCAGCGCTTCGAAGGTTTCACCGAGGCCGGCGAGCGCATCCTGGCCTGGGCCCGTACCCTGCTCGCCGCCCATGACGGCCTGCAGGCCGAGGCTGCCAGTTGCCGTGGCCAGGTGGTCGGCAGCCTGCGCCTGGGCACGGTGCCGCTGGCCAGTTTCAACCCCATGCACCTGCTGCTGCCCCTGCGCGAAAAATACCCCGAACTGCACTTTCAGCTCAGCTCGCTGAGCTCGGAACAGGTCATCGACGGCCTCAGCCGCAACCAGCTCGACCTGGGTATCTGCTACCTGGACCAGGTCAACACCAGCTTTTTCGAAGTGATCGAACTGGGCACCACCACCATGGGCCTGCTGCACGATACGCGGCACTTCCAGTTCACCAGCGACCGGCTGCGCTGGGACGAGCTCGGCGATATTCCGCTGGGGCTGCTGAGCAAAGGCATGCACTACCGCCAGTCGCTGGACCTGAGCTTCCGCAGCCGTGGTCTGGAGCCCAATGCGGTGCTTGAGAGCGACTCGAGCTTCCAGCTTATCCAGGCCATCAACACCGGCATATGCTGCGCGATCATGCCACTGGACTGCGGCCTGGAAGACCTCAGCGAGCACCTGCGCATCGTACCGGTGGCAGACGCCGCCATCCACAGCCCGGTCGGGCTGCTGCTGCGCCGCAGCGAGCCGCGCTCGGCGATTGCCGAGCAATGCTTTGCCGAGGCGCGGGGGCTGTTTCAGGCCAGCTGATCGGCGGTAGCCTGGCGGTACTGGCGCGGCGTAAAGCCGGTCAGCTGCTTGAACTGGCGGCTGAAGGCGCTGTGGTCGGTGTAGCCGCAGCGCATCGCCACTTCAGTGATCGGCAGCTCCGAATGCAGCAGGCGATGGGCATGCTCCAGGCGCGCCTTGTGGATCATCTGCCGGGGCGTGAGGTGGAACACCCGCTTGCAATAGCGCTCCAGCTGGGCCACGGAAATACCGGCAATGCGGGTCAGCTCGCTCATGCTGATCGGCTGGTGAAAATGCTGGCGAATGTGCTCGTCCACTGCGGCCAGGCGCTGGTAGGCGGGGTGGCTGTCAGCGGCTGACTGCAAGTCGACCGAGATGCCGACCAGGCCGATGATTTCGCCGGCAGGGTTGTACAGCGGGCGCTTGTGGGTCAGGCACCAGCCGGGCTCACGGCTGCCGTAGAGGTGCAGCTCCAACTGGTCCTCCAGCACCAGGCCTTCCTTGAGAACACGTCGATCCTGCTCGGTATAGCCGGGGCCAAACTGTGCCGGAAACACTTCGGCGCTGGTCTTGCCCAGCAGCGGTTGCAGGCGCTTGAGGCCACAGCGCTGGACCAGTGTGTTGTTGGCCAACGCATAGCGGGCGGCAGAATCCTTGATGAAGATTGCGGCGTTGGGGATGGCGTCGAGCATCGGCAGCAACAGCGATACGCCGGCGAGCAGGGCCTCGAGGGTGGCGGGGCGGTGCTGGTCGAGGGACTGGTAGAGGGTTGCCAGGGGGGTGTCGGTCATCTGTCGGTTCTCTGCTGGCTGGGCCGGCCTCTTCGCGGGTGAACCCGCTCCTACAGGGCCCCCACAGATTTCGAATTCTGCGCCGTACCTGTAGGAGCGGGTTCACCCGCGAAAGGGCCGGCACTAGCACTGCATCTCTCAAACCCTTATCCGGTATGGCTTTGAGCCTATCCCCACGCTTTGCGGCTTACCACTGTTTTTCTGCAACTGTGCCGATTTCGTCATCCCCCTTGCAGAAAACCATCAAGAACCGCCGCCCTGATCGGTCCACTCTATGCCCCACGCAAGCCGCCCAAGTCCTACAAGAGCGCGGCCCAAAAAGCCGCATCTCGTGACATCAGACCTGCCTATCCAATAACCAACAAAAAGGCGAACCCATGTCAGGCAAATTCAAAAAACAGTTATCACTGCTGGACCTCACCTTCATCGGCCTAGGCGCCATCTTCGGCTCCGGCTGGCTGTTCGCCGCCAGCCACGTGTCGGCCATCGCCGGCCCGGCCGGCATCCTCTCCTGGTTTCTCGGCGGGTTCGCCGTACTGCTGCTAGGCATCGTCTACTGCGAGCTGGGCGCCGCCCTGCCACGTGCCGGCGGCGTGGTGCGCTACCCGGTGTACTCGCACGGTCCACTGTTGGGCTACCTGATGGGCTTCATCACCCTGATCGCCTTTTCCAGCCTGATCGCCATCGAAGTGGTCGCCTCACGCCAATACGCCGCCGCCTGGTTCCCTGGGCTGACCAAGGCCGGCTCCAGCGACCCAACCGTGCTCGGCTGGCTGGTGCAGTTCGCCCTGCTGGGGCTGTTCTTCTTCCTCAACTACCGCAGCGTGAAAACCTTCGCCAAGGCCAACAACCTGGTCAGCGTGTTCAAGTTCATCGTGCCGCTGCTGGTGATCGGCGTACTGTTCACCTTCTTCAAACCGGAAAACTTCGAGGTCCAGGGCTTTGCCCCGTTCGGCCTGTCCGGGGTGGAAATGGCGGTATCCGCCGGTGGCATCATCTTCGCCTACCTGGGACTGACGCCGATCATTTCGGTGGCCAGCGAGGTCAAGAACCCGCAGCGCACCATCCCGATTGCGCTGATTCTTTCGGTGTTGCTGTCCACCGCGATCTACGCCTTGCTGCAACTGGCCTTCCTTGGCAGCGTGCCGACCGAAATGTTGGCCAACGGCTGGGCCAGCGTGACCAAGGAACTGGCCCTGCCCTACCGTGACATCGCCCTGGCGCTGGGTGTGGGCTGGCTGGCCTACCTGGTGGTGGCCGACGCAGTGATCTCGCCAAGCGGCTGCGGCAACATCTACATGAACGCCACCCCGCGCGTGATCTATGGCTGGGCGCAGACCGGCACCTTCTTCAAGTACTTCACCCGCATCGATGCAGAGTCCGGCATCCCGCGCCCGGCCCTGTGGCTGACATTTGGCCTGTCGGTGTTCTGGACCCTGCCGTTCCCGTCGTGGGAAGCGCTGATCAACGTGGTGTCCGCCGCCCTGGTGCTGAGCTACGCCGTGGCCCCGGTGAGCGTCGCCGCCCTGCGCCGCAATGCACCACACATGCCGCGCCCGTTCCGGGTCAAGGGCATGGCCGTACTCGGCCCGCTGTCGTTCATCATCGCCGCGCTGATCGTGTACTGGTCGGGCTGGAACACCGTGTCGTGGCTGCTGGCCCTGCAGATCGTGATGTTCGTGCTGTACCTGCTGTGCAGCCGTTTCGTACCCACCCAGCACCTTTCACTGGCCCAGCAAGTTCGCTCGTCGGCATGGCTGATCGGGTTCTATGCGCTGACCATCCTGCTGTCGTGGCTGGGCAGCTTCGGCGGCTTGGGCGTCATCGGCCACCCATTCGACACCGTGGTCGTGGCGGCCTGCGCGCTGGGCATCTACTACTGGGGCGCGGCCACTGGCGTGCCTGCCCACCTGGTGCGCCTGGAAGGCGAGGACGAAAGCGAAGCCTGCGCTGAAACCACTACCGGCCGCCCTGCTGCCGTCGCTTCCTGATCTTTTACGCAAGGGACAAGCCCATGAAACAGATTCACGTCATCGACTCCCACACTGGCGGCGAACCGACCCGCCTGGTGATGAAGGGCTTTCCGCAACTGCACGGCCGAAGCATGGCCCAACAGCGTGACGAACTGCGCGAGCTGCACGACCGGTGGCGCCGCGCCTGCCTGCTGGAGCCACGCGGCAACGATGTGCTGGTTGGCGCACTGTACTGCCCGCCAGTGTCGGCCGACGCCACCTGCGGGGTGATCTTCTTCAACAACGCCGGTTACCTGAACATGTGCGGCCACGGCACCATCGGCCTGGTCGCCTCGTTGCAGTACCTGGGCCTGATCGCACCGGGTGTGCACAAGATCGACACCCCGGTCGGCCAGGTCAGCGCCACCCTGCACGAAGATGGCGCCATCACTGTCGCCAACGTGCCCTCCTACCGCTACCGCCAGCATGTGGCGGTGGACGTGCCCGGTCATGGCGTGGTGCGCGGCGACATCGCCTGGGGCGGCAACTGGTTTTTCCTTGTGTCCGAACACGGCCAGCGCATCGAGCTGGATAACCGCGAGGCGCTGACCGAGTACACCTGGGCCATGCTCAAGGCCCTGGAAACCCAGGGCGTCACCGGCGAAAACGGCGCGCCCATCGACCACATCGAGCTGTTCGCCGACGACCCCAACGCCGATAGCCGCAACTTCGTGATGTGCCCCGGCAAGGCCTACGACCGCTCCCCGTGCGGCACAGGCACCAGCGCCAAGCTGGCCTGCCTGGCCGCCGACGGCAAGCTTGCCGAAGGCCAGACCTGGGTGCAGGCCAGCATCACCGGCAGCCAGTTCCATGGCCGCTACGCGCGCGACGGCGAACGCATTCGCCCGTTCATCACCGGCCGCGCCTACATGACCGCCGACAGCACCCTGCTGATCGACGAACAAGACCCTTTCGCCTGGGGCATCTGACCCCGGTCTTTTCCCGACTGAACTTTGCCAGGAGTGACAACAATGAATGACAACATCTTCACCGGCACCATGCCTGCCCTGATGACCCCATGCACCGCCGAGCGCAAGCCGGACTTCGACGCCTTGGTGCGCAAGGGCCGCGAGCTGATCGAGGCCGGCATGAGCGCGGTGGTGTACTGCGGCTCGATGGGTGACTGGCCGCTGCTGACAGAGGCCGAGCGCCAGGAGGGCGTGGCGCGCCTGGTGGCGGCCGGCATCCCGACCATCGTCGGCACGGGCGCAGTGAACACCCGTGAGGCGGTTTCGCATGCTGCACACGCCGCCAAGGTTGGCGCCGCCGGCCTGATGGTCATCCCCCGCGTGCTCAGCCGCGGTGCTTCGCTGATCGCCCAGAAGCACCATTTCTCGGCCATCCTCGCTGCCGCACCGAAACTGCCGGCGGTGATCTACAACAGCCCTTACTACGGCTTTGCCACCCGCGCCGACCTATTCTTCGAACTGCGCAGCCAGTTCCCCAACCTGATCGGCTTCAAGGAGTTTGGCGGTGGCGCCGACTTGCGCTACGCCGCCGAGCACATCACCTCCAAGGATGACGATGTCACCCTGATGGTCGGTGTCGACACCCAGGTGGTGCATGGCTTCGTCAACTGCAACGCCACCGGCGCCATCACCGGCATCGGCAATGCGCTGCCGCGCGAAGTGCTGCAACTGGTGAGCCTGAGCAAACAGGCCGCCAAAGGCGACGCCCGTGCCCGGCGCCTGGCGCGCGAGCTGGAAGCGGCGCTGGCGGTGCTGTCGTCGTTCGATGAAGGCTGCGACCTGGTGTTGTATTACAAGCACTTGATGGTGCTCAACGGCGACACCGAGTACAGCCTGCACTTCAACGAGACCGACGTCCTGACCGACGCTCAGCGCAACTATGCCGAACAGCAGTACGCGCTGTTCCGCAGCTGGTACGCCAGCTGGTCGGCTGAGCAGAACATCGCCTGAGCAGCCACTGCTCTCCCTGTGGGGGCGGGCGTGCCCGCGAATCAGGCGACCCGGTGCATGGCACCGGCTTCGCCGGTGTTCGCGGGTGAACCCGCTCCTACAGGGGTCGTAATCCCCCCATGCATCTGCATTAGATTTCCAAGGAGGCTCCATGACCCTCACAGGCAACCTGCTGATCGGCCAGAAGCCGGTAACCGGCAGCCGCGAGGCCATCCGCGCGATCGACCCGGCCACCGGCCAGGCGCTGGAACCGGCCTACCTCGGCGGCACAGGCGAACACGTGGCCCAGGCCTGCGCGCTGGCCTGGGCGGCATTCGATGCCTACCGCGAAACATCGCTCGAACAACGAGCAGAGTTCCTTGAAGCCATCGCCACACAGATCGAGGCCCTCGGCGATGCCCTGATCGACCGCGCCGTGATCGAAACCGGCCTGCCCAAGGCGCGCATTCAGGGCGAGCGTGGTCGTACCTGCACCCAGCTACGCACCTTTGCCGGTACAGTGCGGGCCGGCGAATGGCTGGACGTGCGGGTCGACAGCGCCCTGCCTGAGCGCCAGCCCCTCCCCCGCGCTGATTTGCGCCAGCGCCAGGTGGCCCTGGGGCCAGTCGCCGTGTTCGGCGCCAGCAATTTCCCGCTGGCCTTCTCGGTGGCCGGTGGTGACACCGCGTCGGCATTGGCCGCTGGCTGCCCCGTGGTGGTCAAGGCCCACAGTGCCCATCCCGGCACCAGTGAGCTGGTCGGCCAGGCAGTGGCGCAAGCGGTGAAGCAGTGCGGCTTACCGGAGGGTGTGTTCTCGCTGCTTTATGGCTCGGGCCGTGAAGTGGGCATTGCCCTGGTCAGCGACCCACGTATCAAGGCCGTTGGTTTCACCGGCTCGCGCAGCGGTGGCATGGCGCTGTGCCAAGCCGCCCAGGCGCGCCCGGAGCCCATCCCGGTGTATGCCGAAATGAGTTCGATCAACCCGGTGTTCCTGTTCGACGCCGCCCTGCAAGCCCGTGCCGAAGCACTGGCACAAGGTTTCGTCGCCTCGCTGACCCAGGGCGCCGGTCAGTTCTGCACCAACCCTGGCCTGGTAATCGCCCGGCAGGGGCCGGCACTGCAGCGGTTCATCACTGCAGCCGCCGGTTACGTGCAGCAGGCCCCCGCCCAAACCATGCTCACCCCCGGCATTTTCAGTGCCTACCAGGCCGGTATCGCAGCCCTGGCAGACCACCCCTGTGCCCAAACCATCGCCAGTGGCCAAACCGATCAGGGCCCCAACCAGTGCCAGGCACAGTTGTTCGTGACCCAGGCCGACGCGTTTCTTGCCGACCCGGCGTTGCAGGCTGAAGTGTTCGGTGCAGCGTCGCTGGTCGTTGCCTGCACCGACGATGAGCAGGTCCGCCAGGTAGCCGAACACCTGGAAGGTCAGCTGACCGCCACCCTGCAACTGGACGAGGCCGACATCGACAGCGCTCGCGCCCTGCTCCCCACCCTTGAGCGCAAGGCCGGGCGCATTCTGGTCAATGGCTGGCCGACCGGCGTCGAGGTGTGCGATGCCATGGTCCACGGCGGGCCGTTCCCGGCCACTTCCGATGCCCGCACCACCTCGGTGGGCACCGCGGCGATCCTGCGTTTCCTGCGCCCGGTTTGCTATCAGGACTTCCCCGATGCGCTGCTGCCGCAGGCATTGAAACACGGCAACCCGCTGCAGCTGCGGCGCCTGCTTGATGGTAAACGGGAAGGCTGAGCATGCTCGAAACCGCTGAAACCGATATTGCCGTGGTCGGCGCAGGCATCGTCGGCGTCGCCTGTGCCTTGCAACTGGCCCGCCAGGGCCGTCGGGTAACCTTGGTCGACCGCCAGGCACCCGGCCTTGGCGCGTCCTTCGGCAATGCCGGGCACCTGGCAACCGAGCAAGTGTTCCCGATTGCCGACCTGTCGATCCTCAAGCGCCTGCCTCGCATGCTGCTCGACCCGATGGGCCCGCTGCGCCTGGACTGGAAATACCTGCCCAAGGCCATGCCGTGGTTCACCCGGCTGCTGCTCAACCTGCGCCCGGCGCCGTTCCAGCGCAGCGTGGCGGGCATCCGCACGCTGAACGAAGGCAGCCTGGGCGCCTGGCAACGGCTGTTGGGCTCGATCGGGCGCAGCGAGTTGTTTCAAGAGGATGGTTCGTTGCTGGTGTTCGAGATGCCTGAGTCACGCCAGGCGTTGGAGGCGTTGCGCACACGCATGCAACAGCAGGCGGTGCCGGTGGACTTCTGGTCGGCCGAAACCGTGCGCGAAGCGGCGCCGCAACTCAGCCCGTCACTGTTGGGCGGGCTGTTCTTCCCGCGCACCGGGCACTTCATCGACCCTTATCGGGTGGTGTGCGAATTGTTCGAAGCGGCCAAGGCCAGTGGGGTGCGCTTTGTCCAGGCGCAGGTCGATGGCGGGCAGTTGCACAGTGCCGGCGTGGGCCTTGCCAGCGACCAGGGCATGCTCAATGCCCGCCAGGTGCTTGTCAGCTGTGGCGCCCATTCTGCAAAACTGACTGCCGCGCTGACAGGCACGCGGGTGCCGCTGGATACCGAACGCGGCTACCACCTGATGTTGCCGGGTGAGCACCAGCGCCTGCCGTTTGCAGTCACCTCGCTTGAGCGCAAATTCATCATGACGCCCATGGCCGAAGGCTTGCGCCTGGCGGGCACAGTGGAGTTTGCCGGGCTGCAGGCACCGCCGAGCATGCAGCGGGCGTGGCAGTTGCACCGGTTGAGCAAGGGCTTGTTCCGGCACGACTTGAGCGCCGAAGGGGCAACGCCGTGGATGGGTTTCAGGCCTTCGTTACCGGACTCATTGCCCGTGATCGACAGGGTGTGCGATGGGCGGGTGCTGTTGGCGTTTGGGCATCAGCACCTGGGGTTGACCCAGGCGGCGGTGACGGCGGAATGGGTGGGGCGGTTGGCTGAGCAGGCTGGTGGGCCTGAGATGGCTGCATACCGACTGGATCGGTTTTAGCCTTTACCGGCCTCTTCGCGGGCAAGCCCGCTCCCACAGAGAGGGTGCAGTATCTGAAACCTGCGGTGTCTCTGTGGGTGCGGGCTTGCCCGCGAATGGGCTGCAAAGCAGCCCTTCCAAGCCTCAGCGGTAACGCTCGAGCCAGTGCGCATAAGGCGCTGGCAAGGTCCAGGAGGCTTTTTCCACCCCCAGCTCCTTGGCCGCAAAGTAAGCCCAGTGCGGGTCGGCCAGGTGCGCGCGCCCTACAGAAACCAGATCCAGCTGGTTGGCCTGCAATGCGGCCTCCGCCAACTGCGGCGTACCAAAGCCCCACGCCGACGTCACGGGCAGCTTCGCTTCGCGGCGCACGCGCTCGGCAATCGGCCCCATGAACGCTGGCCCCCAGGGGATGTGGGTGTCGGGAATGGTGAAGCCGACACTCACGCTCAGCAGGTCGAGCCCACCGGCCTTGAAGCGACGGGCCAGTTCGATCGACTCTTCCAGGGTCTGCTCATCGCGGCCATCGTATTCCAACACACCAAAGCGCGCCGTCAGCGGCAGGTTCTCCGGCCACACTTCGCGCACGGCGGCCAGTGTCTCCAGCAGGAAGCGGCTGCGATTTTCGAAGCTGCCACCGTAGGCATCGGTGCGCTTGTTGGAGTGCTCGGAGAAGAAGCTCTGGCCCAGGTAGCCATGGGCAAAGTGCAGTTCTATCCACGCGAAGCCGGCGTCACGCGCACGGCGGGCGGCATCGACGAAGTCCTGCTTGACCCGGGCGATATCGTCCAGCGTCATTTCGCGTGGCACTTTCGGCAGGTGCGCGCCAAAGGCAATGGCAGACGGGGCAATGGTCTCCCAGCCGCGCGCATCGTCGGCGGCAATGTGGTCATCACCCTCCCACGGGCGGTTGGCGCTGGCCTTGCGCCCGGCGTGGGCGATCTGGATACCCGGCACGGAGCCGGCAGCCTTGATGGCCTGCACCACCGGTACGAACGCCTGAGCGTGGGCATCGCTCCAGATACCGGCGCAACCGGGGGTGATACGCCCTTCCGGCGCCACAGCAGTGGCCTCGACCACCAGCAAGCCGGCACCACCACGGGCCAGGCCGGCCAGGTGAACGTGGTGCCAGTCGTTGATCATGCCGTCTTCGGCCATGTACTGGCACATCGGCGGAATGGCAATCCGGTTACGCAGGGTGACGTCTTTGAGGGTGTAGGGTTCGAACAGTGCGGACATGGGAAACTCCGGGTTCATTTGAATACTGTTGTTCGATCATAATCGAACTATGGCAATTAATGAAACCCCCGTTATCATGTCAACCATGCGAGCCTATAAACATCCCAACCCCGACGACCTCATTCTTGAACGCCTGCTCTATGCGCTCAGCGACCCCGTGCGCCTGGAAATCGTCCGCCACCTGGCCGGCGTGGCCGAGGCCAGCTGTGGCGAGCTGGACGGAGGCCGGCCGAAGTCGAGCATGTCCCACCACTTCCGTGTGTTGCGTGATGCAGGGCTGGTGCAAACCCGCAATGTGGGGACTACCCATATGAATTCGCTGCGTAGCGAGATGCTGGATAAGCGGTTCCCGGGGTTGCTGGAGTGCATACTGCGCCAGCAGTGATACCTGTGCAGGCCTCTTCGCGGGTGAACCCGCTCCTACCAGGGATGGCGATAAGCCTGAGTGTTGTGCTGGGCTTGCCAACAAAAAAGCCACGAGGTCTCCCCCGTGGCTTTCTTTCACAACAATGGCCGGTTACAGCGCCATGTCGTTCTCAGGCTTGCTCTCGACCGGCTTGCTTGCCGCACCACCGAATTCAACGCTGGCGTCGATCACCGGCGGTTTACCCAGCTGCAGCACTTCAGCGGTGTAGTTCCACTCTTTCTGGGTGGCCGCTGCCGAGTCGTTCAGCTTGGTGCCGTAGCTCGGTACGATTTCCTTGATCTTGGCCTGCCACTCCGGGGAAGCGACCTTGTCCTTGAACACGGTTTCCAGCACGTTCAGCATGATCGGCGCAGCGGTCGAAGCACCTGGCGAGGCACCCAGCAGACCCGCGATGGTGCGGTCTTCGGAAGCCACCACTTCGGTACCCAGCTTCAGCACGCCGCCCTTGTCGGCATCACGCTTGATGATCTGCACACGCTGGCCGGCCTGCCAGAGGCGCCAGTCTTCCTTCTTGGCATTCGGGAAGTAGGTGCGCAGGGCTTCGAAGCGGTCATCGTCAGACAGCATCAGCTGGCCAGCGAGGTACTCGACCAGCGGATACTGGTCGATACCCACCTTGGTCATCGGCCACACGTTGTGGGTGGTGGTGCTGCTCAGCAGGTCCAGGTAAGAACCGTTCTTCAGGAACTTGGTCGAGAAGGTAGCGAACGGGCCAAACAGGATGACGCGCTTGCCGTCCAGCACGCGGGTATCCAGGTGCGGGACCGACATGGGTGGCGCACCGGTCGAAGCAATGCCGTAGGCCTTGGCCATGTGCTGCATGGCCACGGTCGGGTTCTCGGTCACCAGGAACGAGCCGCCCACCGGGAAGCCTGCGTATTCCTTGGCTTCCGGGATGCCCGACTTCTGCAGCAGCTTCAGCGCGCCGCCGCCGGCACCGATGAACAGGAACTTGGCGTCGGTGGCCGACTCGGTACCGTCCTTCAGGTTCTTGTACTCGACGTGCCAGGAGCCGTCCTTGTTGCGGGTGATGTCCTGCACTTCGCTGGACAGCTTCAGCTCGAAGCCTTTCTGGGTCTGCAGGTGGCCAACGAACTGGCGGGTGATCTCGCCAAAGTTGACGTCGGTGCCGATTGGCGTCCAGGTCACGGCCAGCTTCTGGTTCGGGTCGCGGCCTTCCATCATCAGCGGGACCCACTTGGCGATCTGCGCGTGGTCCTCGGAGTACTGCATCGGACGGAACAGCGGGCTGGCCTGCAGTGCGTCGTAACGCTTCTTGAGGAACTTGATGTTGTCGTCGCCCCACACGAAGCTCATGTGCGGGGTGGTGTTGATGAACGAGTGCGGGTTCTTCAGCACGCCCTGGCGTACCTGCCACGACCAGAACTGGCGGGAAATCTGGAAGGCTTCGTTGATTTCGATGGCCTTGGAGATGTTGACGTTGCCGTCTTTGTCTTCCGGGGTGTAATTCAGCTCGGCCAGCGCGGAGTGGCCGGTACCGGCGTTGTTCCAGCCGTTGGAGCTTTCTTCGGCCACGCCATCCAGGCGCTCGACCATTTCCATCGACCAGCTTGGCTCCAGCTCGTGCAGCCACACGGCCAGGGTCGAGCTCATGATGCCGCCGCCGACCAGCAGCACGTCTACTTTCTTGGTTTCTGCAGCGTGCGCTTGCATGACGCTTGCAGCGACCGCCAGACCCAGCAAGGTCTTGCCAGCTTTCTTGAACATTGATCAATTCCAGTCAGGAGAACAGAGTGAGGGCCTGTGGCTGGCCCCGGTAAAGCGTGTTCTTCAGCGCAGGCTTTTTGTTGATCATTGTTCAGCAGCCAGAGAACCAGAAAACGGCTCGGCCTTTGGTCGAATTGACCGACAAGGCTGAATCGTTTTTCCGATTGTATCTGAAATGCCAGCACAAACAAATTGCAGGCAGACGCGTCAAGGCGACCGGTTGCCCCAGCGGCAGTTTGTCACGTCACAAACAAAAACCCCCGGCCATGTGTATGACCGGGGGCCTTGGATCACGCCGCAAGCGTCGCGATCAGGGTACCGCCAAGATTACTGCTGCTGAGGCAGTTTATCGATCGGGCCGCAGCCACCGATGATCTTGGAGATGGAAACCGAAGGGTGGAACAGGTAGTCGTAGGTGCAGTTTTTCGGTTGGTTGTAAACTTGGCCAGTGCAACCCGACAGCAGGGCAACACCCGAAACGACAGCAACGGCAACGGTGGCCTTGAACAGCTTTTTCATTACTCAGTCCTTTAAATGAATCATCTTCGACCATCGTCTGATGGCCGCGGAATCATACAGACTCCAGGCATTGGATCCAAGCCGCACTTGGCACAGGTTCTTTGCAACTGTGCAACAACAGGTTGAAAAGCGCGCCGTTGGCGACGATAGTTCAGCGCACTGCCTTCGCAATGCCCAACAGGAACTCACCATGCTTGGCGTCACCGACTACGGCGCATTCGTCATCGCCTTCCTTATTCTTCTGGCCATCCCCGGCCCGGGCAATTTCGCCCTGATCACCGCCACCGGCAAGGGCGGTATCAAGGCAGGCCTGGCCGCGACCTGTGGCGTGATCGTGGGCGACCAGGTGCTGCTGTGGCTGGCGGTAGCCGGCGTCGCCACCCTGCTGGCCACCTACCCTGCCGCCTTTCATATGGTGCAGTGGGCGGGGGCTGCATACCTGGCCTACCTGGGCCTGCGCATGCTGCTGAGCAAACCCGGTGGTGCAGCGCACACCTGCCGCATGGACAACGGCCATTACCTGCGCCAGACCATGATGATCACCCTGCTCAACCCCAAGGCGATCATGTTCTACATGGCGTTTTTCCCGCTGTTCGTCGACCCGGTGAAGCACCAAGGGCTGGTGACGTTCGGTTTCATGGCGGCGACCGTGGCGGTGGTGACCTTCCTGTATGGGCTGATTGCCGTGGTGCTGACCCATCAACTGGCCGAGCGCATGCGCGCCAACCCGCGAATTGCCAATATGTTCGAGCGGCTGGCGGGGGCTTGCCTGGTGGGATTCGGCATCAAACTGGCGGCGATGCGCTGATCCCAAGCCCGACAGTGTCCAGGCACACCTGACAGCAAAAAAAGCCCCCGGCAACTCAGGGTTCCCGGGGGCTTGTTCACTCAGCCATTAGCCAATCAATTGGTTTCCAGCTGATACGCCTTGCTCACGAACAACGCCGCAAACAGGCTCTTGCCTTCCTTGAAGGTGTACTGCTCTTCGAAACTGCCGTCTTCGACCAGCTTCTGCCCGATGGCGCACTCCGAGTCGCTGTGGTTCTTGGCCTTGGCGCCAAAGTCACTGCTCCACGACGACAGCCCAACCTCCTGGCAGAAGGCTGCGAACTTCGCCTTGGGGACTTGCTGCTGGTATTCGCTGAAAGCCTCTTTCAGCGATTTGAAGCCACTGTAGCTCACCGAGTAGTTCTCGACCTTGGCCTTGCGGGCAAAGCCGCTCACCGCTTCAGCCAACACCGCCTGGCCGGTGTACGGGCTGTACGCGCCAATCAGCATCGCGCTCAGGGCACTCTTGAGCTGGGTTTCGACATCGTCCAGTTCCGGCAGCGACTGGAAGTCGGCCTTGCGCACGATCTCCCCCACCTTGGAGCCGTCGTTGCGGTGGGTGACCACGAACGCCATCGAGCCTTCGCCATCGCTGGAGCGCTTGATGGTGAAGTCCAGGTCGACCGTGGTACCAAAGTCACCGGTACTGCTGACCAGAAACGCGCCGGTTACTGGCTGGCGCACCGCCATGTTGGCGCCCCAGGTGAAGTTTGACGGGGCGGCCCGACCATTGGCGGCCAGCTCGGCACGTGGCTGAACTTCGTCGCTGACATCCGCCACCAGCACGACTTCGGCCCCCTTGCTGGCAACGTAAGGGTTGCCCATCTGCATGCCCAGCAACTGGATATGAATGCTGCCATCCTTGCTGTCTCCGTCATGGGCCAGCTTCAGCGCATCAGCCTTCAGGTACACCCCGGCCACATTGCGGCTGACATTGAGCTGGTACTTGGCCCAGCCCGCCAGGCCTTCTTCAGCCGAACCACCCTGTACGGACTCCATCAAGCCCGACAGGCCGCGCATGAACTGCTGGGCGCCATTGGTCTGCGCCGCCGCCACGCGGATCTCCGGGTCGGCTACCGTCAGGTTGCCGGAAAACGCCGAGTAGGAAATGTCCCCCTCAGACAGCACATCCTCAAGGAAATAGCGCTCCTTGAAGTCGTCGTAGTAGGCCAGCGCAGCCTTCTTGCCCGAGCTGGCGACCATCGCATAGCCACCACCGAGCACCAGCACTGCTGCGGCCACACCGCCAATCAGCAGCTGCTTCTTGTTCATCTGTTTGATCATGGTGTTTGCCTCACTGGACCATGGCGGAAGCGTTGTTCCAGTCGTTCACGTACTGTTGGGAGACCTCGGGGGTCCAGCTGAAATCGATACCGGCGTTGGGGAATTCCTTGGCCAGCACAGCGCCGAACGACACGCGGTCGGCACAGTGGTCCTGTTTGCAGGCCTCCGGCTCACCGGCACTGTAGGCACGGTAGGTAGGCACGGCGCGGCCGTCGTCCAGCGGGTAGTACGGCGTGGCGTTGGCCACCTGGGTCACGTACCAGCCTTCGCTGTATTCCTCGTCCGCAACCAGGCGGCCGTTGCTCGGGAAGTCGATGCTGTAGAAGTCACCTTTCTTGCCGGTGACGTGCACCATCATCGGCACTACGCTGGCCGAGGTCGCAGGGTTTTGCTGCTCCAGTGGCGAAGCGAAGCGCACCTTGATACCGGCCATCTGCGCCAACGCCTCGGTTTCGCGCCCCTTGAAGTCGCTCATGCCGTCCTGCAACTGCTGGTAACGCTCCAGCACACGGGTGTGCACGCGGGCCAGCTCCTGTTGGCGCTGACGCTGCTCACGCACACGCTGCTGCTCGCGCTGTACCGCCCAGTTGGCACCGTCGCGCACATCGAAGAACAGGCCTTGGCGGTTGATGCCGATGCGGTTGCGGGTGATCTTCTGCGCGTCGTTGCCCCAGATGTTGTTCGAGATCGCCGACAGGTCTTTGATGATGAACAGGTTGGCCACATCGGTGGTGGTCGGCGAGGTGGTCTTGATCAAGTCGAAGATTTCCAGCGCAGCTTCCTTGTACTTGGTCGCGTCCAGGGCAAACGACTCGTCCGGGGTGACCGCGACGTAGTAAGGGTCGCTGCCGAACGGGCGGAGCACGCCGTAGCTGGAGCGCGTGAACGTCAGGTACACCTTCATCTGCCGGCCTGGGATCTCGCCGACCAGGAACGCGGCCTGGTCAGCTTGCGGCGTGAGATAAGAAACGGCCTTGTCCTTTACCGCAGGCTCAAGGTGCTTGTTGAAGATCAAACCACTCGGGTGAGCATAAACGCGGGTCCAGTTATCACCCCGGTAGGTACCCACAGCCTTCCAGCTGATTTTGTCGAAGCTGCCTTCACCAAAGCCGGACGCTGGGCACGGCATGGCCGGGGTGGTGCCGAACGACAGGGTGTCGCCATCGCCGATGATCGAGGTACTGAGCACCCATTTGCAGCCGGTGCCGTCCGTTACCTGCATCAGGTTGCGGTTTTCCAGGACCACCGAACGACCGAAGTCCGAAGTGGGGGCTGCGGCGACTGCTGTGGCAGGTGCCGGAGCGGGCGGCACAACAGGGGCTGCGGCCGGGGCTTCGGGGGTTGGGGCTGGCTCTGCGGCTACGGCTGGCGCGGGGGCTGGAGTGGGTTCTGCCTGCGCAGGTGCGGCTTCGACCACTGCCGGGGCCGCTGCAGCAGCAGGGGCTGGGGCTGGGGCCGGAGCAGGTGCCGGTGTCGGTGTCGGTGCAGCAGCAGCCGGTGCTTCTGGCTGCGCAGGTGCCGGAGCGGGGGCAACTGCTGCAGCCGGCGCCGGGGCGGCAGTGGCAGGCGCAGCAGCCAGAGTTACCAGCCCCAGGTTGCTGGCATTGCCCGAGCCGCTGGCGTACAGGTTGCCCTTGGCATCGACCGCCTTCCAGCTCACCTTGGCGGTCGAGCAGTCCTTGGCGAACACGAACGGCAGCTTGGTCAGCAGGCCCGACAGCAGTTCCTGGTTATCCCAGGCCGGGCGGGTAATGGTCAGGTCGACCTGGGGTTTGCACCAGGTGGTGGCATCCCCGGGCACTTCGACCTTGATGTTATCTTTCTTGGAAAAGGCCAGCTCGTGGGCGAACGCCTGCGGTACCAGACCACAAGCGCCGATCACAGCCAGCGCGAGCGCGTGCTTTTTCATGGAGTTCCTCAGATCAGTTCCCAGGTGCCGTTGGCTTGTTTGCAGAAGGTGTTCTGCTCTTGTTCGGTCTGGCCGCTTTGCGATTTCAGGCTGACGGTGACCGGGCGGCAGGCCGCTTCGGCGGCAACGGTCTGGGTTGGCAGCGACTGCACCGAGTCCAGGTCGAAGCCTTGGGTTTCCTTGCTGGCGGCAACGTCCAGCTCGTCCAGGTTGACGGCTGGCGTTACACGCTTGGCAACCGCTTGCGCCTTGGGCTCGACGTAGTTCTTGTGCACATAGCCCACGGTCACACCCTTGCGCCCGACCAGAATCCAGTCACCGGTGGAGCCCACGGCGGTGAATTCGGTGTGGTTCTTCAGGCTGCCGACCTTCTCACCAGCCTGGTTAGGCGCGGCACGCACGTTGAGGTTGTCGCTGATGGTCACATACGGCTCGTTGATCAGCTTCATCGACGGCACCGCCTGGATCTTCGGCGCGCGCTTGACCTCGACCTGCTTGGTCTTGGTGTATTCCTTGCCCGGCACGATCTGCGCGGTGGCGCCGGAGTGGTCGGACTTCCAGGTCACTGGCTGGGCACTGGCAGTGGCTTGCTGCTGGCTCAGCACTTCCTGCGTACGCAGCGCCAAGGCTTGCTGGTCCTTTTCATCGAGCATGTGGCCGATGCGGTTGCCCACGTAGGCGCCAATGCCACCTGCGATCAGCGCGGCGGCGATCTTGCCGTTGCCACTGCCCATGGTCGAGCCGATGGCCACACCGGCCAGGCCACCGATCACGGTGCCCGCTTGCTCTTTGCTGATCCCGAGCTGTGCACAGGCCGTGGTAGAGGCGATGGCGACCGCCAGAAGGGACGCGACGAATTTCTTACGCAAGTGGAGCACTCCATTTTCGGTGGGGCGCACAGCCGCGTACCGCAGCCAATGGTTGGCGGCAGCATTCGAGTTTGTGCGGGGTTTTCAGAAAGTGTGCAGCACTGGCCGCAGACGACAATTCAGCCGTCCAGCGAGGGGCGCAGGGGGAGACCAGTACGGCGCAAAGCATCCAACGAATCCATGTCAGGAAGAGTTCATCGCCCAGCGCGCGTAATCATTACGGCGTGTGGCCTGGGCGTGAGTGGCGTATCAGAGCGCCGCATTGTAGCCCAAGGTGCCATTGTCAGTTCAAGACAAAATGTTGCAGGAAGCCTGTCTGATTGATTAGTAGAAATCCGTCCTACACCTTCTACTCAGAATTATCCCCTTCCTTGTAGGGCGTTTCCCAAACATACTGCCAACCCGCTCAAACGGTTGCGACGGATTCGGTCGCGCTCTAGTCTCGGCTCGTCGTTGCAAAATCAACGGCCGGCTTTGACAGGCCGACGATTTCCCGCACACGTGCACTGTTTATGGCGGCTGTACGTGGGGCACCTTCGTGTGCGCCGAGTTACTCCGGGATCCTCGGTCTGTCAACCCATGTACAGCTGCCACCCTCTTGTTTGACAGCAAGCTTGCGGCAGCTCCAATGATCCTGGAGATGTTTATGCGCAAGATGGTCCCTGATCCACCCCTCGATACCACCCAGTTCCTGCAAGACACTCTGGTCCAGTCCTCAGAGTACGTACTCTGCGCCCTGTCCGTGGCCCGCCAATCCGTGCAACTCAAACCCACCGCCCACAGCTCGATCGTGATGCAGGCCGTGATCCATGAAATGGAAGCGGTACAGGGGCTGGTCGAGTCGGCGTTGGTGCAGTTGCAGATGCGGTCGCATTTACCCACAGAGCCTCACACCTTGCATTAGCAGGTCAGGCCTCTTCGCGGACACGCCCGCTCCCACAGGGTCACCACAGCCGTCACGCACTGCACAGTACCTGTGGGAGCGGGCGTGCCCGCGAAGAGGCCAGCCCAGGCAACCCAAAATCCAGGGAAACAAAACAATGCCCACCGACAACACAAAAGAACCCACCACAGTCGGCAAGACCTGCTTCTACCAAGGCGAAAGCAACACCCACCCGCTGTTCCGCATCGAACCCGGCATCCCCTGCCAGGACGCCCGCGAACAGGCCTCCGAACTGATGGGTTACGTGCGCGACCTGATCATCACCGGCCTGATGGACGGCGACCAGAAACTGATCTGGGCCTCGCATTACCTGAGCGCAATGGCCAAGGCGCTGCTGGATGATGCTGAGTTGGGGATGATGAAAAAGTAAGTGCGAGGAAGCCCTGGAAACGCAAAATATCCCGGGGCTTCACCGGTCGCATCATGTCGCAAGCGCACCTAAGCGAGCCCCCACGCTGTCAGCTGGAGTGCGACATTCTCTACCGCCATGTAGTCCATTTCCCAAACGCTCAGCAAACCCGCGCTATCCGTTGCCAGCGCTCCGCTCGCGCCCTAGCCTCATCACGTCGCGGTCAAACCAAGCGCCGACGATGGGAGGCGAACATCGTTGCAGGCGTATACACCCGTTGCGTAATGGGCAGCCCACTCCGTTTAAAAAGCGGCAGGCCGACTCGGCCGCTCACTCAAACGAGCAAAGGAAATTTTTGATGCTTTACGAGGTAGAAAATGATGAGCAAAAAAATTTCGCCGCAAGACATGCCAATCCTTGATCTGAATTTGAGCAAAACAAAACGCTTCGAGGCCTCCCGGTTTCTCGACAGCCCGGAAACCATCGCGGCATTTCTGGCAGAAGCGATGAAGGCTAATGATGCTCAGACCCTGATGCATGCATTGGGTGAAGTGGCAAAAGCCAAGGGCGTGAATCAGTTTGCGCAAGACGCAGGTGTCAATCGAGAGTCTCTTTATGAAACGCTGAAGGGCGGAGAAAAGACTCGTTTCAATACTGTTCAAAAACTGAGGGTTGCCTTAGGTGTAGAGCTCACGGTCAGGCCGCTCGAGAAGCTTCCGGGCTCTTGATTTAACCGCTCGGGCAATTAGCATGCTGGCTGTAAATCTTTGCCTTCCATAACGAAAAAGCCCCCGGAAGCTTTCGCTTCCAGGGGCTGGATCTTGTATGGAGGAGAGATAGGGACTCGATTCTACAGACCTCAACGCCCTGAAATCCTTGAATATATTGGCCTTCAGGCATACTTTACGTACTATTTCTACGTACAATCACTACCTGGAGCCGCTTCAATGGCCAATAACCTCGAACTATAGGGCGGCACCTGGCACGGGTGGCCGTATTGGTGAACCTTGGAGATGCAATTGAGAAGGCACGCCAGGACTACCGCAACCAGCCCCGCTACACAAACTGGAACGTACCGTTTGAAGGCTACCCGCAGTAGCTGGAGTTCTCGTCAGTCGTGGCTGATCGAGATATGTCGCCGGCTGCAGCTGCGTAACGCTAGCTGATAGTATTAGTCAACCTCATAGGGATGACCGAAAGCAGGAGCGGCCAAGTGGACTGGAAAGAGATGGCTAAGAACAACCGGATTTTGGCCTTGATTCTTTATATAGGAGCGGGGCTAACCGGCCTGGGAGCGATTGCTGGCGCCTTAAATTCAATATTCGACTTGGCACAACGGGTTGACATCTCCGATGAGAACAACTGGCTGCCTAGGGTCTATGTTCAAGTTCTTGATTGGTTATCTTTAGCAGCCACCATACCCGTATGGCTGATGCTGCCGATCTTTGCCTTAGCTGTTGCGTCAGTTTACCTGCTAGTACGGCAACGAACGCAACTGAGCAAACTGTCCAAGGAGCTAGATGAGTTAAAGAGACCCAGCATGGCGGACTTAGATTCCTCTGACGAGCGTGTGCTGTTCTGGGTGAAGCTAATCTATGACAATACCTCAACTGGCCTAGGGCCAACTCCTGCCATTGTCGCTGAGGCTGCGAAAATGCCGCTGAGCAATGTTGAGGCTTCCGTGGATGTCCTCAAGCAGGCTGGCCTTATTAGGCTCAAGAAGCTTAAGAGCGACCCTCTCGACCTAACTGCAAAGGGGCGCGATTATTTCAGATCGCTGGAAGTCCTATCCCGGTACGACTCTTTCGAGATAAAACTGCTTAACAGGCGTGTATAGCACCCACTACTCAGCAGCTCCCCTCCCGCCCAGATAACTAATTGTCGATCTAACCAGTATCTAATCGCCCTCGGGCGCCTGTTCATGCTCTCGCACACCCTCACACGCCTACAGGCCCCTAGAATCAAGGGGGTGCAGGGATTGGAGTTAAGAACTTGCTCCTTTAGTCAGATTTTTCACGACTTCTGTACAGGAATCCCACTACAGGGCGTGCCCCTCAGGAAAACACTGATCTGCACCACAGCCCCTACAGGGAGATTTATCCAATTCTGGATATATCTTTACCGCCTGAGACTTTCCCTCACTTTTGTGGGGATCTTCTAGCCCGCCACTGTGCGGGCTTTTCTTCGCCTTCAGGAAAGCGACTCTGTATTCAATTGAGTAAGGTCTAGGGCATACATCCAGTGCATACAGAAATGTTTGAAAATCCGTGTGCATTAGGGTTGCTTACGATAATGCACACAGACACAATGGACACATCTAGAGGCAAATGCACACGAGGACACGCACATGGCTAACATCGGTTACATCCGGGTATCTACAGCAGATCAGAATACTGATCGTCAGCTTGATGGCATCACCTTGAACAAACGATTTGAGGACAAGCTGTCAGGGAGCACCACTGACCGCCCTCAGTTGCTCGCCATGATTGA
>NZ_JBICLK010000008.1:0-27881 GCF_043105275.1 Pseudomonas sp. TYF_14
AATATCGTGGCCGGTTCACCCTTTGAAATATCGACCAAAGGGGGGATCGTCACCTGCCAGGTACTCGACAACGGGCAGCGGATTTCGATCGCCATGGGCCAGGCTGCTTTTGCCAATACTGCGGCGTTCACCGTTGACGTGGACGGCACACCTTTGCAGTTGCATCCGGTTTCGATGGGCAACCCCCATTGCGTGGTGTTCGTGGATCAACCGACTGAAACGCTGGCACGACAGTTGGGACCGCTCATCGAGCGATTGTCGATCTTCCCCGACCGCACAAATGTTCAGTTCGTGCGGGTAATCGATCGTCAGACGCTCGAGGTGCAGATCTGGGAACGGGGGGTCGGCTACACCCTTTCCTCCGGCACCAGCAGTTGCGCTGCTGCGGCAGTCTCGCGTCGACTTGGACTGGTAGGTCCTCGGGTAGCGGTCAACATGGCCGGCGGCGTCATCATGATCGAACTGGACGACGACTATCACGTGTTGATGCAAGGGCCGGTATGCAGGGTCGGCCTCTACTCGCTGGACAGTGAATGCTTGGCTCAGGCGGACTGAGTACCGGACATGAAGGCGGGGAGCGAACTGTACTGAATGACGTCTGGATCTGAGGCGACATCGTAAATAGTGGCTAGCCTCATCAGAGCGTGAAGCGGACAGCTATCCGAGAAGGTGGCCGTTTCACGCCTCATGATCTGCAAGCGCAGCCCCCACCGGGCTGGCATAGTCCAGGAAGCAGGCGTAACTCTGTTCGTAGCCGGCTATCGGACGATGAGGCCGGAACAGGCTAAAGTGCCTTGATCAATGCCCGTTTTGGGTCGAATCGCGACGGTCATACCTCGACCGTCGCTGGACGCTGTCAGACCTCCGTCTGCTCTGCCATCTCCAATGCGTCATCGACTTCAATGCCCAGGTATCGCACCGTGCTTTCAAGCTTTGTATGGCCGAGCAGGAGCTGAACTGCTCTCAAGTTCTTTGTCCTGCGATAGATCAGCGATGCCTTTGTACGTCTCATCGTGTGGGTGCCGTACATAGCAGGATCTAGCCCAATAGACTTTATCCACGCTTTGACGATTCGGGCGTACTGCCGGGTGGAGAGATGCACTGAGGCGTGTAGCCGGCTTGGGAAAAGACAATCCTCGCTGTGGAGTTGGGCTTGATGTATCCAGGCCTGTAGGGCCAGCCGCGTTTGCTCTGTAATTTCAAACTGTACGGGACGTTGGGTTTTCTGCTGCATCACTATCGCCCGCGATGACACGTGCTCCCCATGAGCAACGTCGCGTACGCGAAGCTTGGTCAGATCGCAGGCTCGTAGCTTGAGCTTGCTATCGATGGCCAGATCGAAAAGGGCTAAATCACGAGTTTCCTCCGCGATTTGGAGCCTTACCCGAATGGCCCAGATATCTTTCAGTCGGAGCGGAGCTTTCTGCCCGACCAATTTTCCTTTGTTCAAAGGCTGATGGCTGCTGGTCGTAATGGCGTTCATGGCTTGTCCTCCATGTGAGGTAGGACAAGGATGATCAACCCAATCCAGAGGCGCTAACCGACCCATTGTTGTCCTTCGTGGAGAACAGTTATCGGCCAAACGCGGTCACTTACTGAAGACAAAGTCTGAGGAGCTCACTAAATGCCCCCGGCGGTCTGGAGTCAATTGCGTGTTATCTAAGATGCGTCAGCTTCGCTTTCGCCCTCATAATCGTAGTCAATCAAGCTTGCCGACACTTGACAAATTTCAAATTACCCTAAGGCCCTGGTGCCAGCAGCACAGTATTCTTAATTTCGATATTGAATCCAATATCGCGACCGGGAACATCATCCTCCCTTCTATGAGCACCGCTAGCTGAACCTTGATGTCTGTTTGAAGCCGCCGTACGCTATCGGCATTCATGGAGGAATCTGGCTGATGGCACGCGTGGGTTTGATACTGACACCGGGTTTTGCTGACTGGGAATACGCATTCATTGCTGGAACTGCGTCTCCATTTTACAGGATCGACGTCAGGTTTTTCGCACCTACTACAGGGCCGCTCCACTCGCAGGGCGGATTGGCTGTAACTGTCGATAGTGGCTTGCAACAATGCCTGGACTGGAAACCGGACGTTGTTGTCGTGATTGGAGGAATGGTCTGGGAGCGTACAGAAGCTCCGGATATTCGAGACTTTCTTCATGCTAGTCGTTCAAGTGGAGCGACAATTGCTGGCATCTGTGGTGGAACGCTGGCACTTGCGAGAGCCGGGCTACTCGACACGGTTCCTCATACCTCGAACAGCGCTGACTTTCTGCAAAAAAATGCCGTAGGTTATGACGGGCGCACGCGCTATCGAAGCAGTGCAGTAGCTGTGGTTGCAGACCGCATCATAACTGCTCCAGGCCCTGCACCCGTTAGCTTCACCTGCGCAGTGTTCGAAGGTGCCGGATTATCTTCAGCGCTCATTTCTCAGTTCAGATCAATGCTAGCAGCGGAACATGGATGACCGCCTCGTTCCACAAATCAGCCCATCAGGTAATGTCTTCGACGGTCCTCTTCTGGCCGTTAGCTGTCCTTTTTTAAAGGCAGATGTAGATCGAATGCAGCCACTCATTGCTTGAGCGCAAACAAGTCCTCTGCCAACTCACCGGGTTGCCGCAAGTCCATCAGCAGCACCTCTGCCTTGCTGTACCGAAAACCGGGCCTGAAGATACGGTCGACCGCCTTTGAGGCAAATCGGGTCATCCGCAGCGTGTCGCAGGTTGGGTATGCGCACGGGCGAGATTATGTCGCTGCGCCGGGATGAGGTCGACGTCGAGAAAAAGACGGCTCACATCTGCCGGATCGTGGTTGAAAAGCAGGCAGTCGAGCGGACCAAGACGAAATACACCCGCACCGTAATGTTGAACAGCCGGGCTCTTGGCGCACTGGCAAGGGCCAGAGAGATCGCGCAATACCGCTCGAAGCAGAAGCGCCGCGTCTCGACGGAGTCGCCATTCATCTTCCAGCCTTCTGGCTCGTCACCACGAATCCAGCGTTCATTGCTGGGCAGCTTAGGGAATCTACGAACAAGTCCCGGGTATGCGAAAATCGCCTGACCACCTGATCCGAGCCTCCCATGAGCCAGATGAGCTTTTCCGACTTCGAGTACGCCGGCAAGCGCAAGCAAACCCGTCGCGAACGCTTCCTTGCCGAGATGGATCAGGTCGTACCCTGGGCAGGTCTGCTCGGCCTGATCGAGCCGTTCTACCCCAAGGCCGGTGGCGGTCGAAAACCTTACCCACTGGAAACCATGCTACGCATTCACCTGCTGCAGAACTGGTTCTCCCTCAGCGATCCGGCCATGGAAGAAGCGCTCTACGAAATCACGCCCATGCGTCAATTCGCGCATCTGACACTGAGCGCGCCGATCCCTGAAGACACCACGATCATGAACTTCCGGCACTTGCTGGAGAAGCATCAATTGGCACCTGCCATCCTCGCGGCCATCAACGGTTATTTGCAGGAAAAGGCCTGTCGTTGCGTCAGGGCACGATCGTCGACGCAACCATTATTCATGCCCCAAGCTCGACCAAGAACAAAGATGGCGAGCGCGATCCCGAGATGCATCAGACCAAGAAGGGTAACCAGTATTTCTTCGGTATGAAGGCCCACATCAGCGCTGACGTTGAGTCGGGACTGGTTCATCACGTCCATGGCACCGCTGCCAATGTGGCCGATGTCACCCAAGTCGCTGAACTGCTCCACGGGGAAGAAAACGCAGTCTATGCGGACGCAGGTTACACCGGTGTCGAGAAGCGTGAAGAGCACGAAAATCGTGACGTGATCTGGCAAATCGCGGCTCGGCGCAGCACGTATTCCAAGCTGAACAAACGCAGCCTGCTGTACAAAGCCAAGCGCAGGATCGAGTACTGCAAAGCGCAGACACGTGCCAAGGTTGAGCACCCGTTTCGGGTCATCAAGCGCCAGTTTGGTTATGTGAAAGTACGCTTTCGTGGGCTGATGAAAAACACGGCCCAACTGACCACGCTGTTCGCCCTGTTGAACCTGTGGATGGCTCGAAAACGACTGATGGGTTTGGGTGAGTTGCGCATTTAACACGAAGAACCGGGCAGAAAACGCTCTGCCGCACACTGCGTCATGCCGTTTTCAGGGAATAGCGCTGATTGCTTGGTGAATTACGGCCTGCCATCGCTGCGCGGCAAGTTGATCGGAGCATCCTTAGGCGCTCGGTGCAGGTACTTCTCTCGACCTACGCCAAGTGGTTGAATTCTGCCAACGATTGGACGGAACTGGCGAAGCTGGAAAAGAACGTAATGGGTACAGGATTAAATATCGTTCACTTTGCGCCCTTTAGGCATAAGGCATTCGACAGCAATTCAGCCATACTCCAAAATGCATCGGTTTTAGGGGGAAAACCCTTGCACAGCCAACGACATACCAACTTTTAGTGAGCCTCAACGTGAAAACATCCCTGTCCATCCTCAGCCTGCTGCTGTTGCTCACAGGTACCGCGACCCTTCCGTCGACTGCTGCTGCACAACCCCCGGCCCAGGTTCAACGTGACCCCTCCAAACTGCATCTGGCTTCAGGCAGCGCTCTGCTGATCGACCTGAACAGCAACCAAGAGCTGTATTCAAGCCATGCCGACCGCGTGGTGCCGATCGCTTCGGTGACCAAACTGATGACGGCGATGGTGGTGCTGGATGCCAAGTTGCCCATGGATGAAATGCTCACCATGACCATTGCCAACAACCCGGAGATGAAAGGTGTGTACTCGCGCGTGCGCCTGGGCAGCCAGCTGGACCGCCGCGAAACCCTGCTGATTACCCTGATGTCGTCGGAAAACCGTGCGGCCAATAGCCTGGCCAACGCCTACCCCGGCGGCTATCCGGCGTTCATCAAGGCAATGAATGCCAAAGCCCGCAGCCTGGGAATGGCCCACACCCGCTATGTTGAGCCGACCGGCCTGTCGACGCAGAACGTATCCACTGCCCGCGACCTGGCCAAGCTGCTGATGGCCTCGCGCAAGTACCCCATGCTGAGCGAGCTGTCGACCACGCGCGAAAAGACCGTCGCCTTCCGCAAGCCCAACTACACCTTAGGCTTCCGTAACACCGACCACCTGGTGAACAAAAGCAACTGGGATATCAAGCTGACCAAGACCGGCTTCACCAACGAGGCCGGGCACTGCCTGGTACTGCTGACCCGCATGGACAACCGCCCGGTGGCCATGGTCATTCTCGATGCCTTTGGCAAATACACCCACTTCGCCGATGCCAGCCGCATGCGTCAATGGCTGGAAACCGGTAGCGCCAAGCCGGCACCGGCGGTGGCCATGCAATACAAGGCCGACCGGCAGAACAAAGGACGGTTGGCGGCCGAATGACCGCCATATCCTGGAACGTGCGGGCTTGTCCGCGAAGCAGACAACGCGGCGGATAGCACGGGCTTCGTCCGTGTTCGCGAGGAAACCCGCGCCTACGACGGCCTGCGCCCAATCACCAATGTGTATCCACCCCCAATCAGGTGTAGGAGCGGGTTTACCCGCGAATACGGTCGCGGCGGCAACGGTGAACGGCGGGTGGAAATTGGCCAGCAGAGCCGGCCCATTCGCGGGTAAACCCGCGCCTACAGCGGCCTGTGCATGTCCAGTCAGGCCGTAGCGCTGACCATACCTCCCGCACTGCTGCCGCCCTCTTGCTGCAACAGCTCCAGCAACTGCGCCGTGGCCGCCATGATCTGCCCGTTGAGGGTGGCAATGCTCGCCTGCTTGGCACCTATCGCTGCCGCCTTGGCAGCCTCGTCCATCTTGCTGCTCTGCAATGCCGCCAACTGTTTCTGCTCTTCTGCCAGTTGCTTCTGCAGATCCTTGATCAACTGACGCAGCTCGCTCACAGCCCCCGATTCGCCACTGCCTTCAGCGTCGGTGGATTGCGCCTGGCTACCCCCCGACACCTTCATTCTGTCACTGCTGACGCTCAACGGCCCCACCGCCTCACCGGCCTGTTTCGCCTGTTCACGCTCGTTTGCTGCATTCGCGCTCAGCGTCTGTGCTGAAACACCATTGATCATCAGGTTGCTTGCCGTGATGCCGCTCATGTCGATTCCCTGCCTGAAAGATGGGTCCTTGCCGTAACCAACACATCGGCCGCCTCACGCTGTTCTTTAGCCCGCTTAAATTCCCCCTCGGCTGGCTCGTTCCAACTCATGTACTTGCGCAGGAGCCGGAGCCCCGGCGGGCGTCCATATTCGACCATTCAGGGAATCGCAGCCATGAGCCAGTCCTCACAGCAGGAAACCATCAAAGACATGATCGGCGTGGGCTTCGGCCCCTCCAACCTGGCCTTGGCCATCGCCCTGGAAGAGCTCGCCGAATCCCGGGGCCATGCGCTCGACGCACTGTTCATCGACAAGCAGCAAGACTACCACTGGCACGGTGAGACCTTGGCTACCCAGAGCGAGTTGCAGATCTCGTTCCTCAAGGACCTGGTGTCGCTGCGCACCCCGACCAGCCCGTACAGCTTCGTCAACTACCTGCACCAGAAGCAGCGCCTGGCCGACTTCATCAACCTCGGCACCTTCTACCCCTGCCGCCTGGAGTACAACGACTACCTGCGCTGGGCCGCCGAGCATTTCACCTCCCAGGCGGTGTATGGGCAGGAAGTGTTGCGCATCGAACCGCACGTGCATGCAGGCCGGGTCCAACACCTGTGCGTGATCACGCGTGACAGACAAGGCCGCGAATACAGCCGCCCCACCCGCTCGGTGGTGGTGGGCAGCGGTGGCACACCGAAAATTCCGGAAAACTTCGGCGCCTTCAAGGACGACCCGCGAGTGTTCCACCACTCTCAGTACCTGAGCAGCCTGACCAAACTGCCGTGCACGGCTGGCAAGCCCATGCGCATTGCCGTGATCGGCTCAGGCCAGAGCGCCGCCGAGGCGTTCATCGACCTCAACGACAGCTATCCGTCAGTCAAGGTCGACATGATTCTGCGCGGCTCGGCCCTCAAGCCCGCCGACGACAGCCCCTTCGTCAATGAGATCTTCTCGCCCGACTATACCGACCTGGTCTACAACGAACCGGCCGACCAGCGCAGCAAACTGCTGGGCGAATACCACAACACCAACTACTCGGTGGTCGACCTCAACCTGATCGAGCGCATCTACGGCATCCTCTACCGGCAGAAGGTTGCCCATCAGCACCGCCACAATGTGCTGTGCCGGCGCCAGGTGGAAGCGGTGGTGGCCACCCGCGAAGGCCTGGAACTGACCCTGCGCGACCTCGCCACCGGCCAGCAGCAAACCCACCGCTACGATGCCGTTATCCTCGCCACCGGTTACGAGCGCCGTTCGCACCGTGAATTGCTGGCGCCGCTGGCCGATTACCTGGAGGACTTCAGCGTCGACCGCAACTACCGCGTACTGGCCAGCCCCGACCTGCAAGCCTCGGTGTACCTGCAGGGCTTCTGCGAAAGCAGCCACGGCCTGAGTGACACCCTGCTTTCGGTCCTGCCAACCCGCGCTGCGGAAATTGGCCGAGCGCTGTACCAGGATCTGGAGCAGCTGCACGAAAAACCCCAAGCAGCAGTGGCGCTGACCCGCGCCTGACCCCTCTGCAACCCGCCATCAAGACCGGACTGATGCCTCGTGCGCAGTCCGGTTTTTGTGCTTTGAAACATTTAGTTTCATTTTAACCTGCAGGTTTTCAATTCTCATTCGTCCTTATCAGTACAGCACTCTTTGGTTGGCACACGCTCGACCACCAATAGCAGAAGACCGTCTGATGGCCAAATCACCGAAAAAATCCAAATCCAGGCTGTGGTTCCTGGTCCACAGCTGGCTCGCCTTGCCGATCTGGTTCTTTGTCCTGATCGTCTGCTTCACCGGCATGCTCGCCGTGGTCAGTCAGGAAATCGTCTGGCTCGCCGATCCGGCCGCACGCGCCAACAAGCCAGACGCGGACACCGAGCGCATGAGCTTTCAGCAGGTACTGGAGGCCTTGAACAAGGCCGAGCCGGACATGGTGGTGGAGCGCCTGAGCCAGCCGGATGGTTCGCACTTCGCGGTAAAAGCCAATGTCACCCTGCCTGACGGCACCAGCCCGACGCTGTATGTAAACCCCTACACCGGAACCATTCAGGGCAGGACCCCAGACTTCAACTTCGAAGCCTTCACCCGCGCCCTGCACGGCTGGTGGCTGGTGCCGTTCACCAACGGTTTCAGCTGGGGCTGGTACCTGGTATCGCTGCTCGGCCTGCCGATGCTGGCCTCGCTCGTCACCGGCCTGGTGGTTTACAAGAAGTTCTGGAAAGGCTTTTTCAAACCCGTGCGTACCGGCCATGGTTCGCGAATTTTCTGGGGTGACCTGCACCGTCTGTCCGGGGTGTGGTCAATCTGGTTCATTGCGGTCATTTCCATCACCGGCACCTGGTTCCTGATCCAGGCGATCCTGTCTGACAACCACATCACCATTTCCAGCCGACCCATCGTGCCGGTGATCGCCCGTGAGGAGGTGCCGCAAACGCCAGATGGCAGCCCCGCCTCGCGCATCGACCTGGACGAAGCGGCGCGCCTTGCCGGTCTGGCGATCCCGGGGTTGGAAGTGACCTCCATCACGCTCCCCGCCACTGCCTACAGCCACGTCACGCTGTCTGGCCCGGGCTGGTACCCGTTGATGTTCCAGAGTGCTTCGGTGAATCCGTACACACGCAATGTCGACAGCCAGTTCCTGATCAGCGACCGTTCGGCGCTGGAGTTCGTCACCGAGTCCATGCGCCCGCTGCACACTGGCGACTTTGGCGGTTTGCCGATCAAGCTGGTGTGGTTCTTCTTCGGCCTGATCCTGACCCTGATGGTGCTCAGCGGCCTGCTGATCTGGACCAAACGCACCGCCCAGGCCACCGCCGCGGCCCTCAAGCGCAGCGAGCGCGCTCCACGTGCGGCACACAGTGAAACCACCGTGGAGATCCACTCATGAGCCAGGCCCTGCCCGCCAGCCCGCTGAAGCAGCTTTGGCTGAAGTGGCGTTTTCACCTGAACATCCTGCTGATCCTGATCCCGCTGGGCTTCATGCCCAAGTACTTCGCCGACGCCAGGCTGTTCCGCGGCGAAGCGGGCCTTGGCGCCAACGTGATCAGGGACATCCAGGTCGGCCCCTACAGCCTCGACCTTGCCGAACTGCGTGACGAGGCGCCACGCGCCGACGGCCCGGCCGGCTACTTCAAATCGTTCAATGCAGCGTTGTGCAAGGCCTGCATAAAGGACGTCAAGGCCACCTACCTGCGCATCGGCAAGCCACGCAGCCTGCGCGCCGCCGGCACCATTTTCTTCGGTGCACCGTACAACATGGGCACCTCGTTGCCGATCCCGCCGCGCACCAAACCCGATGCGCACATCTGGATCACCCTGGAAGGCTGGGACGGCAGCATGCACCAGGCGTCGATCCCCCTGGCCAAGGCATCGCCAGCCACCGTTGCATGGCTCGAGAAACAAGGAGGCAACAAATGAAACACCTGATACGCACCCTGACGCTGCCCTTCCTGATACTGGCTGCCAGCCCGGCGCTGGCGCACAACCCGATGTGCGAATGTGAGGAACTGGCCAACGGCCAGGTCAAGTGCACCGGCGGTTTCTCGGACGGCAGCGGTGCCCCCGGGGTGACCCTGGACGTGATCGGTTATGACGAACAGGTGCTGGTCGGCGGCAAGCTTGGCGACGACTCGACGCTGACGTTCAAGCGCCCGGACGGCGAATTCTATGTGCTGTTCGATGCCGGCCCCGGGCACGTGGTTGAAGTGGACTACGCCGATATCGCCCAACCATGAGCCGCGCCCAAGTCATTCGCCCGGCCGGTGCCGGGCACGAAACCCTGTACGTGCTGCTGGCAAGCCTGCTGATCGTGGTACTCGCCGCCAGCGTGGTGCTGCTGCGCGGTGAGCGCGAGGACGAACAGGCCATCGCCAGCTACCAGATCGACGCCCGCCGCGACCTCACCGCCGCCGAACAAGGCCTGTACACCGACCTGCGGGTAGCCTTCGACGAGATCCAGCTACTGCGCGAAGAAAACGCCGTCACGCCCAGCGTAAAGGCCCTGGCCGAAGAAGGCCTACCGCCGTTCGTGGTCGATGCCGGCAGCCAGAGCCGTGGCGGCCACCAATGGTCATGGCTGGAATCTGGCGCCTACCTGGGCCGCAGCCAGGCCCCGGAAGTTGCCGGCAGCCTGCTGCTGATCCTGCCACCCGACAGCACAGGCCAAGCCGATGTCTGGCTGCGCCGCGACAGCGCCGCCGTGATCCCGGACGACCTCGGCCAGGCCGCCCTGATCGCCGCTGGCTGGCAGCAGGTGGTCAGCCACTACGACGCCGGTGTTACCCGCGAACACCGTCACTGAACCCAAGGACCCGCCCATGTTTCGCTCCGCCCTCGCCCTGCTCCTGACCCTTGCCCTGCCGGCACTGGCCCTGGCCGATAACAGCAAGCCGCTGCGAATCGGCATCACCCTGCACCCCTATTACAGCTACGTGAGCAATATTGTCGGCGACAAGGCCGAGGTGGTTCCCCTGATTCCGGCGGGCTTCAACCCGCACGCCTACGAGCCGCGGGCCGAGGACATCAAGCGCATCGGCACACTGGACGTGGTGGTGCTCAACGGTGTTGGCCATGACGATTTCGCAGACCGCATGATCGCCACCAGCGAAAAACCCGACATCGCCACTATCGAAGCCAATCAGAACGTGCCGCTGCTAGCGGCCACCGGCATTGCCGCGCGCGGTGCCGGCAAGGTGGTCAACCCGCACACCTTTCTGTCGATCAGCACCACCATCGCCCAGGTGAACAACATCGCCCGTGAACTGGGCAAGCTCGACCCGGACAACGCCAAGCTGTACACGCAGAACGCCCGTGCCTACGCCAAGCGCCTGCGCGCCCTGCGTGCCGAGGCCCTGGCCAAGGTCACCGAAGCCCCTGGCGCAACGTTCCGGGTCGCTACCATCCATGCCGCCTATGACTACCTGGTGCGCGACTTCGGCCTGGAGGTGACCGCTGTCGTCGAGCCGGCCCATGGCATCGAGCCCAGCCCGGCGCAGCTGAAAAAGACCATCGACCAGCTCAAGGCGCTGGACGTGCGGGTGATCTTCTCGGAAATGGACTTCCCGTCGGCCTATGTCGAAACCATTCAGCGTGAGTCCGGTGTGCGCCTGTATCCGTTGACGCATATCTCCTACGGCGAGTACACCAAGGACAAGTACGAGGTGGAAATGAAGCGCAACCTCGACACGGTGGTCCGCGCCATTCAGGAGAACCGCGCATGACCGCTGCCGCCAAGCTGGCGACAGCCTGCGGGCCGCGCATCGAGTTCACTGGCATCGACCTGACCTTGGGGCGCACGCGCATCCTCGAACAGGTCAGTTTCAGCGTGGCAGCAGGCAGCGTGCACGCCATCGTCGGCCCCAACGGCGGCGGCAAGAGCTCGTTGATCAAGACCCTGCTCGGGCAGATGCCACACCAGGGCCAGCTGACCTTGCATTGGCCTGGTGAGCGCGAAGTGATTGGCTACGTGCCGCAGGCACTGGAGTTCGACCGCGGCCTGCCCATGACCGTGGACGATTTCATGGCCGCCATGTGCCAGCGCCGCCCGGCCTTCCTCGGCCTGTCGCGGCGCGTGAAGCCGGCCATTGATGCAGCCTTGGTTCAGGTTGGCATGCTCGACAAGCGCACGCGGCGCATGGGTGCACTGTCCGGCGGTGAGCGCCAGCGCGTGCTGCTGGCCCAGGGCCTGATCCCCGAGCCGCAGTTGCTGGTGCTGGACGAACCGATGTCGGCCCTCGATGAAGCCGGAATCCAGGTGTTCGAACAGTTATTGCAGGGCTGGCGCCAGGCCGGCACTACCGTTCTGTGGATCGAACATGACCTGGAAGCCGTGTTGCGCCTGGCGGACCGGGTAACAGGCCTGAACCGACAGGTGCTGTTCGATGCGCCGCCTGCCCAGGCCCTGACCCCGGAGCGTCTGCTCGGCCTGTTCTCCGTTCACCCGCGTAGCGAGAGCCTTGCCTGATGAGTTTTGAAATCTTTCGCCAAACGGTCCAGGACTGGGCCACTGCCGGTTATCTGCCCGAGGCGCTGGCCTACGGTTTCGTGGTCAATGCCTTGCTGGCCGGCCTGATGATCGGCCCGGTGCTGGGTGGCCTGGGCACCTTGGTGGTGGTCAAGCGCTTTGCGTTCTTCTCTGAAGCGGTCGGCCATGCGGCGCTGACCGGCGTGGCCATCGGTATCCTGCTGGGTGAGCCCTATACCGGCCCTTACGGCAGCCTGTTCGGCTACTGCCTGCTGTTCGGCATCCTACTCAACTTCCTGCGCAACCGTACCGGGCTGTCGCCGGACACACTGATTGGCGTGTTCCTGTCGGTGTCGCTGGCGCTGGGCGCCAGCCTGCTGCTGATGCTGGCAGGCAAGATCAACGTGCACATCCTCGAGAACGTGCTGTTCGGTTCGGTGCTGACCGTTAGTGCCCAGGACTTGCTGGTACTGGGCATCGTCGCGGTGCTGGTGCTGGCCTTGGCGCTGCCGCTATACAACCGCATCATGCTGGCCAGTTTCAACCCGCAGCTGGCGGCTGTACGCGGAGTGGCGGTGAAGACCCTGGACTATCTGTTCGTGGTGCTGGTGACGTTGGTGACCGTGGCTGCGGTGAAGGTGATCGGGGCCATCCTGGTCGGTGCGCTGCTGGTCATCCCGGCCGCCGCCGCTCGCCTGGTCAGCCAGTCGCTCAAGGGCTTTTTCTTCCTGTCGGTGCTGATTGCCACCATCAGTACCCTGTTCGGCATCCTGCTACCGATCGTTTTCGACCTGCCGGTGCCGTCAGGGGCCGCGATCATCCTGGTCGCCGGCATCTGCTTTGCTCTGGCCGCTCTGGCCCGCGCGCTCGTTCCCCGCCTGCAAGGAAACCCGGCATGAACTTCAAACACCTGACCCTGGCGCTGGCACTGGCCGGCCTGCCGTCCCTGTCTTTCGCTACGCAAGTGCTGACGACCCTGCCGGTCACTCATAGCCTGGCCAGCGCCTTGCTCGAAGGCACTGCGGTGCAGCTCCAGCGGGCGGCACCAGCCAACCTGCCTGCCAGCCGCCAACCGTCGTATTTCAGCGGGCGTGGCGGCGCAGGCCTGCACAAGGCCGCCCAGCAGGCAGATGCGGTGATCGGGGTGCGTTCGATCTGGCGTGATGACCCGCTGTACCCGATGGCCCGACGCAGCAATATCCGCATTGTCGAGATCGATGCCGCGCGACCGGTGGATGGCGCACTGCCGGGCATTGCGGTGAACGGTGACGATGCCTATGGTGCTTACCCTTGGCTCAACCCGACCAACCTCGGACGCATGGCCGACGTGGTGGCCAATGACCTGGAGCGCCTGGCGCCTGACGACAAGGCAAGGATCCAGGGCAACCTGGCAGGGCTCAAGCGCCAATTGCTGGAGCTTTCGGCCAGCAGCCAGACGCGGCTGGCCAAAGTCGACAACCTGACGGTGGTGAGCCTGTCGGAGAGGCTGGGATATCTGGTCAACGGGTTGAACCTGGATGCGGTCGAGCAGCCACTGCCGGCCGAGTGGGATGCGGCAGCCCTCAAGGCGCTGGGGGAGAACCTGAAGGCGCAGGACGTGGCGCTGGTGCTGGACCATCGTCAGCCTGAATCGGCAGTGGCCGAGGTGATCAAGGCGGCCGGGGCCAAGCTGGTGGTGGTGGAGAGTGACCCTGAAGATGCGATTGCGGGGCTCATAGCCAGCGTTGACCAAGTGGTTGGGGCATTGGGCGGGCGCTGATCAGACAGGCCCGCGCGGTGGATGGCACGGGCTTCGCCCGTGTTCGCGGGTAAACCCGCTCAAGGATCGCGGTTGCTGCCAGGCTAACGCTTCATGCACCGCTGATAACGCTCATCCACCCGCCCGGCAAACCAGGCCGTGGTCAGCTTGCGGGTAATCTTCGGGCTCTTCAGCTCGATGCCCGGTAGCACTGCGCGGGGCACCGGTTTGCCGGCTTTGGCATCTGCCAGGGCAAACACCCCGCTGTACAGCTTGCTGTCCTCGAACGCCAGGCTGTCGGCCTCCTCCAGCTGGCTTCGGATCTGCGGGTTACGCAGCCCCAGCTTCACCCCCAGCTTGCGCGCGGCCAGTTCGGTGGTCCCCGGCATGATCGCCCCCGGCGCCACCAGGTCGCCGTCCAGTGCCAACTTCACCCCAGTGACCTTGCTCAATGCCGCCTGGAATGCCGCATTGCGACTGGCGTACCAGCCCGCGTTGAAATCGGCGAAACGGTATAGCTGGCGCTCGTAGTTGGCCGGGTAGCCCAACAGGTGGGCAATACCGAAGTACATGCCGCCGCGCCGGCTGAACACTTCCTGGCGAATCGTGCCTTCATGGCTGTAGGGGTAATCCCTTGCATGCTTTTCGGCGAAGTCGATGCTGACCTGCATCGGCCCGCCGGTGTGCACCGGATTCAGCCCGTTCAGCAAAGTCTTGCCCAGCGGCAGGCGTGCAACGACTTCGTCGTACAGTTCACTCAACTGCTTTTCGCTGCGCACCGTCTGCAACCGCTGCTGGTAGCTCTTGCCGTTGCCCGACGGCGTCTTCAGCGCACCGTCGACCAGCAGTTTGGGAATATGCAGGCGCGCAGCGCGGCGGTCGATCTCCTGGCGGGCTATACGCCCAAGGTTGGGCACCTGTGGGTCCGCAGTGAAGGTCGACTCCTGTTCGGTCACCGCCAGCACTGCGCACAGGTTGCTTTTACTGGGCGCTATGCGCTGGGCTTCGAAGGCTGCCTGGATATCCTTGGCCCAACCCTCGCGGTCCTTGACCTGGGCGGGTAACAGCCGCAACAGCTGCGCACGGACTTTCGCCGGGTCCGCTTCGGGCGCTTCTTCGCGGCGCCCGGCACAGCCTTGCAACAGCACCAGGGCCATCACCGAAATGGCCAGTAACCGGCCGTTCAGGGCTGTTCACCGATCAGGTAGGTTTTGCTGATGTGGCGGAACTGCGGGTGCCCGGCACTGCCCATCAATTCGAACAACACCATCTCGCGGGTCACTACCTGCGCGCCGGCAGCCCCCATGCGGGCCAGGCCTGCGGCCTTGCTGGCCAGGGTGCGGCTGTCGCAGGCATCCTCGACCACGAACACTTGCTTGCCCAGCGCCAACAGGCCGAGCACGGTCTGCAGCACGCAAACATGGGTTTCCATGCCGCAGACGATCACCTGCTCACACGCCATCAAACTGGCTGGCAGGCACTCGGCAGCCACGCAGGAAAAGTGACTTTTTTCCACCACTTCGGCTGCCGGCGCTACGGCCAGCAGTTCGGCCAGGGTATGACCCAGGCCTTTGGGGTACTGCTCGGAAATCACCGTCGGCAGCGCCAGCTCAGCAGTCGCCGCCAGCAACCAACGGGCCCGTGCCCGAGTGCCTTCGGGGTCGCTCATGGCACCGATCAGCTTTTCCTGGATGTCGACGACCAGTAGCGTGGCCTTGAGTGGATCGATCAGCATTGTCTGCCTCTTGCCTGGGAAAACCCTAGCCTCCCCCAGGCAAG
This sequence comes from Pseudomonas sp. TYF_14, assembly GCF_043105275.1. Lineage (NCBI taxonomy): Bacteria > Pseudomonadati > Pseudomonadota > Gammaproteobacteria > Pseudomonadales > Pseudomonadaceae > Pseudomonas > Pseudomonas sp. TYF_14. Next base: position 15,537 of record NZ_JBICLK010000008.1, read on the forward strand.
CGGTGACGTCAATCAGGCGGACAGCCGAAGCGGTTGCAGCGACGCGGTCAGCGCAGCGAGCACACGGTCTTCCTGCTCATGGATGAAGAAATGGCCACCTGGGAACATCTGCAGCGAGAACGCGCCTTGGGTTTCACTGCGCCATGCCCGCAGTTGCTCATCGCTGGCCCGGTCTTCCACTCCACCCAGCACATGCAGTGGGCACTGCAACGCCGGTCGCTGCCGGTAGGTGTAAGTGCCGCACAACAGAAAATCGGCGCGCAAGGTCGGCAAGGTCAGGCTCATCAGCTCAGCGTTGGCCAGCACTTCTTCAGGCGTGCCCTGCAGCGCGCGCAACTCGCTGGTCAGCTCGGCGTCGCTCTTGGGCTCGCGCCAGTTGTTGCCGTCGTAGTCCTCACGCCGGGTAGGTGCCGCGGTGCCGCAGGCGAACAAGGCCAGCGGCGCCGGGCAGCCCAATGCCTGCAGCTCATGGGCCAGCTCGAAGGCCAGCAGTGCACCCAGGCTGTGGCCGAGCAGCGCATAAGGAGCGCTTGCCGCCAGTCGCTGCTCGCTGGCCAGTTGCCGAGCCAGCACTTGCATGTCGGTGTGCAGCGACTCGGCCATGCGCGCCCCCCGCCCAGGCAACTCTACCGGGCGTACCTGCAACCATGCCGGCAGCTTGCGCCGCCAGCGGCTGTAGACCATGGCGCTGGCCCCGGAGTACGGCAGGCACAGCAGGTTCAGCACGGTCACTGGGCGGCAGCTTCGGCCATTTTCTGGCGCAGGCTCAGCGGGCGCATGTCGGTCCAGACTTCATCGATGTAGGCCAGGCAGTCCTTCTTCAGGCCGCTTTTGCCCACGGCTCGCCAGCCATTGGGGATGGCTTTGTAGTCGGGCCAGATCGAGTATTGCTCTTCGTGGTTGACCACTACCTGGAACTGGATATCGTCGCGGTCGAAAACGGAAGTCATTGCCTGTCTCCTTAAGTGATGATGCCGCTGCGCGCCTGGCGCAGGGTGGGTTTCAAGTAGACGTAGCAAGCGCTGTAAAAATTAACGGAATTGACGCGCCCCATGTGGCCACGGCCGATGCCGGTATTAACCCTCAGGTATCACGCAACAGGTCGTGCGTATCGAGCAACCGGAACGCAACCTGCGGATTACGCTCCAGCCCGCGCCGGATCGCCGCCGGGATAGACTGCCGGGTCTTGCGGCACAGCCCGGGCTGATCCTCCAGTTCGATGACGATGCCGCGCATGGTCCGTACCTCGTTGTAACCGGGGGCGATGTGCACGCGGATGCCGAGGTTTTCGTACAGGCGCTGCTGCAGACGTTGAAGGTCTTCCAGGTCCTTCAGGTTTTCCAGCCGTTCGAGCAGACGTTTTTCTTCCTGCCGGGTCAGCAAGAGGATGCGCTGGGCGGCCTGCGGATGGTCGGCCAGTTGCTCGCGGCCGCAGACGCAGGCGCCAGGGGGGCAGGGTTGGCGTAAAGGAACGGGCGTACTCATAGGGCAAGCATAGCCTGTACCGAAGGTCAGAGCTGCGCCAGCCGCGCGCGCAGGAAGCTGACAAAACCCTGCACCGGCCGCGCCACCTGCCGGTGCTGCGGATACACCGCCGACAGCTGCAGCGCGGGCGGGCGCCACTCATCCAGAACCGTCACCAGTTGCCCCTCCGCCAACGCCTGCCCAACGATAAAGGTCGGCAGGTAAGTGACCCCCATCCCGGCAATCGCAGCCCCCCGCAGCAACTCGCCATTGTTCGCCCGCATGCGCCCGGTCACCTGAATTGCCTGGGTTTTGCCACCTTTGTGGAATTGCCACTGCACCTGCCGCGAATGCCCATAAGGCAGGCAATCATGCGCGGCGAGCTCATCCGGTTTTCCCGGCACTCCCCGTGCTTGCAAATACGCCGGGCTCGCACAGTAGACCCGCTCGACACTGGCGATACGCCGGGCGATCAGGCTGGAGTCCTCCAGTGCACCAATCCGCAGCGCCAGGTCATAGCCTTCACCAATCAGGTCCACAGCGCGGTCGCTCAGGTCTACCTCCACATCAACCTGGGGGTGCAACTGCAGAAACTCGGTCAGCAGGCAGCCCAGGTGCGCCATGGCAAACGACAGCGGCGCGCTCAGGCGCAAGGTGCCGCGCAGGACCTGGGCCTGGCCGCTGATGTCGTGTTCGACCTGCTGCACTTCACCCAGCAGGCGCAGGGCCGACTGGTAGTAGTGCTGCCCCAGTGGCGTGGCATCGAGGCGCCGGGTGGAGCGGTTGAGCAGGCGCACGCCCAGGCGCTCCTCAAGCTGCATCAGGCGCCGACTGACCGATTGCTTGGACATGCCCAGACGGTCGGCGGCAGCGGTGAAACTACCGGCCTCCATCACCTGGGCAAAGATCCGCATGTCTTCGTAAGGGTTCATTGTCTTGCTCTAGCTGACAGTCAAACACTTTATAGCGGCTTTTTCCCACGAGTGCATCTGCCTAATCTACGCACAAGTCGCAGCGATGGCCCCTCAGGCCAGGCAAGACGCCCACTACCAACACTTGCACAGAAAAGGATTCGCTCATGAACATTGTCCACAAAGCCCTCACCGCCTCCCTCCTGGCCCTGTCCGTTTCCAGTGCCTTCGCCGCGGGCAGCCCTGGTGTCGAACAACACACCCAGGCCTTCCTCGAAGCCCTGGAGAAAGGGGGTGGCAAGCCGCTGGAACAGCTCACACCAAACGACGCCCGCGCGGTACTGACCGGCGCCCAGGCTTCGGTGAAGGTCGACCTCTCGGGGATCGAAGTGAAGGAACGCACGATTCAGGCCAATGGCCAATCGATCAAGCTGCAAGTGGTGCGCCCGACTAATGTCAAAGGTGATCTGCCGGTGTTCATGTTCTTCCACGGCGGCGGCTGGGTGCTGGGCGACTTCCCGACCCACCAGCGACTGATCCGCGACCTGGTGGTCGGCTCGGGTGCGGTGGCGGTCTATGTGGACTACACCCCGTCACCGGAAGCGCACTACCCGACGGCGATCAACCAGGCGTACGCCGCGACTCGCTGGGTGGCTGAACATGGCAAGGAGATCGGCGTGGATGGCAAGCGCCTGGCTGTAGCCGGCAACAGCGTTGGCGGTAACATGGCGGCGGTGGTTGCACTCAAGGCCAAAGAGGCCGGCACCCCTGCCCTGCGCTTCCAGTTGCTGCTGTGGCCGGTGACCGACGCCAGCTTCGAGACAGCGTCGTACAAGCAGTTTGCCGAAGGACACTTCCTGACCACCGGGATGATGAAGTGGTTCTGGAACAACTACACCGTTGATGCAAAGGCGCGGGCGCAGATCTACGCCTCGCCGCTGCGGGCGTCCGCCGAACAGCTGAAGGGCTTGCCACCGGCCCTGGTGCAAACGGCTGAGTTCGATGTGCTTCGGGATGAAGGTGAGGCGTATGCCCGCAAGTTGAATGCGGCGGGCGTGACAGTAACCTCGGTGCGCTACAACGGAATGATTCATGACTATGGGCTGCTCAACCCGTTGAGCCAAGTGCCGGCAGTAAAGGCGGCGCTGCGGCAGGCGGGCAACGAACTTAAAGTGCATCTGCAGTGAGGCGATGAGCAATGGACCCGCCTGGGCGGGTCTTTTGCTTCTATTTGCGGAAACAGCCCGCAGGCTTCAATGAATCTGCCAGCGGTGCGGCAGGTCCGGCCCTTTCGCGGGTAAACCCGCTAAAGGGCCGGCAAATCCTGCTCAGGGCTCAAACCCTTCCACAATGATCACCTCAGCCTTCGCCACCCCTTGGCGATGACTGCATGCCTCTTGGTACAGCGCGGAGCGGTAACAGGCGACGGCCTGCGCGTACGAATCGAACTCGATCACCACACTACGCTGAGGCGTAGCCCTCCCTTCCATCGCCTCGCTACGCCCGCCACGGGCCAGGAAGCGCCCGCCGAATGCCTTGAAGGCAGCCGGGGCGCGCTGGGTGTATTGCTGGTACTGCTCGGGGTCGGTCACGTCCACATGGGCGATCCAGTAGGCCTTCATGTGCAGCTCTCCTGTTACGATGATATTTGTGTATGATGGTATACCATAAAATTCACCCCACCACAGTGAGCGTGCACCATGGCTTTCAACACCATCGAGGAACTTCTCGAGGACTACCGGCAAGGCAAGATGGTCCTGCTGGTGGATGACGAGGACCGGGAAAACGAGGGCGATCTGCTGATCGCCGCCGAGCGCTGCGACGCCCAGGCCATCAACTTCATGGCTCGCGAGGCGCGCGGGCTGATCTGCCTGACCTTGACCGACGATCACTGCCAGCGCCTGGGCCTGGAGCAGATGGTTCCGGCCAACGGTAGCGTGTTCAGCACCGCGTTCACCGTGTCGATCGAGGCGGCCACCGGGGTCACCACCGGCATTTCCGCCGCTGACCGGGCACGCACCGTGGCAGCGGCCATGGCCCCCAACGCCCGCCCCGAAGACCTGGTGCAACCTGGCCACATCTTCCCCCTGCGCGCCCGCGAAGGCGGCGTGCTGACCCGTGCCGGCCACACCGAAGCAGGCTGCGACCTGGCACGCCTGGCCGGCTTCAGCCCGGCCTCGGTCATCGTTGAAGTGCTGAACGACGACGGCACCATGGCTCGCCGCCCCGACCTGGAAGTGTTCGCCGCCCGGCATGGCATCAAGATTGGCACCATCGCCGACCTGATCCACTACCGCCTGAGCACCGAGCAGACCGTCAAGCGCATCGGCGAGCGCGAGCTGCCGACGGTGCATGGCACCTTCCGCCTGGTCACCTATGAAGACCGCATCGAAGGTGGCGTGCACATGGCCATGGTCATGGGCGACATTCGCCGCGAACAGCCGACCCTGGTGCGGGTGCATGTGATTGACCCGCTGCGCGACCTGGTGGGCGCCGAGTACGCCGGCCCCGCCAACTGGACGCTGTGGGCGGCGCTGCAGAAGGTGGCTGAGGAAGGTACTGGCGTGGTGGTGATCCTGGCCAACCACGAATCCTCCCAGGCCTTGCTTGAGCGTGTGCCACAACTGACCCACCCTGTGCGGCCCTATCAACGTGGCCAGTCCAAGGTGTATTCCGAAGTGGGTACCGGGGCGCAGATTCTGCAGGACCTTGGCGTGGGCAAGCTGCGTCACCTGGGGCCGCCGCTGAAATACGCGGGGCTGGCGGGCTATGAGCTGGAGGTGGTGCAGAGCATCCCGTTCGACCCGGGGATGGATGGCTGAGAACACACAAGCAATTGATTTAGCGGGGCCCTGTAGGAGCGGGTTTACCCGCGAATGCGAGGGTGACACCACCGACGCATTCGCGGGTAAACCCGCTCCTACAGGGCCCTTGGTGCTTTTGACAGGGCGGAGTGATGGCCGGTCGCCCCATACCTCTTGCCAAAATCTTGGAATACCATAATATGATATCCCGTAGACCTTGAGTCTGCAGGCCGGCACCTACAATTAAAAACGGCCACCAGAACACTTTGTTTTAGCTGCTCCCCGAACACTGTTGGCGGGCGCACCAAAAGCCCCGCCTCGAATAACAAAAGCAACGAGGGCGTAACCATGCTGTTAAGCAAACGTGTAACCGCAGTGCTGTCTGCCAGCCTGCTGACCCTGGCATGTCAGGCCGCCCAGGCCGCCGACAGCCTCAACTTCGTCAGCTGGGGCGGTACGACCCAGGACGCCCAGAAAGAAGCGTGGGCCGTACCGTTCACCAAAGCCACGAACATCAAGGTCGTGCAGGACGGCCCCACCGACTACGGCAAGCTCAAGGCCATGGTCGAGAGCGGTAACGTGCAGTGGGACGTGGTCGACGTCGAAGCCGACTTTGCCCTGCGTGCCGCCAGCGAAGGCCTGCTCGAACCCCTCGACTTCAACCAGATCAAGCGCGACAAGATCGACCCACGCTTCGTCTCCGACCATGGCGTCGGTTCATTCTTCTTCTCCTTCGTGCTCGGCTACAACGAAGGCAAGCTCGGGGCCAACAAGCCGGTGGACTGGACCGCGCTGTTCGACACCAAGGCCTACCCCGGCAAGCGAGCCCTGTACAAATGGCCCAGCCCCGGCGTGCTGGAACTGGCCCTGCTGGCCGACGGCGTAGCCCCCGACAAGCTGTACCCGCTGGACCTGGACCGCGCCTTCAAGAAGCTCGACACCATCAAGAAAGACATCGTCTGGTGGGGCGGTGGCGCCCAGTCGCAGCAGTTGCTGGCCTCGGGTGAAGCCTCGCTCGGTCAGTTCTGGAATGGCCGTGTCTATGCCCTGCAGCAAGACGGTGCACCGGTGGGCGTGAGCTGGAAGCAGAACCTGGTCATGGCCGACTTCCTGGTCATCCCCAAAGGCGCCAAGAACAAGGAAGCGGCCATGAAATTCCTGGCCAACGCCAGCAGCGCCGAGGGCCAAGCCGAATTCGCCAACAAGACCGCCTATGCGCCGGTCAACGTCGACAGCGTGGCCAAGCTGGACAAGGACCTCGCGCCAAACCTGCCAACTGCCTACGCCCAGGACCAGGTCACCCTCGACTTCGCCTACTGGGCCAAGAACGGTCAAGCCATCGCGGCCCGCTGGAATGAGTGGTTGGTCAAATGAAAGTCGCCATCAACGCCCTGCACAATGCGCAAGGTACCCCCACGGGTGCCGGCGCCCCGGGCACCACCCCGCGCCGCGCAAGCCTGAGCCAGCGCTGGAAAGGCAGCCGCAACCTGCTGCCCGCCCTGCTGTTCCTTGGCCTGTTCTTCTTCGCCCCGCTGGTCGGCCTGCTGCTGCGCGGGGTGCTGGAGCCAACGCCAGGGCTGGGTAACTACGAGCAGCTGTTCGCCAACTCGGCCTATGCACGGGTGCTGTTCAACACCTTCTCGGTGGCCGGCGTGGTTACCCTGATCAGCGTGCTGCTGGGCTTCCCGCTGGCCTGGGCGATCACCCTGGTGCCCAAGGGCTGGGGCCGCTGGCTGCTGAACATCGTGCTGCTGTCGATGTGGACCAGTCTGCTGGCGCGCACCTACTCGTGGCTGGTGCTGCTGCAGAGCTCGGGCGTGATCAACAAGGCGTTGATGGCCATGGGCATCATCGATGCCCCGCTGGAAATGGTGCACAACCTCACCGGCGTGGTAATCGGCATGAGCTACATCATGATCCCGTTCATCGTGCTGCCACTGCAGGCGACCATGCACGCCATCGACCCGATGGTGCTGCAGGCAGGTTCGATCTGTGGTGCCAGCCCGTGGACCAACTTCTGGAAGGTGTTCCTGCCGCTGTGCCGCTCGGGGCTGTTCTCCGGGGCGCTGATGGTGTTCGTGATGTCGCTCGGTTACTACGTCACCCCGGCGCTGCTGGGGGGCGCGCAGAACATGATGCTGCCTGAATTCATCATCCAGCAGGTGCAGTCGTTCCTCAACTGGGGCCTGGCCAGCGCCGCTGCCGCACTGCTGGTGGCGATCACCCTGGTGCTCTTCTACCTGTACCTGAAGCTGCAGCCGGAATCCCCGGTTGGCAACGCGAGGTAAACCGCCATGCTCCTGTCTCCCAATGCCATGGGCCGCCCGCTGCGTACGGGCCTGTACCTGACCACCGGGGTCATCGCGGCCTTCCTGCTGCTGCCGGTGGTGTTCATCGTGTTGCTGTCATTCGGCTCGTCACAGTGGCTGGTGTTCCCGCCACCGGGCTGGACCTTCAAGTGGTACGGCCAGTTTTTCTCCAACCCGGAGTGGATGGACGCCGCACTGGCCAGCCTGAAGGTGGCCGTGCTGACCACCATCGCCGCCGTGTTGCTGGGCCTGCCCAGCGCATTCGCCCTGGTGCGTGGCCGCTTCCCGGGCCGCGAGCTGCTGTACGGGCTGTTTACCATGCCGATGATCGTGCCGCTGGTGATCATTGCCGTGGCGGTATACGCACTGTTCCTCAAGCTAGGTTACACCGGCACGCTGTTCGCCTTCGTGGTCAGCCACGTGATCGTAGCCCTGCCGTTCACCATCATCTCGATCATCAACTCGCTGAAGCTGTTCGACCAGTCGATCGAAGATGCTGCGGTGATCTGCGGCGCCTCGCGCCTGCAGGCGATTTTCAAGGTCACGTTCCCGGCCATCCGCCCCGGCATGATCGCCGGTGGCCTGTTCGCTTTCCTGGTGTCGTGGGATGAAGTGGTGCTGAGCGTGATGATGGCCAGCCCCGACCTGCAGACCCTGCCAGTGAAGATGTGGACCACCCTGCGCCAGGACCTCAGCCCCGTGATCGCCGTGGCCTCGACCCTGCTGATCGGCCTGTCGTTGCTGGTCATGTTCATTGCCGCCGCCTTGCGCCGGCGCACCGAAACCAACGCCTGAGCGCGCGGAGATAACAACAATGAGTGCAGTGATCAAAGACAACGCGCACGGCAAAACCCTGGTCAGCCTGCGCGGCCTGAACAAGCACTACGGCGACTTCACCGCCGTGGACAACCTCGACCTGGAGATCCAGGACGGCGAGTTCCTGACCTTCCTCGGTTCCAGCGGGTCGGGCAAGTCCACCACCCTGTCGATGCTGGCCGGCTTCGAAACACCGAGCAGCGGCGAGATCCTGGTCGACGGCCAGTCGCTGGTCAACGTGCCGCCGCACAAGCGTGACATCGGCATGGTGTTCCAGCGGTATTCGCTGTTCCCGCACCTGAATGTGCGTGACAACATCGCCTTCCCGCTGGCCATTCGCAAACTCGGCGCTGCCGAAACCGCCAAGCGCGTCGACGCCATGCTCAAGCTGGTGCAACTGGAACAGTTCGCGCACCGCAAACCCTCGCAAATGTCGGGCGGCCAGCAGCAGCGCGTGGCGATCGCCCGGGCGCTGGTGTACGAGCCGCGTATCCTGCTGATGGACGAGCCGCTCGGCGCGCTGGACAAGAAGCTGCGTGAAGACCTGCAGGACGAACTGCGCCAGTTGCACCGCCGCCTGGGCATCACCATCGTCTACGTCACCCACGACCAGGAAGAAGCCATGCGCCTGTCCCAGCGCATCGCCATTTTCAGCCACGGCAAGATCGTCGGCCTGGGCACCGGTTACGACCTGTACCAGAACCCACCGAATGCCTTTGTCGCATCGTTCCTGGGCAACTCCAACTTCCTGCGGATCAAGGCCAGCAGCAACGGCGCGGGCAGCTTCGAGGGCCAGCCAGTGGCCATTCGCTTGACCCCGGGGCTGGCCGCCTCGCAGGATGCACTGATCATGGTGCGCCCGGAAAAGGCCGTGGCCCTGAGCGCCGAACAGGCCATGCGTGAACCGCTGCCGGCGGGTTGGAACGAGGTCACTGCCAAGGTTGGCGAAGTGCTGTTCCTTGGTGAAAGCCAGACCTGCCATGTGGTGACTGCAGGGGGTACCGAGCTGACCGTGAAGGCACTGTCGGCGGCGGGCATGCCGATGCAGCCGGGCGACAGCGTGAAGGTGCGTTGGGCAGTGGCAGACGCTTGCATTTATACCGAATGGGCCGAGAGCGACCTGAGCAAGTCGGCCGGGGCGCATTAACGCTCTTGTACGTTGCAGCGCCTGCCAGATCGAGCACCGCCCGCGCGGCACACGATCTGGCAGGCGCTGCACTATTGGAGGCGTACGCCCCGTCACATTATCATCACGCCACTGTCGTAATCTGCCGGCCAACTCTATGCCACAGGTCACCCGGCATGCTCCGCCTGCTTGTCTTGCTGCTCACCCTGCTACCACTAGCGACCCTGGCTGAGCCCCTGCCCCTGCGCGTGCAAGGCTCCAACACCATCGGCGCGGCCTTGCTGCCGGCGCTGGTACAGGGGCAATTGCGCGCACAGCAGGCCACCGCCATCGAGCAACAGCCGGGCAAGGTCGCCAACGAGTGGGTGATTACCGCCCGCGACGGGCACGGCCAGCCCTTGCGCATCGACATTGCCGCCCACGGCTCGAGCACCGGCTTTGTCGCGCTGGGCCGTGGCGACGCGGACCTGGCCGCCTCCTCGCGGCCGATCAACGACAGTGAAGTGCGCCAGTTGCAGGCGCTGGGCGACCTTCGCGCAGCCGGCGCCGAGCAAGTGATCGGCCTCGACGGCGTCGCGGTCATCGTCCACCCCGACAACCCAATACCCCAACTGAACATCCGGCAACTGGCACACATTTTCTCTGGGCAGATCCAGCGCTGGGAACAACTGGGCATACCTGGTGGGGCCATTCATCTGTATGCCCGTGACGACCGTTCCGGCACTTTCGAGACCTTCAAGGCACTGGTGCTGGAACCTCAGCAGGGCGAGCTTTCGGCCAAGGCGAGGCGTTTCGAGTCCAGTGACGAATTGGCGGCACGCGTGGGTACCGACCGCCAGGCCATCGGTTTCAGCAGCCTGGCCGCCGTACACGGGGCCAAGGTGCTGGCGGTGGCCGAGGGCGACGCACCGGCCATGCTGCCGGAGCGCGCACGGGTGGCCAGCGAGGACTACCCGCTCTCACGGCGCCTGTACTTTTACCTGCCGGCCAACCCCAAGCCCCAGGCCAAGGCCCTGGTCGATTTTGCCCAGAGCCCGGCCGGCCAGGCGATCATCGCCCAGCAGGGTTTCGTTTCGCAGCAGATCAAGGCCCTGTCTGTCGCCCCCCAAAGCGACATGCCACCGCCCTATCGTACCCTGGCCCGGCAGGCGCAGCGGCTGAGTGTGAACTTCCGCTTCCAGGAAGGAAGCGCCAGCCTGGATAACAAGGCCCTGCGCGACGTGCAGCGGGTGACAGAGTACCTGCGCCAGGCCGGGAAGCTGCAGGGCAAGGCAGTGCTGGTGGGGTTCGGCGACCCAAAGGAAACCCCTGGGCGCGCAGCCCTGCTCTCCCGCCTACGTGCGCAAGCGGTGCGCCGCGAACTGGCGCGCGGTGGCGTGGAGGTGTTGCAGGTGACCGGGATGGGCGATGAACTGCCAGTGGCCGGGAATGAACTGGAGCAAGGCCGGCTGCGCAACCGGCGGGTCGAGGTGTGGGTGTATTGATCATCAGCGGGTGACGGTGCGCATGGTCACGAACTCTTCGGCCGCCGTCGGGTGCACGCCGATGGTTTCGTCGAACTGCTGCTTGGTGGCACCGGCTTTAAGCGCAATGCCCAGGCCCTGAATGATTTCGCCAGCGTCAGGACCGACCATGTGGCAACCCAGCACCTTGTCGGTCTCGGCATCGACCACCAACTTCATCAAGGTCTTTTCCTGAATGTCGGTCAGGGTCAGCTTCATGGCCCGGAAGCGGCTTTCGAATACCTGCACCTTGTGCCCGGCCTCCAGCGCCTGCTCTTCGGTCAAGCCTACGGTACCGATGGGTGGCTGGCTGAACACCGCGGTGGGGATGTTCTGGTAATCCACCGGGCGGTACTGCTCGGGTTTGAACAGGCGCCGCGCCACGGCCATGCCTTCAGCCAAGGCCACTGGGGTCAACTGCACGCGGCCGATCACATCGCCAATGGCGAGAATCGAGGGCGCGGTGGTCTGGTACTGCTCATCAACCCGGATGTAACCGCGCTCATCCAGCTCGACGCCGGTGTTCTCCAGGCCCAGATTGTCCAGCATCGGGCGCCGGCCGGTGGCATAGAACACACAGTCGGCTACCAGCTCGCGGCCGTCCTTGAGCGTGGCTTTCAGGCGACCATCTTCAAGCTTGTCGATGCGCTGGATGTCGGCGTTGAACTGCAGGTCGAGGCCGCGTTTTTCCAGCTCTTCCTTCAGGTGAGTACGCACCGAGCCGTCGAAGCCGCGCAGGAACAGGTCGCCACGGTACAGCAGTGTGGTGTCGGCCCCCAGGCCCTGGAAGATGCCGGCGAATTCGACGGCGATATAACCCCCACCCACCACCAGCACGCGGCGCGGCAAATCCTTGAGGTAGAAGGCTTCGTTGGAGGTGATGGCCAGTTCCTTGCCGGGAATGTCCGGTACTTGCGGCCAGCCACCGGTAGCGATGAGGATATGCTCGGCGGTGTAGCGCTGACCGTCCACTTCCACTTCGTTGGCACCCGTCAGCCGCGCGTGGCCCTGCAACAGGGTCACCCCGCTGTTGACCAGCAGGTTACGGTAGATGCCGTTGAGGCGCTCGATTTCCCGATTCTTGTTGGCAATCAGGGTGCCCCAGTCGAAATGCCCCTCTTCCAACGTCCAGCCGAAACCTGCGGCTTGCTCCAGCTCATCGGCAACGTGCGCGCCGTATACCAGCAGTTTTTTCGGCACACAACCGACGTTGACGCAGGTCCCCCCCAGGTAGCGGCTTTCCGCCACTGCCACTTTTGCACCAAAACCGGCAGCAAAACGCGCTGCGCGCACACCACCGGACCCGGCGCCAATCACGAACAGATCAAAATCGAAGGCCATGTATTCACTCTCCCAGGCAGGCGTCCAGCATACCGCCGTTGGCCGCCGCAAACAAAAAAGCCACCCCGAAGG
>NZ_JBICLK010000090.1:0-2298 GCF_043105275.1 Pseudomonas sp. TYF_14
TGGCTAGCTTGTATGTGTATGCCACTCCGGACAGCTATGAGCCGCTAGCACGGATCGATGGGTCGATGGGTAGGGAGGTGGTTCAGTATTTTCATACCAACCTGGCCGGGCTTCCCGAGCAACTGACTGACGCGAATGGCAATGCGATTTGGCGTAACGATTATGAGGGCTGGGGGAAGACGCGGGATGAGTGGCACAGTCCACACCAGGCGAGAGAACAGAACCTGCGATATCAAGGTCAGTATGTTGACAGAGAAATAAGCCTCCATTACAACACCTTCAGGTTCTACGATTTTACCACTGGTCACTTTATTCAACCGGATCCCATTGGACTGGAAGGCGGGTTAAACTCATACGCGTATGGACCGAACCCGCTGGCATGGATTGACCCTCTTGGATTGTTCTGTGGTGTCGCCAAGAGCTCGAAATGGAATAGAGCACGTCAAAACCTTAATGGGCCCGGACTTAGAGATCATTTCGAAAAGCATGGCTCTCAAGTAGGAGCAAATTCAGCGAAGGAATACGATTTTAGTGCAAGAACGACGATACAAAATGGAAGAAAATTCACCTACAGGGACCGGTACACTAACAAGCCAAGAGTCGGCTATCACGATCCTGACACTGGATTATTTACCGCAACCAGTCAGACAGGAAAAGTACCTGTTATTTTAACTCATTTCCCTGAATCGTGGTCAAACTTAAGGCGCCTACCTGGATTCAGCACTCCAAATTAGAGGTTTTAGATTATGTCCCCTGAGAAAAAAATAATGGCTACCATTAGAAAAGGATACCGAAGACCTCATGACATTGAAATGCTGGCTAGCGAAATTTACACATGGCTTTGCAATGACAAACTAGCTAGCAGGGAAATTCTAATGGAATTTGTTTCAAGCGTTAACAACTCAAAATTCCCTGACGTCATTCAACTAACCTTTGAATACTTGAAGCGCCTATCCACTCATGAAAGCGAGTTACTATACGAGGAGAGCGAAAAAATAGGGCATTTATTTGATTCTATAAACATCATGACAACACTCGGCCTCCATCATGATGACAACATAATCAAGGAATCTGACGAGCTAATAATTAACGCACTGAAAAGCAAACGATTCACCAACCCACCCAAACAAATCAACACTGAGAAACCATGGTGGAGCAGAATATCAGACAAGCTTCTCAAAGAACATATTCCCAATAAAAGTCTCTGACCAGCATTATTATATATCAGCGCTCACACTGGCGCATTTAATCAATCAGGAACTACTGAGATCTGCGACTTTAATTTGTTCAGGCGATGAACCGCTCGAGGCCTGCAATTTCGCTACGACCCCAGCGGCCGGCTGGTCGAACGCACGGACGCCATGGGCTACAGCGTGAAGTTCCGCTACGACGCCTATGGTCGGCTACTGCAACTCACCAACGAGAATGACGAGTCATACCGCTTCGGCTGGGACGAACTGGACCGGCTGGTGGCACAAAAAGACCTGGATGGCAGTGGCCGCCTCTATGCCTACAACGTGCTGGATGAGGTCATTCGTCTTACCCATGTGCCCTCGCCTGACGAGCAGCCGCCCCTGTCCGATAATGCCCCGCCGACACGGACGGCTGCCATCCGCCATGACTTCGAGCGGGACGCCATCGGCCGGCTTGTCAGCAAGCGCACCGAAGATGGCACCACCGACTACCGCTACGACGCGGCCGACAATCTGCTGTCCATCACCTTCACAGACAACCAGGGCAAGAAGCAGCAACTCGATTACACCTACGACCCCAACGGGCAACTGCTCAGCGAAACCAACAGCGCGGGCCTGCTGCAGTACCGCTACGACGCGCTGGGCAATTTGCAGACCCTGGTGCTGCCCGACCAGCGCGAACTCAATCACCTGTACTACGGCAGCGGACACCTGCACCAGATCAACTTGAACGGCCGGGTGATCAGCGATTTCGAGCGCGATGCGGTGCACGACGAGGTCCTGCGCACCCAAGGCAAACTGGTCACCCGCACACGCTACGACACCAGCGGTCGCCTGGCCGGCAAGGCTATTCACTACCGCGATGCTCCTGCTGAAGTGCTGCCGCTGCTGGACAAGGCCTATCGCTACGATGCCAGCGACAACCTGATTGCCGAGGTACTCACCCAAACACAGCGCCGAGGGATGTCCAACGCCGCCAATGACGAAAACGCTAACCTCGAAAAGATCATCGGTCGCTTCCTTGACCTACCCCACACGGGCAAGACCTATTCGGGACACAACGTAACCGATCCATGAACCCCACCTACCACAAGGTGGAAGCCAA
>NZ_JBICLK010000091.1:0-1863 GCF_043105275.1 Pseudomonas sp. TYF_14
TGGCTAGCTTGTATGTGTATGCCGACCCGAGCAGCTACGAACCCTTGGCCCGCCTTGATGGCAAGCCGGGCAGTGAGGCGTTCGCCTGCTTCCACACCAACCTGGCTGGCCTGCCGGAACAGCTGACCGACACTGACGGCAAGACAGTGTGGTGCAGCGAACACCAGGCCGAGGGCAAGATGCGAGACGAGTGGCATGCTCGCAAGGTGGGACGCGAGCAGAACCTGCGTTTTCAAGGCCAATATCTTGACCGTGAAACCGGGCTGCATTACAACACATTCAGGTTTTTTGATCCGGATGTGGGGCGATTTACCCAGCAGGATCCGATTGGGTTAGTGGGCGGATTGAACCTCTATCAATACTCCCCCAACCCTACTGGCTGGCTTGATCCTCTAGGACTAAGCGGATGCCTCGGGGCAAACAAAAAGCCATCAAGAGGCGACAACCCATATCAGACTAGGTTTGACCCACGGACGCCAGGACGACCGGATCCAAAATTCTCAATAGACACACGAACATTCACTAGCGGCACGAAAACCTCAAATGGCGGCATCAGGAATAACAGGGAATTTTGGCAGCAATGGAAAAATCTCCAGCCTGAATCCTTAAGCAAAAGCAATCAATATCGAATAAATGAGCTTGGCATTTCACCTAAAATTGATGACATTTGGATAAAAGTTTTCCCTGAGCACGCCAAATATAAAGGTGACAATATAGTCCACCACCATGTTAATTTTGGACACTATGCTATACCTGTACCATCAAAAACCCATGTGGGCAGCGGTGGCCCTTGGCATGCAAAGTAAGGATTAAGAATGCTACTCACCATAGAACAGATTGAGTCTCAACTCAGAACAAAATTCGAGCCTCTCGGCAGCGAAATGTATGACCTTATACTTAAACGCCGAACATCGCCCCCCACAAATATAAACATGCTGGAAAACTCAATCAACGCAAAGATCCCAAGCGAATTCTTGCTTTTCATTCAAGAGTACAACATTAACAATTTTACTCTTGGCCCTATATCATTCGGCACAAACGAAGATTATATTAAGCAACTCATAGAAATTAACACAGATGATGACTTTAGTCGTTGGTGGACTGAAAAATCAAGACCGACCAACACCATTGCTATAGCAACATCCGACCCTTATACAATATTGCTAAATACGGAAAACGGGAAAATTTTTGCTATTACTAGCGAATCGAAAATATCTGACTGCAAAGCTATCGCTTGCAATTTTGAAATGTTTGCAAGAGGAGTCGGAACTATTTTCCTGAAACAAGGAACCCCTTCAGAAGTAATATCTGCCGTACACGCAGAGAGCGGTGAGTTCTGGCAAGAACTTATGTCATGATTAAGTGCCGTCCGCACTAACGCCGGAGAATCTGCAAAAAAACCATCCCGCAATGTAGCATTCGCGTCTAGTCCCCTGGGCGACGGTAGTTATAACACCGTCACCGGGCGGCACTTTTTGCACCTGCTCGACCCGAGGCTTGGACATCCTTGTCGCTCCCAACAACGGCCACGCAATCTGCTCTGGCAGCAGGACCCGCTGGGGCGCGAGACACAGTACCAATACGACCCGGAAGGCCGTGTTACCTAGGTCACCGATGCCCTCGAAAAGAGCAAGTACCTGAGCTGGAACACGTGCGGTCAGTTGCTCAGCTACCGCGACTGCAGCAATGCCCAGACGCTGTATCACTACGACGCCCATGGCCGCCTACGCGAAAGCATCAATGCCCGGGGTGAACACACCCACTTCCGCTACGACGCACGTGGCTATCTGGTCGAAAGCGAACGCCCGGACGGTCGCATTGACCGTTATGAGGTCGATGTTGCCGGCCAGCTGACGCGCTACG
>NZ_JBICLK010000092.1:0-2866 GCF_043105275.1 Pseudomonas sp. TYF_14
TGGGCATCAACTCGGCGGTGGACGCCACTGGTGCTGCGTTCGAGAACCTGCAACTGGGCGGTGCTGCTTCGGTTCAAGTGACCGACACCCTCGACGAGGTGGTGGCGAAGCTGACCGCGACCCCTTCGGTGACCGAAGGCGGCGAGATCACCTACACCATCACCCTGACCAACAAAGACGGTCTGCCGATCAACAACCACTCGGAGCTGTACTTCAAGCTGACCGACGGCACCACTGTCGTCGTGGCAGCCAACAGCACCACGGGCTCGGCCACTGCAACCGCACCAGACAACGTCTATGTCGGCACCAACGCGCCGGTGGTCAATGCCATCGACGCGGTCAGCGGCGCAGATGCGTGGAAGTTCGAAAACCTGAACCTGGACAAGACCCCGGTCAGCACTACCGTCACTGACGAGCCAGGCACTCCAGGCAACGAAGGCGACATCGTCAAGGTCACCATCACGGCCGACCAGACCTCGGTAGCCGAGAACGTCAAGCCAACCTTCACTGTGCACGTCAATCAGCCGCTGGCCCACGACCTGATCGTGACCCTGAGCAACAACGCTCAGGTCACCATCAAGGCCGGTGAAACCAGCGCGCCGTACACCCACGACGCGCAAGGCGATGACGTCTATCAGGACGCTGACCAGATCAGCTTGGGCATCAACTCGGCGGTGGACGCCACTGGTGCTGCGTTCGAGAACCTGCAACTGGGCGGCAACGCTTCGGTTCAAGTGACCGACACCCTCGACGAAGTCGTGGCCAAGCTGACTGCCACCCCTTCGGTGACCGAAGGCGGCGAGATCACCTACACCATCACGCTGACCAACAAAGACGGTCTGCCGATCAACAACCACTCGGAGCTGTACTTCAAGCTGACCGATGGCACCACTGTCGTCGTGGCAGCCAACAGCACCACCGGTTCGGCCACTGTAGCCGCCCCGGACAACGTCTATGTCGGCACCAACCAGCCGGTGGTTAATGCCATCGACGCCGTCAGCGGCGCAGATGCGTGGAAGTTCGAAAACCTGAACCTGGACAAGACTCCAGTCAGCACCGAGGTCACTGACGAGCCAGGCACTCCAGGCAACGAAGGCGATATCGTCAAAGTCACTATTACTGCTGACCAGACTTCGGTGGCCGAGAACGTCAAACCGACGTTCACCGTGCACGTCAACCAGCCGCTGGCCCACGACCTGGTCGTGACCCTGAGCAACAATGCCCAGGTCACCATCAAGGCTGGCGAAACCAGCGCGCCGTACACCCACGCTGCGCAGGGTGATGACGTTTACAACGACGCTGGCCAGATCAGCCTGGGCATCACCTCGGCGGTGGACGCCACTGGTGCGACCTTCGAGAACCTGGCGCTGGGCGGTGCCGCGAAGGTGGATGTCACCGACACCACCGACGAAGTCGTGGCCAAGTTGACCGCCACCCCGTCGGTCACCGAAGGCGGCGAGATCACCTACACCATCACGCTGACCAACAAAGACGGTCTGCCAATCAACAACCACAGTGCATTGACCTTCACGCTGAGCGACGGCAAAACCGTCATCACCGTGCCGGCTAATGGCACCGTGGGTACTGCCACTGTCACTGCCCCGGACAACGTCTACGTCGGCACCAACGACCCTGTGATCAAATCGATCGCAACCGTTGAAGGTGCGGATGTCGGCAAGTTCGAGCAACTGACGCTGGACAAGACGCCGGTCAGCACGTCGGTTACCGACGAGCCAGGTACGCCGGGCAACGAAGGCGACCTGGTCAAGGTCACCATCACGGCCGACCAGACCTCGGTGGCCGAGAACGTCAAGCCGACCTTCACCGTGCACGTCAACCAGCCGCTGGCCCACGACCTGGTCGTGACCCTGAGCAACAACGCCCAGGTCACCATCAAGGCTGGCGAAACCAGCGCGCCGTACACCCACGCTGCGCAGGGTGATGACGTCTACAACGACGCTGGCCAGATCAGCCTGGGTATCAACTCGGCGGTGGACGCCACTGGTGCGACCTTCGAGAACCTCGAGCTGGGCGGTGCCGCGAAGGTGGATGTCACCGATACCACCGACGAAGTAGTGGCCAAGCTGACCGCGACCCCTTCGGTGACCGAAGGCGGCGAGATCACTTACACCATCACGCTGACCAACAAAGACGGTCTGCCGATCAATAACCACAGTGCATTGACCTTCACACTGAGCGACGGCAAAACCGTCATCACCGTGCCGGCCAACGGCACCGTGGGTACTGCAACCGTGACTGCCCCGGACAACGTCTACGTCGGTACCAACGACCCTGTGATCAAATCGATCGCAACCGTTGAAGGTGCGGATGTCGGCAAGTTCGAACAACTGACACTCGACAAGACCCCGGTCAGCACTACCGTCACCGACGAGCCTGGCACCCCAGGCAACCCGGGCGGCAGCAACGAAGGCGACCTGGTCAAGGTCACCATCACGGCCGACCAGACTTCGGTGGCCGAGAACGTCAAACCGACGTTCACCGTACACGTCAACCAGCCGCTGGCCCACGACCTGGTCGTGACCCTGAGCAACAACGCCCAGGTCACCATCAAGGCTGGCGAGACCAGCGCGCCGTACACCCACGCTGCGCAGGGTGATGACGTTTACAACGACGCTGGCCAGATCAGCCTGGGCATCAACTCGGCGGTGGACGCCACTGGTGCGACCTTCGAGAACCTCGAGCTGGGCGGTGCGGCTTCGGTTCAAGTGACCGATACCACCGACGAAGTGGTGGCCAAGCTGACCGCGACGCCTTCGGTGACCGAAGGTGGTGAGATCACCTACACCATCACCCTTACCAACAAAGATGGTCTGCCGATCAACAACCACAGTGCATTGACCTTCAC
>NZ_JBICLK010000093.1:0-7836 GCF_043105275.1 Pseudomonas sp. TYF_14
TGGGGTACTACCTCAAAATCTTTGTGGGATTGCAGATTTATTAAGCTGCGTGACTGAGATGTTGCAGGATGTCTCAGTGGCGCGCATCGTAGGCCCTCTGGTTAATAATAATAAATATATTGTTATGATGCTTAGCATCACAGTTCGTTATGAATGCATCCCGCATGAAAGGTAGCACCCCTCAATGAACCTCAAGGCATTGCGCTGCTGTGTCGAAATCGTCCGGCAAGGCAGCTTCACCAAGGCCGCGCAGCACCTGCACATCGCCCAGCCCGCGCTGAGCATGGCCGTTACCCGGCTGGAAGAAGAACTGGGGGTAACCCTGTTCAACCGCACCACGCGCAAAGTGATCCTCACGGCAGAAGGCGAGCAGTTCTTGCCGCGCATTGCCTCTGCCCTGCGCGAAATGGACGTTGCCCGGCAAGAGCTGCGCGACATGGCTGACCTCAAGCGCGGTGAAGTACGCCTAGGTATCCCGCCGATGTTCGGCCTGCACTACGTCCCCGGGTTGATGAACGCCTTCCGCAAGTCGTACCCGGGCATTGCCATGACCGTGTTCGAAGGCAGTGCCGAAGACATTGGCCATCGCCTGGAGCAACGGGAAATCGACCTGGCGCTGCTGGAGTCCCGGCGTGTACCGCCCGACAAGGAGTCGATCCTGCTGGGCAGCGACGAGATGCTGGCGTGCATGCACCCGGATCACCCCTATGCCGGCAAGGCCTACCTCACCGCCGAAGACCTGCGCAATACCGACATGGTGGTGTTCGATCGCACCTTCGTTCAACGCCATCTTCTGGATGCGTTCTTCGCCGAACATGGCATCACTTACCAGGTGGCGCTACAGAGCAACTTCGTCTCGCTGGTGGTGCAGGCCGCGCTGGACAACATGGGGGTGGCGACCCTGCTGCGCTCGGTGCAGCAACGCACGCCAGGCATCGTCGGCGTGCCGTTCCGGCCAGCACAGCAGATGAGTTTCCGCTTGTGCTGGCGCTCGGGGGAATACCTGTCGCTGGCCAGCAAGCGGTTCATCGACTTTGCTGCACAGACGCATTACCTGGAGCGGTGAGGGCCAGTCTTCTGGGCGAGATGAGCAATCACCTGCTCCGCGGCACGCCCCAGACAGCCTTTGAAAAAGTGATTGGCACCGGCGTATACCGACACTGCCCGTTGTTCAGGGCCAGCCCATTGCAGCAGGTTGGCCAGCGGTGCCATTTCATCCTGTTCACCCTGCAGTAACAGGCAATCCCCAGGCAGCGGCAATGGCTCGTAATAGCGCCCTCCCGGTACATCCCCCACCGGCAGCCCCATCAATGCGACTGCCTGCAACTGCCCTTCCAGCGCACAGGCAACCCGGGCGAACACGTAGGCCCCAAAGGAAAACCCGACCAGGGCTACCGGCAGCTCGGGCTGTTGCTGGTTGAAGTGACGGATGACCGCGATGCAATCCTCGGCTTCACCGATGCCCTGGTCGTGCGTGCCTTGCGTCTGCCCCACCCCACGAAAGCTCGGCCGTACCACTTGCCAGCCGGCTGCACGCAGCTGCCGTGCAAGGGTCAGTGGCACGATATGCCGTGGGCTACCGCCCAGCAGCGGTTGCGGATGGCTGACCAGCACCAGCCCTTTGGGTGGTCCGTCGGGGTAGTCGATCAACAGCTCGATCTGGCCGACGGCCCCATCGATAAGCAGCGGGTTGCGCGGGGTATCTGACATTGCAGTTGTCCTTGTGAACCGAATGTGTGGCGCGTGTACTCACCGTTTGCCGAGCGTTGGCGCGTCACCGCCCGCAGTCTAAAAGAGCAGGCGTACCCGCTGCCACAGGATCCCGTCACTTCAGCCAGGGGCGTAGCAAGCGCGCCCGTACTGAGCAGGACACGGGCTGCAACGTCGCGGAAGCCGGGGCAGCATCCTCGACGTTGCAGCCATCGATTGACTATTATCCCGCCTTGAACGTTTCAGCATGTTTCAATAGGGATACAGATGTCAGTCCAGGAACGCCCCCCGCTCCCCAGTAAAAACACCGTCGCCAAGATGGAAGCCGCCATGGCACTGGGCAGCTTTGCCATCGGCACCGGCGAATTCGCCATCATGGGCCTGATGCCCGACATTGCCAGCAATTTGCAGTTGAGCGAACCGCAGGTGGGCCATGCCATCAGCGCGTATGCGCTGGGGGTAATGGTTGGCGCCCCGACACTGGCCATTCTCGGTGCCAAACTGCTGCGCAAGCACATGCTGCTGCTGTTGATGCTGCTGTATGCCGTGGGCAACCTGGCCACTGCCTTTGCCCCCTCGTTCGGTGGCCTGGTCGCATTTCGTTTCATCAGCGGCCTGCCCCACGGCGCCTACTTCGGCATTGCCGCAGTGGTGGCCTCGAGCATGGTCGCCAAGGATCAGCGCGCGGGGGCCGTGGCACGGGTGATGATGGGCCTGACCTTGGCCATGTTGCTCGGCAACCCGGTTGCCACCTTCCTGGGCCAGTACTTCGGCTGGCGTTCGGCATTCGTGCTGGTCGGCGCGATCGCCCTGTGCACCATCGCCCTGGTCTGGCGTTTCGTGCCCCAGCGCCACGACGAAACACGCAGCGACCCGCGCAAGGAGCTCCAGGCCTTTGCCCTCCCACAGGTATGGATGGCGCTGGCCATCGCTTCGATCGGTTTTGCCGGCATGTTCTGCGTGTTCAGCTACCTGGCACCGACCATGCTGCACGTGACCCAGGTGTCGCCACAGTGGATTCCGTTTGGTCTGGCGGCGTTCGGCGTGGGCGGTATCGTCGGCAACATCGCTGGCGGCAAGCTGTTCGACCGCCTGCAGTTCCGCGCCGTGGGCTTGGTACTGATGTGGTCGGTCGCCGTGCTGCTGTTCTTTACCTTCGCCGCCCAGGCGCTGTGGAGCCTGCTGCTGGGCATCGGCCTGGTGGGCACCATGATCGCCTTGGCGGCACCGCTACAGATCCGCCTCATGGACATTGCCCATGAGGCGCCTAGCCTGGCAGCGGCGTCCAACCATGCGGCGTTCAACCTGGCCAATGCCCTGGGGCCGTGGCTGGGAGGCATGGCGATCACTGCCGGCATGGGCTGGACCAGCACCGGGTACATCGGCGCCGCGACTGCGCTGGTTGGCCTGGGCATTTACCTGGTGGCGCGGCGGATGAAAGGCGGGCATTGAAGCCGGCATGGTCATAAAGGGTTACCCTACCCCTTTATGCACCCGCCACTGCCGAGTCATTCATGTTCGATTGGGAAGACCTGCGCCATTTCTCCGCCTTCAGCTCGGCCGGCTCGCTGTCGGCTGCTGCCAAGACCCTGGGTGTCGACCACGCCACCGTGGCCCGGCGCATCGCCTCGCTCGAGGCTTCGCTCCAGCTCAAGCTGGTCGACCGACGTCCCCGCGCTTATGCCCTCACCCACGAAGGCCAACGTGTTGCGGAACTCGCCGAGCAGATGGCCATGTCCTCTTTTGCCCTGGAGCATTTCGCCAGCGCCGGCCAACAGACAGTGGAAGGCGAAGTGGTGCTCTCGGCACCACCGGCGCTGCTGGGCAGCATCGTCGCCCGGCGCCTGGGCGAGCTGTACCAGCGCTACCCACAGCTGCGCCTGAAGCTGGTAGGCAGCAAATCCAAGGCATCCTTGGTCCGCCGCGAAGCTGACATCAGCATCGCCCTGGCCAGGCCGACAGAGCCAACTCTGGTGGTCAGCCTGCTGGGGCACCTGGATTACCGGCTGTATGCCTCGCCCGGTTACCTGGCCAGCGCAACGGTCAGGCGCTACATCGGCTACGACGAGTCTCAAGCCCGTTCCCCACAACAGCAATGGCTCAACCTCCAGGCCGGCCAGCAGCCGTTCGCATTGCACAGCAATGACCTGCGCATCCAGGCCCAAGCCTGTGCCGGCGGCATCGGCATCGCCTGCCTGCCCGCGTTCATGGCACAGGAACACGGTCTGAAAGAAGCAGGCAGCGCCCAACAGACAATGAGCATCGAAATCTGGCTGGCCGTGCATGAAGACGTGCGCGCCACACCGCGGATCAAGGCGGTTACCGACTTCCTTCAGCAACAGGTGCGGCCGCTGCTACGCTTGTGAATTCTTGCAGATGGCGCATGCATCAATACGGAATTTTCGCCCAACCCTGCCAGCGTTAGGCTAACTCCATCACTCACGCCCTTGAAGGAGACGACGATGCAGTACGTAAAGCTGGGTAGCACTGGGCTGGACATTTCAAGGCTGTGCCTGGGCTGCATGACCTTCGGTGAACCCGACGCCGGCACTCATCCCTGGACCTTGGGCGAAGACGCCAGCCGGCCGATCATTCGCCATGCCGTCGAGCAAGGCATCAACTTCTTCGACACTGCCAACAGCTATTCCGCCGGCACCTCGGAAATCATCCTCGGCAAACTCCTGAGGGAGTTTACCCGCCGTGAAGAAACCGTGATCGCCACCAAGGTGTTCTTCCCTGCCAACATGTGGGAAGGCGCCAGCCGGCCCAATGAGCAAGGCTTGTCACGCAAGGCGATCATGGCCAACATCGACGCCAGCCTCAGCCGCCTGGGCACAGACTACGTCGACCTTTACCAGATCCACCGCTGGGACTACCACACCCCCATCGAGGAAACCATGGAAGCTCTGCATGATGTGGTCAAGGCCGGCAAGGCGCGCTACATCGGTGCATCGTCGATGTATGCCTGGCAGTTCGCCAAGGCGCAGCAGGTAGCCGCCAACCATGGC
This sequence comes from Pseudomonas sp. TYF_14, assembly GCF_043105275.1. Lineage (NCBI taxonomy): Bacteria > Pseudomonadati > Pseudomonadota > Gammaproteobacteria > Pseudomonadales > Pseudomonadaceae > Pseudomonas > Pseudomonas sp. TYF_14. The sequence goes on from NZ_JBICLK010000093.1 coordinate 4,719, forward strand.
TGGAGCCGCTTCGTGTCGATGCAGAACTACCTCAACCTGATCTACCGCGAAGAAGAGCGAGAGATGATCCCGCTGTGCCTGGATCAAGGCGTCGGCCTGATGCCCTGGAGCCCGATGGCGCGCGGCCGCCTGACACGACCGCATGGGCAGCAAACCCAACGCACGCGCACCGATGTATCCGGGCAGTCGTTCTATGAAAAGACCGAGGTGGAGGACGGCCGGGTAATCGATGTGGTCGAGCAGATCGCCAGCGAACGGGGGGTGCCGATGGCCCAGGTTGCGCTGGCCTGGGTGCTGGGTAGGGCCGGCGTCAGCGCCCCTATCGTCGGCGCTTCGAAGCCCGCCCACCTGGACGATGCCCTGGGCGCACTGTCACTGCAGCTGAGCGAGGACGAAGTGGCGCGCTTGCAGGCCCCTTACGTTCCCCACGCGGTCACCGGCTTCAAGTAGCAATGGCTTGCGGCAGTTCGATGCGCACCCGCAAGCCCCCTGTGGCGGCGGCCAGCGCGGTGATGCTGCCACCGTGCAAGGCGATGGCACGCTGGGCGATCGCCAGCCCCAGGCCGAAGCCATCGCTGCTGTCGGTGCCACGGTCGAACGGTTCGAAGATGCGCTGCAGGCGCGCCGGGTCGACGCCCGGGCCATGGTCGCTGACGCACACCTGCAACCATTGCCCACCTGGTGCCGGTGCGGCCTCCACCAATACCGCCGTGCCGGGCTTCGTGTAGCGCACGGCATTGCGGATGACGTTCTCGAAGGCCCGGTACAGGAGTTCTTCATGGCCATGCATGAGAAACGCGCCCTGAGCCAGCAAGGACACCTGGCACTGCTTCATGCCTGCCTCGAAACGGGCATCCTCGACGATCTGCGCCAGCAGTTCGACCACATCCACGCTGGCGAAGTCACTGTTGCCTTGACGGGACTGGGCACGGGCCAGGGTCAGCAGTTGCTCGATCAGGTCGTCCATGCGCCGCGACTCGCGCTCGACCCGCTCCAGCATGTCGGGCCGGTCGGGTTGCTGGCGCATCAGGCCTATGGCGGCATGCATGCGGGTAAGTGGTGAGCGCAGCTCATGGGAAATATCATGCAGCAGGTTCTGCTGGGCCTGCACCAGGGCCTTGAGCTGGCCGGCCATGCGGTCACAGTCCTCGGCCAGGTCGACGATTTCGTCACGGCGCTTGCCCAGCCGCGGCCTGACCCGCACATCGAAACGGCCTTGGGCAACCTGGCCCATGGCCTCGCGCAGCCAGGTCAGCGGCCGGGTCAGGTAAAAGCTGCACAACAGCGCGAACAGCGCGCTCATCACCGCCCCAGTCACGAACGGGCCAAGGTTGCGTGGGCGCGGTGCCATACCGACACGGGTGGCCACCGAAGCGCGCAGCACCAGTGGGCGGCCGTCACGGTCGAGCAGTGCCTGCTCGAAACGCGCCACGTGCACCGTTTGGCCAGCCAGCAAGCGGTCTTGATCGTCGTAAAGGCCTACTTGCACATCCTGCGGCTGTGGCGACACGTCCAGCAGCTGGCGGCCGGCCCGCTCGCCATGCCGTTCGAGCATTTGCAGCTCGGTGGCCAGCAGCGAACGCAGCCCGGGGGTATCGCCGCGCAGTTCATTGAGCATGAAGGCCCCCGCCCCCACCAGGAAGGTCAGGGTGTTGGCCAGCCAGAACGCCAGGAACAGCTTCCAGAACAGACGCCGGCGCATCATTCGACGATCAGCATGTAGCCCATGCCGCGCACGCTCTGGATCCAGCTGCTGCCATCGGCACGCGGGCCAAGTTTTTGCCGGATGCTGCTGACGTGCACGTCGATGCGTCGGTCATAACGGGTCAGCGGCCGGCCCAGGGCATTGAGCGACAGGTCCTGCTTGCTGACCAGCTGACCGGCCTGGCGCGCCAGGGCTTCGAGCAGGCTGAACTCGGAGCCGGTCAATTCCAGCGTGGCTGCGCCCCAGCGCGCCTCGCGCCGACCCGGCCACATTTTCAATGCGCCACTGCGTACCTGTTCAGGTACCTCGGGCGCGCTGGTTTCACCCATCAGGTATGGCTGCACGCGACGCAGTATTGCCCGCAGGCGTGCCACCAGCTCACCGGGAGAGCTGGGCTTGGGCACATAGTCATCGGCCCCCAGCTCCAGGCCGGCAATGCGGTCGATGTTGTCACCGCGTGCTGTCAGCAGCAGCACCGGCACCTGACTACGTGCACGCACGCGGCGCAGCACCTCGATACCGGAGATGCCTGGCAACATCACGTCCAGCACCACCACCTGGAAATGGCCGGACAACGCCAGGGTCTCGCCTTCCTCACCTGTGTCCGCGGCCGTTGCCTGGAAGCCTTCGCGCGCCAGGTACAAAGAGAGCATTTCAGTCAGTTCGCGGTCGTCGTCGACCAGCAGCACAGGGATCATCAGGGCCAGATATCGCAATTGCAGGGGGTGCAATGATCGCCCTGCAAGCCGGCACTGTCACTGCCGCCCGGTCGGACTTTACACATCTTTACCCTCGGCTAACCGCGCCGTACACAGCCCGCCCGTATCCTCATCGCCCGCTGCTTGCGGGTCGCCCGCGCTTGCTGCCCTCCGAATCCGCTTGTCTGGAAACCCCGATGAACTACCCGCGCCTGTTGCTCTCCATCCTGCTGCTGAAAGCCACGTTGGCCCAGGCCTCACCGTTCAGGATCGCCGACATTCGCGTCAACGGCCTGCAGCGGGTTTCCGCCGGCAGTGTGTTCGGTGCCTTGCCGCTGAACGTCGGCGACCAGGCTGACGACCGCCGCCTGGTGGACTCGACTCGTTCCCTGTTCAAGACCGGGTTCTTCCAGGACATCCAGTTGAGCCGCGATGGCAATGTGCTGATCATCAACGTGGTCGAGCGCCCGTCGGTGTCGAGCATCGAGATTGAAGGCAACAAGGCGATCAGCACCGAAGACCTGATGAGGGGCCTGAAGCAATCGGGCCTGGCCGAAGGCGAGATCTTCCAGCGTGCCACCCTCGAAGGTGTGCGTAACGAACTGCAACGCCAGTACGTGGCCCAAGGGCGCTACTCGGCCGAGGTCGATGCCGAAGTGGTGCCGCAGCCGCGCAACCGTGTGGCCCTGAAGATCAAGATCAACGAAGGCACCGT
>NZ_JBICLK010000094.1:0-667 GCF_043105275.1 Pseudomonas sp. TYF_14
TGGTGGGTAGTTTGACTGGGGCGGTCTCCTCCCAAAGAGTAACGGAGGAGTACGAAGGTGCGCTCAGACCGGTCGGAAATCGGTCGTAGAGTATAAAGGCAAAAGCGCGCTTGACTGCGAGACAAACACGTCGAGCAGGTACGAAAGTAGGTCTTAGTGATCCGGTGGTTCTGTATGGAAGGGCCATCGCTCAACGGATAAAAGGTACTCCGGGGATAACAGGCTGATACCGCCCAAGAGTTCATATCGACGGCGGTGTTTGGCACCTCGATGTCGGCTCATCACATCCTGGGGCTGAAGCCGGTCCCAAGGGTATGGCTGTTCGCCATTTAAAGTGGTACGCGAGCTGGGTTTAGAACGTCGTGAGACAGTTCGGTCCCTATCTGCCGTGGACGTTTGAGATTTGAGAGGGGCTGCTCCTAGTACGAGAGGACCGGAGTGGACGAACCTCTGGTGTTCCGGTTGTCACGCCAGTGGCATTGCCGGGTAGCTATGTTCGGAAGAGATAACCGCTGAAAGCATCTAAGCGGGAAACTTGCCTCAAGATGAGATCTCACTGGGATCTTGAATCCCCTAAAGGGCCGTCGAAGACTACGACGTTGATAGGTTGGGTGTGTAAGCGCTGTGAGGCGTTGAGCTAACCAATACTAATTGCCCGTGAGGCTTG
>NZ_JBICLK010000095.1:0-52232 GCF_043105275.1 Pseudomonas sp. TYF_14
TGTAAAAGTGGAAGCCATCCAGGTAGGCGTTGATGGCCTCAATGGGCGGCTTGGCCTGCAAGGTCGCGGCGCCGGCTTCCAGCAACTGAGTCTTTGCGGTTTCGGGCCTGCCAGGCGTCTCCACAGGCGACTTCGTCTCAGGAGCAGAGCAAGCCCACAGAAGACTACAGGCCAGGGGAAGGGTTATAAATCTGATGAGTTGTGGCATGAGAGTGGCTCTAGCTAGTGTCCTCAAGGGACAGCCTGGGCCTGCTGAACGGACAACTCAGAAGACAAACGGCCGAATTCTAGGCAAAAGAAAGCCCGCTGCTAGGCGGGCTAATGGGAGCTTCTATCACACGTAGGGATAGGATGAGTGTTGCCTAGGTGTCGTGAAAATTGGGTGAAAGAAAAGTCCCTACAATGTCATCGCAGGGTTCTCCAACGCAGGGCCAGCCCATGCGCGTGATCTGCGACATATGCGACGGTTCACGTCATTGAATCTTGGTGTCAAATGGTAAGCGGAGCGCGCCGGCCCAATGGGCCAGAGGCATGAGGAAAGCCCTGATTATTCAAGGCTTTTTGCGTTTCTTAACCGATCCACGTTCCCTTCCTGCCGCAAGGTCAGGGCTTGGTTTACCGTGGCTTCCCCGACTTTCACTTCCACGGCAATAGCGATTCGTAATCCTCAACCTTCGCGGCATGCGGCAAGTCCTCCAGTACGTGGCGAAGCCATGCATAGGGTTCTTGGCCGTTGGCTTTGGTGGTTCAAGCAAGCTCTCAATTGTGCGCTGACTGCAGTGACGTTCGTGGCGACTGGCCTGCGGGCCTCATCGCTCACACCTTTCACTCTCGCTTAACGGCGAACGAGTGCTCGGGACACGCAAGGCGCCACGGGGCAGGGCGGCTGAATAAGGACGTTCCCCGTCGAGTATTTACATTCAGTTCGTATGATAATAAGGTTTTAATCATACGAGCTGCATGTATTTTGCCTTGAGCGTGACTGCCCAAGGGCCTTTCGATAAGGAGAGTCGAGCGTGTTCAGTACCTACCGCGAGTTGTTCCAGGCCAAAGGCGCCAAGGGCTTCGCCTTGGCCGGCCTGCTGGCCCGGCTGCCGTTGCCGATGACCGGTATCGGGATCATCACCATGTTGTCTCAGATCACCGGCAGTTACGGCCTGGCCGGTGCGGTGGCGGCCACCTTCGTGCTGACCTATGCACTGATGTCGCCGCAGATCTCGCGCCTGGTCGACCGCCATGGCCAGGGCCGCTTATTGCCGGCCGCCGCCGGGCTCAGCGTGCTGGGCATCCTTCTGCTGTTGGCTTGCAGCTATTGGCGGCTGGCGGACTGGACCCTATTCGTCGGGGCCGCGCTCGCCGGCTTCATGCCCAGCATGTCGGCGATGGTGCGCGCGCGCTGGACCGCGATTTACCGCGGCAAGGCGCAACTGAAGACAGCCTACTCGCTGGAAACCGTTCTTGACGAAGTCACCTTCATTGCTGGCCCGCCGATTTCGGTGGGGCTGAGCGTGGCGGTACTTCCGCAGGCCGGTACATTGGCTGCTGCCGTGTTCCTGGCCATCGGCGTGTTCGCCTTGGCGGTGCAGGTCGGCACCGAGCCGCCAGTAGAGGCCGATGCCGCCACCGGGCAAGACAGCACGTCGGTGTTCAGGCTGGCCGACGTACGCCTGCTGACCTTGCTGATGGTCGCTATGGGCTTGATCGTCGGTACGGTCGACATCGTCAGCGTGGCATTCGCCGAGCAGATGGACATGCCGGCTGCGGCCAGCGTGGTGCTGTCCTGTTATGCCATCGGCTCCTGTGTCGCTGGGCTGGTGTTCGGTGTCCTGAAACTCGATACCCCGCTACACAAGCTGCTACTGCTGGGTGGGTTGGCGACGGCGGCGACAACCTTGCCGCTGCTGGTGGTGGGAAACATCATCGGGCTGGCCATCGCCGTGCTGGTTGCGGGCCTGTTCTTCGCCCCGACCATGATCGTGGCGATGTCGCTGGTAGAGCGCATCGTGCCCGAAAGCAAGCTGACCGAAGGGATGACCTGGTTGCTCGCCGGTCTCAACGTTGGAGTTGCCGGCGGTGCCGCAGCATCTGGGCAGGTGGTCGATGTGTGGGGTGCCCAGGCCGGATTCAACGTGGCCTTGGCCGCCGGGGCCGCAGTGTTGTTGGTCGCGCTTTGGGGCTACCAGCGCATGCGCGATCGAGCCCGACAGGCGTCGTATTCGCTTTGATCGGCTTCAGGGCTGGCCGCCTGGCTTGGGGGCTCGGTCACCGCGCGACGATACGACAGGCTTGTCAGTGCGCCTCGCGCCCAAGACAATGCGTGCAAGCGGTATGAATACTCGTATACGCCTACCCCATGCCGCCAGAACACAAGGAATAGCTGGATGGTTCGCCGCACCCGCGCCGCAATGCAAGAAACTCGAGCCCTGTTACTGGCCACCGCCCGCCAGATGTTCAGCGAGCAGGGGTTTGCGCACGCCTCGATGGATGATCTGACCGCCCGGGCGGGCTTGACGCGGGGGGCGTTGTACCACCACTTTGGCGACAAGAAGGGCTTGCTGGCAGCCGTCGTTGAGCAGCTCGACGCTGAAATGGACGAGCGCCTGCGTGCTATTACCGAGACCGCCGATAACGCTTTGGACGGCTTCCGCCAACGCTGCCACGCCTACCTGGAGATGGCGCTGGAGCCCGAGATCCAGCGTATCGTGTTGCGCGACGCCAGAGCGGTGTTGGGGGGCGGCTCGCCTGAGGCCCAGCGGTATTGCATAGAGTCGCTGCGCCAGTTGATCGACAACCTGGTACTAGAGGGCGTTTTCGTCAACGCGCACGCTCAAGCGCTGGCTGCGTTGATCTACGGCAGCTTGGCTGAAGCGGCTGTGTGGATCGCGGAGGCCGAAGACGGCAATGCACGCTTGGCGCAGGCTGGCAAGGCGTTCGACCTGCTGTTGCTCGGGGTGCTAAAGCGGCCAACAGACTCTACGGACGCGTGAATGCGCGCGACAGTTCCACCCTGTTGGGAGCCCCGCTACCTGACTACCCGTTAACGTCTGGCAGGGCAGGCTTGGTGCTGCTCAAGGTTTTTCAGTAGCGCTCGCTCGGCTAGCGGCGGGTTCTGTGGAAGAAGACGCGGCAGCATGAAGCTTGTCGGTAATCTGCTTGGCCAAGGCATGGTAAAGCGAGACCGGAGACACCCATCCAGAGATGGCCGCCGCCATCAGTGTCGCGGCCAACATGGGAATGGCCAGGTCCGGGCTGTGTGTCAGTTCAAGCACGATGACCGAGGCGGTCAGTGGCGAGCGTGTCACACCGGCCAGGTATGCGCCCATGCCGAGTAGTGCGCCTGCCTGAGGGTCAACATCGGGCAGCAAGCTCAACAGCGGCGCAAAGGCGGCGCCGATGCTCAGCGAAGGCGAAAAGAGCCCGCCTGGAATCCCGGAAAGATAGGACGCGACGTTGGCCAGAAACTTCCACAGGAGAAAGCTTGTGTCCGTGATCGGCTGCCCCTCCAGCAACGCACGCGTTTCTTCATACCCGGTGCCGAATACATGATTGCCAGAGACGAGCCCCAAGGTGGCCAGCAGCAACCCACAGGTGGCAGCAAAGCGCACTGGATAGCGTCCGCGTAACGTACAGACCTGGCCGAGTATGCCCTTGTCGGTGGGCAGCACAAGCTTGGCGTAAAAACCACCCAGCAGCCCGCCCAGCACTGCACAGGCAGGAACGACGCTCCAGCCCCAGCCCACCGGCATCCGACCGCTGATCTCGCCAAAGTAGGCGTAATGCCCCATCAGCCCCAGCGTCACGACCCCGCCGATCAGCACCGCAGTGAGCACCAAGCCACTGAAACGTTGCTCGAACGTGCGGCTCAACTCCTCAATGGCAAAGACTACCCCCGCTAACGGTGTATTGAAGGCTGCCGCAATACCCGCGGCGCCTCCGGCGAGCACCAGGCCAGCGATGGTGCGCCGGCCGTGCAGGCCTAAGCGTCGGCCAAAGGAATAGAGCACTGCGGCGCCGATGTGGACGGTCGGGCCTTCCCGGCCAACCGAACCGCCGACCAGCAGGGCGCCGAGCGTCAGGCTCATGCGTGCTGCAGCCACAGGGAGCGAGAGTAATCGGGCGCGCAGCCGGCGAGAGGGCATTTCCAGGGCGGCGATGACTTGGGGGATGCCGCTACCCTTCGCATTCTCAAACCATCGTTGCGTCAGATAAGCCAGGAGCGCGAAACCCAGCGGAGTGATGAGAAGAGGTGACCAGGGTGCCCATTCCAGCAAGCGCTTGAAAGAAGCGAACGCCGCGTCGGCTAGCCAGGCGAATGCCAGCGCAACGAGCCCCACCAGCAATGCCCCGATCCAGAACGCCAGTCGCTGGCGCCATTCTCGCCAGCGTGAACGGCGGGGGAGTGAAGGTGCAGGGCGGGTAGGGTCGGACATTGTCCACACATGGCTGACTTGAAAAGCCGTGAGTATGGCGTGTTTTCCCGCACAGGCCTACCCGACACAGGTTGTAGCCGCACCGGGAGTGGCGATCCGCTTGCCCAACTGCAAGGGATCGCCAGTCCGGAATTGGCTAGGTGGGCGAACCGGCTTTGGTAGCAGACGCTGCGCTGCGCATGCTCCACACCCCCCAGGTCAACCCCAGCACGGCTGCGATCAACGACGCGGATAGCACACCGAGTTTCGCTGCCCCGAGTGAGCCAGGGTCGACGAACGCGAGGTTGGCGATGAAGATCGACATGGTGAAACCGATACCGGCCAGCAGCCCGACCAGGACAATGCTACGCCAGTTGACCTCGGCGGGAAGCACGCACCAGCCCAGGCGGACCATCAGCCAACTGACGCTGACGATGCCCAAGGGCTTTCCTGCAACCAGGGCGACAGCGACGGCGATCATGACCCACTGGGGGCCTTCTGCGGACAGGTCGACACCCGAAAGGCTGACCCCGGCGTTGGCCAAGGCAAACACCGGCATGATGCCGAAGGCTACCCAGGGGTGCAGGGTGCCTTGCATGCGCACTACCGGCGGCAGCAGTTCGCGCTGGGCCAGGCGCAGTCGTTTCAACGGGTCCATGAGGTCGCTGGCATCTTGCTCAGGCGCTTTGGCGCGCCCCAGCAATTCGCCGGTGAAGCGGGTAATGGCGTCCAGTGGGCGCTCACGCATCGGCATTGCGGTGACAGGTGTCATCAGGCCCAGCACGACGCCTGCGAGGGTCGGGTGGGCGCCGGTCAACAAGATGCCCAGCCAGACGATCGCACCGGGAATGACATAGGCGTAGGCTGAACCCACTCCGATCTTCTGAAGCCCGATCACCATTAGCAGGCCGATCACTGCAACGCCGAAGCCGGTGTAATCAAGGCCGCCTGAGTAGAAGAACGCGATGATCAGGACTGCGATGATGTCATCGATGATTGCCAGGGCGAGGAGGAATACACGTACGTTGGACGGGATCGACTTGCCGAGCAGGGCCAATACGCCCACCGCAAAGGCGATATCCGTCGCCGTTGGCACGGCCCAACCTTGTTGGTCTGCTGGCGCGTGACCAAAACTCAGGTAGAGGAGTGCGGGTACCGCTACGCCGCCGACAGCGGCTGCCATGGGAAGCGTGGCTTGACGCAGGCTGGACAGTGCACCTTCGTGGATCTCGCGGCGGATCTCCATGCCCACGACCAGGAAAAAGATGGTCATCAGGCCATCATTGATCCAGAAATGCAGGGACTGCGAATAGACATGCGAGCCCACGCCGAACGTCAACGGGGTATGCCAAAGGGCTTCATAACTGTCGGCAGCCGGGGAATTCGCCCAGATCAGGGCAGCGACTGCGGCAATCAACAGAACGATGCCGCTGACCGCTTCAATGTGCAAAAAGCGTTCAAGGTTGGCGAAGGCGCGCTCGGCCAGTTTCTGGGCGCGAGGTAATTCTTGTTTATGCATAGGCACAGGTGCTCCCGCATGGCGGCCCGACCTGCGCTGTTCTTTAACCTGCCTCACTGCACCGTGCAGCTGGCACCCGTGCGGTAGTCTACCGAATAACCACTCGCAGATGAACAAAAAGCGCCAAACCATTCACTCCAATGAGGCGTCGGTTTGAGATTTTTTCCTGCAGACGTTAGGGTTTGTGGTTGTTTTCGAGCACACGGAGCTTGGCAAACGAGAGTTTATCCAGCTGCTAGCCTTGGTAAATGTCGTCGTGCCCAGGCACGCTGTGCTCATCGCCTTGCAAGGAGAACTGCCGCTATGACTGCAGCCCCCAAACCCAGGAGCACCCTCAATCCACCTGTCTTCTACACCAGTGCGATACTTGTTTTTCTGCTGGTCTTGTACGCCACGGCATTTCAGGAGCACGCCCAAACGCTGTTCGAGCAAGTCCAGCGATGGATCATCACCAATGCCAGCTGGTTCTATATTCTTGTTGTAGCGTTGGTGTTGATCAGCGTGGTGTTTCTGGCCGTCAGCCGCTATGGCGACATCAAGCTAGGCCCTGACCACAGTGAGCCGGATTACCGAAAGAGCAGTTGGTTCGCCATGCTGTTCTCGGCAGGAATGGGGATTGGCCTCATGTTCTTCGGCGTGGCCGAACCGGTCATGCATTTCTCCACGCCGCCCGTGGGCGATCCCGGCACCGTTGCCGCGGCGCGCGAAGCCATGAAAATCACCTTTTTCCACTGGGGCCTGCATGCCTGGGCGATCTATGCCATCGTCGCGCTGATCCTGGCCTACTTCAGCTTCCGCAATGGCCTTCCGTTAACCTTGCGTTCGGCACTCTATCCGCTGATCGGTGAGCGAATCTATGGCCCTATAGGGCATGCCGTGGATGTCTTCGCCATCCTCGGCACGGTGTTTGGTGTGGCCACCTCGCTGGGTTATGGGGTATTGCAGATCAACAGCGGATTTCATCATGTGTTCGGTTTGCCGGTAAACACCACCGTGCAAGTCATCCTCATCACCGCCACCTGCGCATTGGCGACGCTTTCGGTGGCTAGCGGCCTGGATAAAGGTATTCGCATCCTGTCCGAACTCAACCTGAGCCTGGCGGTGATCCTGATGCTGTTCGTGCTGCTGCTTGGGCCTACGGTGTTCCTGCTGCAGACCTATGTACAGAATACCGGCGCCTACCTTTCGGACATCGTCAATAAAACCTTCAATCTCTACGCTTACGAGCCCACCGACTGGATCGGCGGCTGGACCTTGCTGTACTGGGGCTGGTGGTTGTCCTGGTCGCCCTTCGTGGGTTTGTTCATCGCACGTATTTCGCGAGGGCGGACCATCCGCGAATTCGTCTGCGGCGTACTGTTCGTGCCTGCGGGTTTCACCTTGCTGTGGATGACGGTGTTCGGCGACTCGGCAATCCATATGATCCTCAACGATGGCGTGAAGGATCTGGCTGCTGTGGTCAGTGAAGACAGTTCCCTCGCGTTGTTTGCTTTCCTGGAGCATTTTCCGTTCTCCAGCATCATTTCGCTGGTCGCGGTGCTGATGGTGGTCGTGTTCTTTGTGACCTCGGCGGACTCTGGTGCGCTGGTCGTGGATATGCTCGCCTCCTCCGGACAAGGTCACTCACCCCTGTGGCAACGTATCTTCTGGTCAGTCTGCATAGGCGCAGTCGCGATCGCGTTGCTGCTGGCGAACGGCCTCAAGGCGCTGCAGACCGCGACCATTGCGAGCGCTTTGCCGTTCGCGGTCATCCTGCTGGTTGCGATTTGGGGCTTGTTCAAGGCGCTGAGTCTTGATGCGACTCGCCGCGGGTTGCGCAATCAAGCCTTGCCGGGCCCACGCCATACCCGCCACCCACACGGCGGCTGGCAGCGGAGGCTGCGCAATATTGCATTGATGCCTCGCCGGGTTCATGTCACGCGCTTTATCGCCGAGGTGGTGAGGCCGGCCTGTGAAGAGGTCGCCCAGGAGCTGCGCAAGCAAGGCTACGAGGTGAGCGTGAATGAGCGTGATGATGGGCGGGTATCTCTGGAGCTCTCCCATGCCGGTGAAGGACGTTTCCTCTACGAGGTGCGGCCACGGGCCTTCAATACGCCAAGCTTCGTCATGCGGGACACCGAAGACGGTGCCGATTCCCGCAAGTATTTCCGCGCGGAAGTGCATCTGCGAGAAGGGGGCCAGGACTACGACATCATGGGGTGGAGCCGTGACGATGTGATTGGCGACATCCTGGATCAGTACGAACGCCACCTGCATTACTTGCACGTGGTGGGCTGAAGTGGATTCGGTCCTGCCCTGTCGCCGTCAGGGCAGGGCGGTTCGCCTGCTGTCCAAAGGCGGATTTTCACAGGCCCAGAAGTCTACTGCAGCAATGCGTTCGCTCGGCGGTCCTAACCAATAGGACAGTGGCTGGCACCCGTCTGTCGTGCAGACCTGGTAGTCACCAGCCTCGGGCGTTCGCCCGGCGTGCAAGGGCTGCAGCGGTGGTAGATGACGACGATAGTGCCAAGTGCCGTCACGCAGTTGAGCGTCGTCCGGAATCTCCATGCCGGCCCCGCTGCCTTTGACCCGTGCCTCTACCAGTACCAGGCCCACCGGGGTCACCTGATAATCCTCTTCCCAGCGGACCTTTTCGGTACTGTGCTGCCACGCAAGGGTAAAACCGTTCAGTGGCAGGCTGACCCAGACCACACCGGCCAACCCAACGCAAAGGCTGATCATGCGAGGTGGCCAGAGGCCGGTCGGGTTCGCCAGTAGTGCCAACCCAGCACTGCCGCACCCAAAGCAAAACCGACCTCATCGCTGATGGGCGCGGCAAGTATCAAGGACACACCAGCCGCGAACGCCAACAGGCGCTCCCACCAGGGCATGGGGGCACGCAAATGCCCGATCGACGCACATCCCCAGAGGGCTACCGCGAACGCCGCCTTGATCACCATGTACAACGTGGAGCCCATGCTGTCACCTTGCATCATCAACGCCGGGTCATAGACCGCCATGAAGGGCACAACGAAACCGGCCAAGGCAATGCGCACCGCCCAGAAGCTGATCAACAGGCCTTTTTCCTTGGCAATCGGGGCCGCTGCAAAGCATGCCAATGCCACTGGCGGCGTCAGGTCGGCCAGGATGCCGAAATAGAACACGAACATGTGCGAGACGATCAGCGGGACCCCGAGCTCCAACAGGGCGGGGGCGGCAATGGAGCTGGTGATGATGTAGTTGGGGATGGTCGGGATGCCCATACCCAATACCAGGCAAGTGAGCATGGTCAACACCAGCGAGAGGAACAGGTTGTCCCGTCCCAGGTCAAGGATGTATCCGGCAAAGGTGGTGGCCAGGCCGGTCAGCGAGATGACGCCGATAATGACGCCGACCAGCGCACAGGCAATGCCCACCGGCACCGCATGACGGGCACCCTCCGCGAGGGCCATGACGCATGCGTGCAGGGTGGCACGGCCGCCCTGGACAAAGCAGCACGCAATGGCCAGGCCGGCAATGACCATCAGGATCACCCCGATCCCCATGCGGAAAAAACCTGAACACAGTATCCCGAGTGCAACCCAAAAAGCCGCGCGCAGCCAGGTTTTTTGAGCGCGCAGGATGATCGCCGAGCCTAGGATGACGATGGCGGTCAGGGCCAGGCCGACCATTCCCGAGTACAAAGGCGTTCGCCCGGAAAACAACAGGGCGACCAGGACCATCAGCGGTACCAGCAGGAACCAACGTTGTCGCAACGCATCCCAGGCACTCGGGCACTGTTCGCGAGGCAAGCCGTGCAGATGGCTGCGCCGAGCCTCCAGGTGGACCATCCAGTAGACCGAGCCGAAGTACAGCAATGCTGGGATGAGCGCGGCTTTCGCCACCTCGGCGTAGGGCACGTTGATCGTCTCGGCCATGATGAACGCCACGGCGCCCATCACCGGCGGCATCAGCTGGCTGCCCATGCTGGAGGTCGCCTCGACGCCACCGGCAAATGCAGGTTTGTAGCCAAAACGCTTCATCAGCGGAATGGTGAACTGTCCGGTGGTGACGACATTGGCCACCCCCGAGCCGGTAATGGTACCCATCAGTGCCGAGGAGAACACCGACACTTTGGCCGGCCCTCCGCTGCGATGGCCGAACAGCCCCATGGCGAAATCGGTGAACAGACGAATCATGCCCGCCTGCTCAAGAAATGCGCCGAACAGGATGAACAGGTAAATGTAGGTGGCTGAGACATAGGTCGGGGTGCCATACAGTCCCTCGGTGCCGAAGGCCAACTGATTGACGATCTGATCGAGGCCGTAGCCTCGATGCGCGAGTTCGCCTGGCAAGTGTTGGCCAAGCAACCCATAGGCCAGAAACAGGGCGCAAATGATGGGCAACGCTATGCCCATGACGCGTCGCGCGGCTTCAAAGACCAAACCAATAAGCAACAGCCCCACGATCAGGTCACTGGTGGTCAGCTCACCGGAGCGTTGAATCAGATCCCCTTCGAAGTACCACTGGTATGCAGCCGTCGCCATTCCCGCAAGGCCCAGCAGCCAGGCAAGGGGTTGCCACGGCCGACGGTGGCCAACGAATGAATAGCTCAGGTACACCACCAGCAACAGGAACCCCACGTGTATTGCACGCAGTACTTGGGTGGAAATCAGGGGGAAGGCCGCCGTGGCGATCTGGAAAACCGAAAAGACCAATGCCACGGCAAAAAGCGCGGCAGGCCAGCGATCGGTGCTGGCGTGAAGACCTTGCGCGGTATCACTCATACGCTGCTCCATGGCTCAGGAATGTCATCAGGGGAGCAGGTTTTTCTCCTTGAAGTACCTCTCTGCTCCTGGATGCAGCGGAATGGGCAGGTTCTTGGCGGCATTTTCTGCCTGGATATCTTTCGCTGCAGCGTGGGCCGTGACCAGGCGTGGAAGGTTCTCGAATATCAGCTTGGTCATCTGATAGGCCAGGTCATCGCCGATGTCGGCGCGGGTGACGAGGATGTTGTTGATGGCCGCCGTTGATACGTCCGCACTCTGACCATCATAGGTGTTGGCAGGAATGGTGGCGGGTTGGTAGGCGTTGTTGCCAATGCGGGTCACGACCTCGGCAGGGATAGGCACGAACACTACCGGCAAGGTCGCGGCCAGGTCTCGGATAGCCGCTTGACCGAGCCCTGAGGATTGCAGCGTGGCGTCAAGCTGACGGTTCTTGATCAGTTCGACGGACTCCGCATAGGGCAGGTATTCAACTTTTCCCATGTCCTGGTAGGTAAGCCCCGCAGCTTTGAAGATGGCGCGGGCGTTCAGTTCTGTCCCGGACTTGGGGGCTCCAACCGAGATACGCTTGCCTTTGAGGTCTGACAGGGATGTGATCCCAGACTCCTTGCTGGCGACGATCTGGATGTAGTTGGGGTAGGTACCTGCGATGGCACGGAGTTTCTTCAAGGGCGTTTTGAATCCAGCCTCTGCATCGCCCTTCCAGGCATCTGCCACCGAATCCCCCAGTGCGAATGCCAACTCCCCTCGACCGGCTTGCAACAGGTTGAGGTTCTCTACCGAGGCCTTGGTGGCTTGCACCGTGGTCTTGCTGCCCTCTATGCCGTGGCTGTAGATCTGTGAAATGCCTACGCCTACCGGGTAATAGACGCCACTGGTACCGCCTGTGAGGATGTTGATGAAGGTCGGTGCGGCCTGGGCAGCCGCGCTGACAGCAAACAAGGTGCTGGCCAATGCCAGGCGAAGGGCTGGGTTCATGGCGTCGTTCTCCGCTTGTTGTTGTTATTCCCGCGCCAGTAAACCTAGAACGAATATGCTGTCCCTGCCCAATTTTATGGCTGATTGGCTGGATGGCCTCTGCTCTAGAATCGCCAGAAGACTGGCGAGACCAGTACCAGTACGGTGAGGATCTCGAGCCGTCCAAGCAGCATGCCAACCGTCAGCAACCATTTCGCTGCGTCCGGCAAGGAGGCGAAATTACCTGCTGGACCGATAAGCGTCCCCAGGCCTGGACCGACGTTGCACACGGCGGTGGCCGCCCCGCTCAACGCCGTCATCCAGTCGAGTCCTATCAAAGACAGGCCCAGGGCGATGACCGCAATGGTGACGGTGAAGAAGAACGAGAACGTCAGCAGTGACCGTACGATCTCTTCATCGATGGGGTGCCCATTGTATTTCTTCGAGATCGTTGCCCGTGGATGGATCAACTGCTTCAGGCTGCTGACAAGCAAGGCAGCGGCCACCTGGAAACGGAATATTTTCAAACCGCCGGCGGTGGAGCCCGAGCACCCGCCGACGAACGTCAGGTAAAAGAACAGCATGATGGCGAAGCTGCCCCAGAGCGTGTAATCACCCACGGCAACGCCTGTGGTGGTTACCACCGAGGTCACATTGACTGCAACGATACGAAACGCATCCCACCAGGCCAGATCGCTGTGCAGGCAGAGCCAGGTTCCGACGGTGAGCCAGACGAAGACGAGAAAACCAATGAAACCGCGAACTTGATGGTCCTTGAGCAGGATGCCTCGATGGCCACGCAGCGTGGCGACATACAGCGTGAAGGGCAGGCTGCCGAGTATCATGATGACCACCGCTACCCAATGCACCGCAGGCTGCTCCCAATGGCCCAGTGAGGCATCCGAGGTCGAGTAGCCACCGGTTGAAATCAGCGACATCGAATGATTGATGGCTTCGAATGGGGTCATGCCGGCTGCCCACAATGCCCCTGTCCCCAATGCAGTCAGGCCCAGGTAGACCAGCAGTATTACCTTGGCTGCAACATGCGAACGCGGCGTCACTTTGTCAGACCAGTCCGAAGACTCGGTCTGGAACAGGCGCATACCGCCCACGCGCAGCAGTGGCAGGATCGCCACGGCCATGCCGATAAAACCAATGCCTCCCAGCCAGTGCAGCAGCGAACGCCATATCAGCAGCCCCGGCGATGCACTGTCCAGGCCGGTCAGCACGGTCGAGCCGGTGGTGGTGATTCCCGACATGGTTTCGAAGAACGCGTCCGTGTAACTGATGTGTCGAATGAACACCATTGGCAGCGCCGCGAATGCGCACACGATGACCCAGCTTGCCGTCGTGAGCAGATACATGTCCCTGGTCCGCAGTTGCGGTGTGTCGGGTACGCCGCGGGCCACCATGAGCAGGCCGACACACAGAACGATCAGGCTCGACCAGACGAATGCACCGAGGTCGTCGCTGCGGTCGTACACCAGCAGCGTCAGCATTGGAATCACCATGCTGACGGCCAACGTGATCAGGAATACACCAATAATGAAGGCGATGAAACGCAATGCAGGAAGCGGCATTGAGGGAGCTCGTTGGGACAGTGCCGGCAGTATTGCCTGCTTTACGGTAATGTCGAGTAAAAAAGGCGTAAAGTCGTGGCCGGCAATTTTTTACGCCGCTATCTGGCTCCCGCTCGATAGCTCATTGGGTTGACCTCTCCGAGAGTTCCATCGGCTTCGAAGCGGCTGTAAAGGTAGTCTCAAGCACCGCGTGCTCCCTGCTCGCGGCGCTTGTGCGGCACTATTGATTGTGCCGCAGAGGCATGGAAAGCCCTAAGTCTTCCTGGATCACTTGATCAGCGGCACGCCACTGAGTTTCTGCAGCTCGTCAAAGTCGATGTCCGCGCAGATTTCGACCACTTTCAGCCCTTCAGGTGTCACTTCCAGTACGGCCAGGTCGGTGTAGATGCGGCTGACGCAAGCGATACCGGTCAGCGGGTAGGTGCACTCGGGCACCAGCTTGCTTTCGCCGGTCTTGGTCAGGTGGTCCATCATCACGAACACCTGGCGGGCGCCGGTGGCCAGGTCCATTGCACCGCCTACGGCCGGGATCGAGCCTTCGGCACCCGTGTGCCAGTTGGCCAGGTCGCCCTTGACCGACACCTGGAAGGCGCCCAGTACAGCGATGTCCAGGTGGCCGCCACGCATCATCGAGAACGAATCGGCATGGTGGAAGAAGGCACCACCGGTTAGCAGGGTGACGTGCTGCTTGCCGGCGTTGATCAGGTCATCGTCTTCCTCGCCCGGCGCAGGGCTTGGGCCCATGCCCAGCAGGCCGTTCTCGCTGTGCAGGAACACTTCCTTGTCGCCCAGGTAGTTGGCCACCAGGGTCGGTGCGCCGATGCCCAAGTTTACGTAAGCGCCTTCCTGGATGTCTGCGGCCACGCGTTGGGCCATCTCGGTGCGGGAGAGCTTTTTGGTGATGGTCATGGCAGGCCTCAGACAGCTTTGGCAATCGAAGAAGCGGCAGCACCGGTGACGGCGACCACGCGCTGGACGAAGATACCCGGGGTGATGATGTGTTCCGGGTCCAGTTCACCGAGTTCGACGACCTGGTCGACCTGGGCGATGGCGGTCTTGGCAGCCATGGCCATGATCGGGCCGAAGTTGCGGGCGGCCTTGCGGTAGGTCAGGTTGCCCCAACGGTCACCCTTGTGCGCCTTGATCAGTGCGAAGTCGGCGTGCAGCGGCATTTCCAGCACGTACATGCGGCCATCGATCTCACGGGTTTCCTTGCCCTCGGCCAGCAGGGTGCCGTAGCCGGTTGGCGAGAAGAACGCACCAATGCCGGAGCCTGCGGCGCGGATACGCTCGGCCAGGTTGCCCTGCGGGACCACTTCCAGCTCGATCTTGCCGGCGCGGTACAGTTCGTCGAACACGTAGGAGTCGGACTGGCGCGGGAACGAGCAGACCACCTTGCGCACGCTGCCTGCCATGAGCAGGGCGGCCAGGCCGATCTCGCCGTTGCCGGCGTTGTTGCTGATGATGGTCAGGTCGCGGGCACCGGTGGCAATGAGGCCATCGATCAGCTCGGACGGCATGCCAGCCGTGCCGAAGCCACCGACCATGATGGTCGAACCGTCGGTAATCCCTTCCACCGCGCTGGCGATGGACTCGTACGTTTTATTGATCAAGGCGAGCTCCTGGTTGTTCCTGGAGTTGTGGTTGTCGGGCTGGCCGGAGCGCGTGAAGCGATGGGGCCTGTCAGCACTTGAAATGGCTTGCTGACTTTCGCTATAGCGTGCCGCAAGATAGGGCAACAGTAGAGAGGGTTTGGCTGAATTTGTGCGATTATCGAACTGTTGTGCGATCTGCGAGCAGTTCTGGAGGCTATTTGCCTCATTTCAGTTGAATGCTTAAACCGCTCATTTTTGCCCGTGGCTGGTGCGTTCCGGGGTTGCCTGCCGGCATCTTGCACTGATGAAGTGCATCCACTCCGCGGCATCGCCGATTAATCACGCCTCCCGCCGTTGGCGTGCGACTTGCTATCAGATTGCCATTCGATGTCGCTTATGGTGAAGATAATGTCGCTTTCCAGTGGTTCGATGCAGTTATCGTCGAGTGAAAAGGGCTGGCTGCCGTGGTTCGGCAAAACCGGCAAATTCAGCATGGGCTGGGCGTGCCGCCTTAACCGGGCCAGTTACCCGCAGGTCGAGCAAACCTTCGAAGCCATCGCCCAGACCCGAGTGCAGTTGCTGCATGAGTGGGTGCGCGAACAGTGGGAGCACCTGGCCGACCTGGCCGAGCAGGTGGCGCCCGGGCTCGCTCAAGTCGATAGCGCGATGTTGCGCAACACGCTGGCCCAGGCGGAGGACTTTTCCGAACTGTTTGTCGTCGATGTGCACGGCAGCGTCACCGCTTCGACCTGGCCCCAGCGTGGCACGCCACGTATCGAGTATTTGGCAGCTCTGGCGCAGGGGCTGAAAGCACCGTTTCTGCACGGGCCCTACAGCGACTCGCTGACCTTGCAGATCGGCCCGTCTTCCTCGCGCTTCCACGATGAAGTCACGTTGATGTTCTACCAGCCCCTCATGCACGAGGGCAAAGTGCTGGGTTGTCTGTGTGGGCGGGTGCCCAACGATGTGCTGGGTGACCTGATCCAGCGCGAGGCAGGGCACATTTACCCCGAGTCGGGCGACAACTACCTGTTCATGGCGCAATCGCGCTTCGACCCTGGCATACAGCCCGGTACCGCGTTGTCCCGCTCACGTTTCGAGGACGCCACTTTCACCCATGGCGAAAACCTCAAGAACGGTGTGCACACGCCCTGGGCCACTGTACAGGTCCAGCGCCATACCGAGCTGGAGCTTCGTTTCACCGACCCTTCCACGCGGGAACTGCACCCTGGCGTGAGGGAGACGATCAGGCGGGGTGCCAACCTGTTCGTGACCTACCCCGGCTATTCGGACTACCGTCATGTGCCAGTGGTGGGCAAGGGCGTTACCTTCCAGTTGCCGGGCTCGCCCGACCGCTGGGGCATGATGTGCGAGGCGGACCTGGAGGAGGTCTACCGCCGGCGTTCGCTGAGCTACGGGTTGATGAAACCCTATGTGGCGATCATGGCGGGGCTGTTCGGCTGCAATTACCTGGTGCAGCACTATGCAGGCCTGCCGCAAGGACTGACTGACGTGATCGAGGCCTTGAGCATGCTGGGCGCCACCTTGTTGTTTGGCGTGCTCGGGCCCAAGCGCCTGGCCGCGAGGTTGAATGGTATGAGCAGTGTGCTATGCACCATCGCCGAGGGTGAAGGCAACCTGCGCCAGCGCCTGGATACCAGCACCTTGGCCAATGATGAGAGCGGCGACATGGCACGCTGGATCAACAGCTTCATCGACCGCCTGGACGCGGTGGTCGGGCAGGTGGTCAAGGCCAGCCGCACGGTCGGCAGCACCAACCAGATGATGCTCGGGCGCAGCCAGGAGGCCAGCGTAAGCTCCGCCGACGTGGCCGACGCCGTGCACCAGATGATGATCATCATGGAAGAGCAACTCGGCGAACTGCAGCAGGCCTCGGTCAGCGCCGAGCAGATGAAGCAGGCCATGGACGAAGTGGTCAGCCGCGCACGCGCGCAGTACCAGGCGGTGCAGGCGGGCACGCAGTCGATCCGCGATGTGGTGGCGCGCTCATCATCCAGCGTGCAGCGGCTCGACAGCCGCATGGTCGAGATCGACAACATCACCGGGTTGATCAGCGAAATCACCAACCAGACCAACCTGCTGGCGCTCAATGCCGCCATCGAGGCGGCGCGTGCCGGGGAGCATGGCCGTGGCTTCGCGGTGGTGGCCGACGAGGTGCGCAGCCTGGCCGCACGCACCTCGCGTGCCGCCGACGACATTCGCCACATGGTCGAGAGCCTGCAGGGCGAAACCCGGCAGGCGGTAAGCTTCATGGAGCAGGGCGTGCAGGACGTCGACAACAGCCTGCGCCTGGCGGAGGACGCTTCTTCCGAAAATGTACAGCTGCACCAGGCGGTGGAGAGCATGTTCGCCATTATCCAGCAGCTCAACCGTCGCAGCGTGGAATACGGCAAGACGATCGAGCAGGTCAACCAGTCCTCCAGCGAGATGCGCCAGACCGCCCTGGTGCTGCAAAGCAGTGCGCAGAAGGTGAAGGTGGATGCTGGCAAGTTGCAGAAGCTGGTGGGGCAGTTCGAAGTCAGTGATGATGGCGAACGAGGCGTCGCTGCTTGAGTAACGCACCTGTCCGGTAACCCGGGAGCCCGTCATGATCCGGCTGGCTGTACCTGCCAATGATCAGGTGCAAGCCAGCCCCGATGACTGCTGACTTCCAGGCCGGTAGCGGACGGAGAGCGGGTTTGCCCAGCCGAAAAAGCCGCGCAATGGCTCAATGTCTGTGGCAGTGTTGGGTATCTGGCCAGCCCCACAGGGACCTACATGCAAACTCGCAAAACCGGTGTTCGCGCCCAGCAGGCCGACCGCACCCGGGACAATATTCTCAAGGCCGCAGTGAAGGTCTTCAGCAAGGAAGGCTTCACTGGCGGGCGCATCGAGCAGATCTCCACGCTGGCCAACTCCAACGACCGGATGATCTATTACTACTTCGGTAGCAAGGAAAAGCTGTTCATCAGTGTGCTGGAACACATCTATGCCAGCTTCAACCAGGCCGAAGCGAAGCTGCGCCTCGACCTCGCCGACCCTGAGCAGGCCCTGCGCGAGCTGGTGGCGTTTATCTGGGACTATTATGTGCGCCACCCCGAATTCGTCACCATCCTCGCCACCGAAAACCTTCACCAGGGCTTGCACGCGCGCAAGTCGCAAAACCTCAGGGCGCTGTCCGGCGAAGCGGTCGGCGTGCTGCGGCCGATCATCGAGGCAGGACAGGCAAAGGGCCTGTTCCGTGACGATATCTGCATTACCCACGCCTACCTGATGATTGCCTCGCTCTGCTACTTCTATAACTCCAACCGCCATACGCTCAGCTCGTTCCTGGCCGTGGACCTGGCCGACAAACAGGCCAAAGCCGATTGGCTGACCTTCATCAGTGACCTTGCGCTGCGCGGCTTGCGCCGCTGAGCCTCAGTGGCTGCCAGGGTTGGCGCGTACCTGCGCAGCCTTGGACGCCAGCCCTTGCCAGGCCGGTTTGTCGGCGGCAAAACGATGGCGCAGGTAGGCCGCGAGGTCGGCTACCTGGCGGTCCGACAGGCTGTCCTTGAAACCAGGCATGTAGCCCAGGTCGCGGGTTGCCGGGGTCGGAATGCCGTGCAGCACCACGCGCAGCAGGTTGTCCGGCAGGTCACTATGGACGTTGCTGTTGACCGCCATCGACGGGCTGACGCCAAACAGCTTCGGCCCCAGCCCATCACTGTGGCAGGCCAGGCATGCACCTTTGAATACCCGCTCGCCGTTGCTCAGCGACATTGGCGAGTCCACCTGAGGCGCGGCATTGGCCGCCAGTGCCTGCGGCTCGCCATCCAGGGAGCTGAGGTAGTGGGCGATGGCGCGCACGTCGCTTTTTGGCAGGGTGGCAAGCTCACTGACCACCGGGCCCATGGGGCCGGCCGCCACGCCATGTTTTTCGGAGAAGCCAGTGCTCAGGTAGTTGAACAACTCGTCTTCGCTCCACGGCGTCGATGACTTGCCCAGGGCATTCAAGGCCGGGGCCTCCCAGCCATCGACCATGCCGCCAGCAAGGTAGCTGCTACCGCCTTTTTCTGCGCCCATCAGGTTGCGCGGCGAATGGCAGGCCGTGCAGTGGCCCAGGCCGTCGACCAGGTAGGCACCGCGGTTCCACTGCGCGCTGCGCTGCGGGTCGGGCTGGTATTCGCCGCGTTGCAGAAACAGCGCATTCCAGCCGGCCATCAGCGGCCGCTGGTTGAACGGGAAGCGCATCTGGTTGGCGGGCGCTTCCTGGCGTACCGGTGTTTGCGACATCAGGTAGGCATACAGCGCTTGCATGTCGGCGTCGTTGATGTTGCGAAACGAGGTGTAGGGAAACGCCGGGTACAGGTGCCGGCCATCGCGGCTGATACCTTCGCGCATGGCCCGCTCGAAGGCGGCGAAGGACCAGCGGCCGATACCGGTTTCCGGGTCGGGGGTGATATTGGTGCTGTACAACGTGCCGAAAGGCGTATCCATTGCCAGCCCCCCGGCATTGGCCTTGCCGCCGCTGACCGTATGGCACACGGCGCAGTCGCCGGCCGCCGCCACCTGGCGCCCGCGCTCGAGCATGGCGGCGCTCCAGCTGCCGACACCAGGTGGCGTTACCGGGGCGATTTCGGCGCGCCAGGGCAAGGCGGTGGCAAGCATGCCCAATGCGGCGCCGAACACCCCGGCCAGCGAGCCGAACCACCACTTCGAACGCTTGGTTGACGGCTGCGCTGGCGCGGGCGCATCTGGCCCTTGGCCTTCGCCACCGAGCGCAGCACGCACGCGTTCGGCTGTGATCGGCAGCTCGCGAAAACGAATGCCGGTGGCGTCGAAAATGGCATTGGCGATGGCCGCTGCGCTGGGTACCGAGGCTGACTCGCCACTGCCCATTGGCGGCTCGTGCTGGCGCGGCAGCATCATCACGTCGATAGCCGGCAGCTCGGGGAAGGTCAGGATCGGGTAGCCGCCCCATTCCTTGCTCGCCACTGTCGATTCCTCGAAACTGACCTGCTCCTTGAGCACCCGGCTGGTGGACTGGATGACGTTACCGTGGATCTGGTGACGCACACCCTCGGGGTTGACCATCATCCCGGCATCGTGGCCGATCACCACGCGGGTGACGGCCACTTCGCCCGTGCGCCGGTCCACTGCGACATCAGCCACCCAGGCTGCCCAGGCCGCGCCGAAGCCGGGAAATTTACTGTGGATATAGCGCGCATAGGCAAAACCCCGGCCGCGCAGCACATCACCTTCGGCCTGTGTCTGCATGGGCCGGGTATGCGGCTGCCATTGCGCGCGTTCAGCAGTGGCTTTGACCAGGTCGATGGCGCGCGGGTCGGACAGGTGCTTGAGGCGATATTCGACCGGGTCGACGCCAGCGGCGAAGGCCAGTTCATCGATGTACGACTCATGGGCGAAGCTGTTGGGCATGGCCGACACACCCCGCATCCATGAGGCACGCACCAGTGGCGTCATGTCATTGATGGTGACGCGCATGTGTTCGTAATCGTAAGGCGGGATCGACGTGCGATCGCCCATCTCGAACAGCGCCGGCACCGGTTCCACGGCACCGGTCAGCAGCAGGGCCAGGGTGGGCGCGCCATTGGACGGGTAGCTGGTCTGGAAGTCATAGGCGGCCACGCTGCCATCGGCGTTCAGGCCGCCGTCGATTTCCATCAGTTGCGCGGTGCCCTTGGGCTCCCACACGTGTTCCTGTTCGCGGGTCAGCTGCACCCGCACCGGGCGCTGCACCGCACGCGACAGCAGCACCGCGTCGGCGCACACGTCATCGGCGCAGTTGCGGCCATAACAACCGGCTGCTTCCATGCGAATGATCTCGATGCGTGCTTCATCGCACGCCAGCAGCCAGGCCAGGTCTGCGCGCAGCAGGTGCGGGTTCTGCGTACCTGACCACACGCGGATCTGCCCTGCGGTGAAGTCGGCCAGTGCACATGATGGGCCGATCGATGCGTGCAGCTGGTAAGGCCACAGGTAGCTGCGGCTCAGGCGCTGGCTGGCATTGGCGATGCCGCCGTCGACATCGCCCTGGTCCAGCACGGTGCGCTGCACGCGCGGGTTGTCGCGGATGGCCTGGGCGACATCGCTAAGGTCGGGCAGCTTGCCTGTGAATGGCTTCCAGCTGACTTTCAGCTCATGGGCTGCACGGATGGCTTGCTCTTCGCGCTCTGCCACCACACCGACGAAGTCGCGGATGACCACCACGGCGACCACGCCGGGTAGATGGGCGATGGAAGACTCATCCACCGCCAGCAAGCTGTTGCCGACAAAGTCGCCGCTGTCATGGCCGGCATAGGGCGGGCGGATGACCCGACCGTGAAGCATGTTGGGCAGGCGCATGTCGTGCACATAGGTCAGCTCGCCGGTGGCCTTGCCAGGGATGTCTACTCGAGGGGCGCTGCGCCCGACCAGGCGGTAGTCCTCGATGGCCTTGAGCGGGGCGTCGTCGGCAATGTGCAGCTGGTGGTTCTTGCCTTGCACCAGTTCGGCAAAGCTCAGCGTGCTGCCGTTACTGGCGATAACCGTGCCGTCTTCAATGCGCAGCATTTCGGGCGGGCAGCCAAGGCGTAGGGCGGCCTGTTGCAACAGATAGCGTCGCGCTGTGGCTGCGGCCTTGCGCAGCGGTACCGCGGAAATCTGCAGGGTGGCGCTGGCAATGGTCGCGCCCTGGTTGGGTGCCCGCTCGGTGTCGCCCAGCACCATGTGCACCTGGTCCATGCGCAGGTCCAGCTCTTCGGCGACGATTTGCGCCAGCGAGGTACGGATGCCAGTGCCCAGGTCGACATGACCATTGAAGGCGTAGACCATGCCGTCGTCGCTGACCGCGATGAACAGTGCCAGCTCACGTTCCTTGACTGTAGGTGTCACGCCCTTGGCCACAGGGCCTGAGGGCGGGGTGATCTGGTCGACGATCAGCAACACGCCGGTCTTGGCCAGCAGTTGGTCGCGGCTGGGCACCTGTTGTGAGTGGTTCATGGCTTTCTCCGGGTCTCGGCAGCGCGGCGCACGGCGCGCAGGATTTCGACGTGGGTGCCGCAGCGGCACAGGTTGCCGGACAGCTCATTGCGAATCTGTTCGTCGCTGGGCTCGGGAATGCGATCGAGCAGGGCCTTGGCGGTCATGATCATGCCGTTCATGCAGTAACCACACTGGGCCGCCTGCTCGTCGATGAACGCCTGTTGCACGGGGTGCGGTGCGGCCTTGCTGCCCAGCCCTTCGAGGGTGGTGATATTGCGGCCGGCGGCGCCGGCCAAGGGGATGACGCAGGAGCGGGCGGCCACGCCGTCGATGATCACCGTACACGCCCCGCATTCGCCCAGGCCGCAGCCGTACTTGGGGCCGTTCAGGCACAGGTCGTTGCGCAGGATCAGCAGCAGCGGGGTGTCAGGCATGGCGCTGACTTCGACGGGCTGGCCGTTGACCTGCAGGGAGATGGTTGTTTGCATTATTGGCTCATCTCTGGAGGTTGCTTGCGCTACCAAAGGACTCAAATGACGCGAGCGTTTCGGTAAGTACTCACTACATGAAATGAGTGAGCAAGAAGCAGGCCAGAGATGAATTTGCAGAGAACTGTGATGGTGGGGCAGGGATGAAGATTGTCGGCGCCCGGGAAACCGAGCGCCGCCGCGCGGCGCATCGCGCTGTGCCGAACCCCCGAGTTTGTGTGTGTAGGAGCGGGTTTACCCGCGAATACGGTGGTGGCGGCAACGGTGATCGGCAGGTGGAGATTGGCCAGCAGGGCCGGCCCATTCGCGGGTGAACCCGCTCCTACGGCGGCCTGTGTCCAACCACCGATGCGTGTCCAATGTGAGCGAGCTTGCTCGCGATGCGCTTGATCTCTCAGGCCGCGTATCTGTGACGGCCACCGCGGCAGTCACAACAATTTTCAGCCCGCGTTCTCGTCGCTGTCGATCATCTTGCGCAGCAGGTACAAAATGGCTACGCGCTCCCCGGCATTCAGGCTGCCCATGCTCAGTTCGCTGATCTGCCGGGCGCAGGGGATCATTGCATCGAGCAAGGCCGCGCCGCTTTCGGTGAGTTCGACGATGACCTTGCGCCGGTCGCCCGGGTCTGGCGAAAGCTGCACCAGCTCGCGCGCCTTCAGGCGCTCGACGATGCCGCGGATGGTTGCCTGGTCCACCGCGGTGGCCTTGATCAGTTCGGCCTGGGAGCTGGGGCCGTGATCGCGCAGGGCGCACAGGGTGACGAACTGGATCGAGGTAAGCTGCGGGTCGCAGGCCTGCTGCTGGAAGATCGCCGTGTGCCGTTGGTAGGCCTTGCGCAGCAAGTGCCCGACCTGTTCGGTAACGTCGTAGGTGGTGTTGTCGAGCGGGGCGCTGCTGGGGGTGGTTTTTTTCGACATAGGATGGCTTGGGCTGGGTGGAAAGAGGCTGGCCGGCCGCCAATAGCGGAGCGCCCGGCCAGTATAACCCCTATCGCGCTCGCGACTCCTCTGGTGCAACCACGTCGCCGGCCAGCACTACCGCCTTGTCATCCAGGTAGATATCGCAGTTGCGCAGCGGGATGTCCAGGTGGCACGGGGTCTTGCGCTTGCCGCCGACCTCGGTGTTGGGGCCGGTGGAGAACAGGAAGTTGCCGTAGAACGCACGGGCATCCATGCACATGCCGTCGTTGCGGTCGTGCAGGCCCATGGCCGTCCATTGCGCGCGCGGCTGCAGGCCCCAGCCTATGTGCGAGATGCCGTATACCTCGGGGTCGTTGAAGTATTTCATGTAGTCACGCAGGTACTCGGCCTCGAAGCCGCCATGTATGCCGGTGATGAAGCCTTTTTCGATTTCCAGGGTGATGCGCTCGCGGCAATAGTTCTTGAACGGCAGGATGATGTCACCCACGTCCAGCACCAGCGTGCCCTCGGCGCTGTCCTCGTTCGGCCAGGTGAACAGAAAGCCGCTGGGCCAGTGGTCCCAGCGCCCCGGTTCGTCGGCATAGCCGTACTCAGTCACGGCCGGGTACTGGCCGAGCGGGGCATGGAAGTCGCTACCGGCCTTGGACCGCACATGCAGGCTGCGCGCCTGTTTCAACAGGGTTTCGGCAGCCAGCACCCGGCGTTTGTCGTCTTCGGTCGGCAGCATGCGCGCCAGCACCTCGGGTGGCTCCACGGCCAGCAGGATGCGCGTGCCGGTCTTGAGAATCTGCTCCTGCTCGGGCGAGTGCAGCAGCATCATGGTGTCGACGACCAGGTCGGCGGCTTCCAGCGCCCGCTGCGCCGCCAGGTTGCCGGTCAGCGCGGTGTCGCCGCAGTAGGCCGTCATGTCGTTGCCCATGGCGGTCGGGTGGTTGAACGCCGGCAGCTCTACCGCATACACCTTGGCCTTCAAACGCTGGGCGGCCTCCATGGCGGCGTTGACCGTGCGCGGGTCGGAGTAGTGGCTCTTGAGCACGGCCACGCTCTGCGTTTCGTCCACTCGAGACAGCTTCAGTACGTGCTCGAACATCTGGGTCAGTTGTGCATTGCTCACCGGCATCGGGGTTCTCCTGGGTGGCGTTGACAGGGGCGCACCATGGCAGTGCCTGGTGCTGCATCTCGGTGCAAAATAATAGTGTGTACACCCTACTTGTGCAGATGAAAA
This sequence comes from Pseudomonas sp. TYF_14, assembly GCF_043105275.1. NCBI lineage: Bacteria > Pseudomonadati > Pseudomonadota > Gammaproteobacteria > Pseudomonadales > Pseudomonadaceae > Pseudomonas > Pseudomonas sp. TYF_14. Next base: position 24,405 of record NZ_JBICLK010000095.1, read on the forward strand.
CGCATCCTGCCAGCGAGCGCAAGTGATCTGTTCAAACGTTACCTATCCACACATTGACCAGTATTTACGGTAACAATCAGCCGGATGTCGTTTCGATCAGCTGTTTGAAAAATATTTTCAGCTGGCTCTTTTCAAAGGTCATTTGTAGCGTATACGCTCTAAATTGTCAGGCGGTTGAGCCGCTGGCCACCTATCAGAACAAGAGGAGACATACCCATGCGGGGTAGGCAGAAAATCGCAATCGTCGGTGCAGGTCTGGGTGGGGCAGCCGCCGCCACATTGCTGCAACAGGCCGGGTTCGATGTCGAGGTATTCGAACAGGCTCCGGCGTTCACCCGCCTGGGCGCAGGCATTCATATCGGCCCTAACGTGATGAAAATCTTCCGCCGCATGGGGCTGGAGCAGAAGCTGGAGCTGATGGGCTCGCACCCGGACTTCTGGTTCAGCCGCGACGGCAATACCGGTGATTACCTGTCGCGCATTCCGCTGGGCGAGTTTGCCCGCCGCGAATACGGCGCTGCCTACATCACCATCCACCGTGGCGACCTGCACGCCCTGCAGATCGAGGCCATCCAGCCGGGCACCGTGCACTTCGGCAAGCGCCTGGAAAAGATCGTCGACGAAGGTGACCAAGTGCGCCTGGACTTCGCCGACGGCACCCACACCGTGGCCGACATCGTCATCGGGGCCGACGGCATCCACTCGAAGATCCGTGAAGAGTTGCTGGGGGCTGAAGCGCCGATCTACAGCGGCTGGGTCGCGCACCGTGCACTGATTCGCGGGGTGAACCTGGCACAGCATGCCGATGTGTTCGAGCCCTGCGTCAAATGGTGGTCCGAAGACCGCCACATGATGGTCTACTACACCACCGGCAAGCGCGACGAGTATTACTTCGTCACCGGCGTGCCACATGAAGCCTGGGACTTCCAGGGTGCGTTCGTCGACAGCAGCCAGGAAGAAATGCGCGCAGCCTTCGAAGGCTACCACCCCACGGTGCAGAAGCTGATCGACGCTACCGAATCGATCACCAAGTGGCCGCTGCGCAACCGCAACCCGTTGCCGTTGTGGAGCCGTGGCCGCCTGGTGCTGCTGGGCGACGCCTGCCACCCGATGAAGCCACACATGGCCCAGGGCGCGTGCATGGCCATCGAGGACGCGGCCATGCTGACCCGCTGCCTGCAGGAGACCGGGCTGTCCGACCACCGCACGGCGTTCGCGTTGTATGAAGCCAACCGCAAAGAGCGGGCATCGCAGGTGCAATCGGTATCCAACGCCAACACCTGGCTCTACAGCCAGGAAGATCCAGCCTGGGTTTACGGCTACGACCTCTATGGGCAGCAGCTTGAAAGCGGGGAGGCGGCATGAGCACCTTCGTCGCTGGTGGTAACGTCAGCGCCAATGGCATCCGCCAGCATTACCTGCGCTATGGCGGCAAGGGCCATGCGCTGATCCTGGTGCCGGGCATCACCAGCCCAGCGATCACCTGGGGCTTTGTCGCCGAGCGCCTTGGGCATTATTTCGACACCTATGTGCTGGATGTGCGCGGGCGTGGCTTGTCTTCAAGCGGCCCCGACCTGGACTACGGCACCGACGCTTGTGCTGCGGATATTCCCGCCTTTGCCGCCGCGCTGGGCCTGGATAGCTACCATCTGCTCGGTCACTCGATGGGGGCGCGTTTTGCCATCCGCGCAGCCGCCCAAGGGGCACCGGGACTGCAGCGGCTGGTGCTGGTCGACCCACCGGTGTCCGGGCCGGGCCGCCGCGCCTACCCGAGCAAGTTGCCGTGGTACGTCGATTCGATCCGCCAAGCCACGGTTGGCATGAGCGGCGATGACATGCGCGCCTTCTGTGCCACCTGGAGCGACGAGCAGCTGGCCCTGCGTGCCGAGTGGCTGCACACCTGCTACGAGCCGGCGATCGTGCGGGCCTTCGATGATTTCCACGAGGTCGATATCCACCAGTACCTGCCTGCGGTGCGCCAGCCGGCATTGCTGATGGTGGCCGGGCGGGGTGGAGTGATCGAGCCCCGTGACATTGCTGAAATGCGCGAGCTCAAGCCGGATATCCAGGTCGCGTACGTGGACAACGCCGGCCACATGATCCCCTGGGATGACCTGGACGGTTTCTTCGCCGCCTTTGGCGACTTCCTCGACCACCCCCTCGTCTGACGGAGCACGAGACATGACCCAGCTATACCGCATCGGCCAGATCGTGCCGAGTTCGAACACCACCATGGAAACCGAAATTCCGGCGATGCTCAACGCACGCCAGGCGATCCGCCCCGAGCGGTTCACCTTCCATTCCAGCCGCATGCGCATGAAGCAGGTGAAGAAGGAAGAACTGGCCGCGATGGACGCCGAGTCCGACCGCTGCGCAGTCGAGCTGTCCGACGCCAAGGTCGATGTGCTGGGCTATGCCTGCCTTGTGGCGATCATGGCCATGGGGCTGGGCTATCACCGCCAATCTGAAAAGCGCCTGCAGCAGGCCACCGCCGACAATGATGCACTGGCACCGGTGATCACCAGCGCCGGGGCGCTGGTCGAGGCCTTGCATGTGATGAAGGCCAAGCGCATTGCCATCGTCGCGCCGTACATGAAGCCGCTGACCGAGTTGGTGGTGAACTACATCCGCGAGGAAGGCTTCGAGGTGCAGGACTGGCGCGCGCTGGAAATCCCCGACAACCTCGCCGTGGCCCGTCACGACCCGGCCAACCTGCCGGGCATCGTCGCCGGCATGGACCTTGAAGGCGTCGATGTGGTGGTGCTGTCGGCGTGCGTGCAGATGCAATCGCTGCCGGCAGTGGCCAAGGTCGAGGCGCAAACCGGCAAGCCGGTGGTCACCGCTGCAATCGCTACCACCTACGCCATGCTCAAGGCGCTGGACCTGGAGCCGATCGTGCCGGGCGCCGGTGCCTTGCTGTCGGGCGCCTACTGAAATCGGGAGACGGACATGAGCGACGCACAAAGCGCCCGTGACAACTACCAGGGTGTGTGGGGCCAGCGCATCGGCTTTGGCCGCAAGCCGGCCCTGCTGATGATCGACTTCATGCAGGGCTACACCACCCCGGGCGCACCGCTGTACGCCCCGGGCGTGGTCGCGGCAGTCGAGCAGGCCGCCGGCCTGCTGGCGCTGGCCCGCGACTGCGGTACCTTGGTGGTGCATACCAACATCCGCTACCAGCCTCCGCATTTTGCTGACGGCGGCGTGTGGGTGCGCAAGGCGCCGGTGATGAAGGACATGGTCGAAGGCAACCCGCTGGCAGCCTTTTGCGAGGCCGTTGCGCCACAGGCAGGGGAGGTGGTGCTGAGCAAACAGTACGCCAGCGCTTTCTTCGCCACCAGCCTGGCCCCGCTGCTGCATGCACAAGGGGTGGATACCGTGGTGCTGGCTGGCTGCTCGACCAGCGGCTGCATCCGCGCCAGTGCGGTGGATGCCATGCAGCACGGGTTTCGAACCATCGTGGTGCGCGAGTGTGTCGGTGACCGCCACAGCGACCCGCACGAAGCCAACCTGTTCGACATCGACAGCAAGTACGGTGATGTCGTCACCCGGCAGGATGCCATGCAGCAACTCAGGCACCTGGCCGGCTGAACGCCGGGCAGCGCCTACCCAATAACAATCAAGGACCGGTGCGGGAAGCCCGTCCATGACCGCCTGCTGTCCGGGTGGTCGCCCCGCAGGAGCACTCGGGGTCTTCAGGCGCTGTCCAGGCCCGCCGCGTAGAATGCGCGGCGTGCCCGGCGCGTCGAAAACTGCTGGCCTTAAAACAACCACAAAGTCGCCCGCCAGGAGACAGGAAATGCCAATTGCGAATGCAACCACGGTCCACAGTGACATCGACCATGGCACGAAAGCGCTGTACAGCAAGATCACCTGGAGGCTCATCCCCTTCTTGTGTTTCTGCTACCTCGCAGCTTATCTGGACCGCATCAATGTCGGCTTCGCCAAGCTGCAGATGCTCGAAGACCTGCAGTTCAGCACAGCGGCCTATGGCCTGGGTGCAGGGCTGTTCTTCGTCGGCTACATCATCTTCGAAGTGCCGAGCAACCTGATCCTGCAGCGCGTTGGCGCCAAGCTGTGGATCGCCCGCATCATGATCACCTGGGGCCTGCTGTCGGCCTGCACCATGTTCGTCACCAGCACCACCCAGTTCTATATCCTGCGTTTCCTGCTGGGTGCGGCCGAGGCCGGCTTCCTGCCAGGCGTGTTGTACTACCTGACCATGTGGTACCCCACCTATCGCCGCGGGCGCATCATTGCCCTGTTCATGATCGGGCTGCCGTTGTCGAGCGTGATTGGCGGGCCGATTTCTGGCTGGATCATGGGGCATTTCGACCAGGTTCAAGGTTTGCATGGGTGGCAGTGGCTGTTCCTGCTGGAGGCGATCCCCAGCGTTTTGCTCGGCATCCTCACGTTCTGGGCATTGCCTAACCATTTCCAGCAGGCCAAGTGGCTGTCGGCTGACGACAAGGCACAACTGGCGGCAGACCTGGCCGCCGACGATGCCGAGGGCAAGGACAGCAAACACAGCTTCCGCGATGGCTTCTTCAACCTTAAGGTGTGGATGCTCGGTGGTATCGACTTTTCGATCCTGCTCAGCGCCTATGCGATGGGCTTCTGGATGCCGACCTTCATCCGCGATGCGGGCGTCAGCGACACCTTCCATATCGGCCTGCTCACGGCCATTCCAAGCCTGGCCGCGCTGGCCGGCATGCTCATGATCGGGGCCAGCTCCGACCGCCACCGCGAGCGCCGCTGGCACATCATCGTGCCGTTCATCATTGGTGCAATCGCCATGGCCAGCAGCACCTTGTTCAGCCAGAACCTGGTGATGACCGTGGTGCTGTTCGCCATTGCCTCGGCGGCGATCATCGGCGCGGTGCCGGTGTTCTTCAGCCTGCCGGCGACCTTCCTCAAAGGCACCGCAGCCGCCACCGGCTTTGCCCTGGCCTGTTCGGTAGCCAACATCGCCGGCCTGGTGAGCAACTCACTGATGGGCGTGGTCACCGACCTCACCGGCACCTCGCACGCTGCGCTGTGGGTGTTTGCCGGCTGCCTGATCCTCAGCTGCTTCCTGGTCATCGCCTTGCCGGCCAAGCTGGTCAACCGCTAGCGGCCCAGCGCTTCACGCAACGGCAGGGCAGGCGGGCCGGGGCCCGCCTGCCGACCTCTCTCGATGCAACCCGCACGCCGGTGGCCATGCAGTGCCGCCGCGCCGGGTTGCTGTTGCCCAAATCCAGGAGTAGCCCTATGCAAGGTTTCACTGCGCCGCGTCTTTCTTCGTCTGCACGCCTGGCCGGCGGTTGTATTGCCGCCGCCTTGTGTGCAGAGGCCACGGCAGAAGAGGCCGGTTTCATCGAAGGTGCCCGCGCCACGCTGCAGGCGCGCAATTACTTCTTCAGCCGCGACTATGCCGATATCAAGGGCGCCAGCACCCAGTCGCGTACCCAGGAATGGGCGCAGGGGTTTATCCTCAATGCCAGCTCCGGTTATACCCAGGGCACCCTTGGCGTGGGTGTGGATGTTACCGGCCTGCTGGGTTTCAAGCTCGACAGCAGCCCGGAACATGCCCGGTCCGGGTTGCTGCCCAGCCTGGACAGCGGCAAGTCGGCGGACGAATACAGCCGCCTGGGTGCGGCGATCAAGTTCAAGGTGTCGCAAACCGAGCTGAAAGTGGGCGAGTTGATGCCCAACCTGCCGGTGCTGCTGTTCAGCGATTTGCGCCTGCTGCCGCCGACATACCAGGGCGCGATGCTGGAGTCGCGCGAGTTCGCCGGGTTGACCCTGAGCGCCGGCCAGTTCCGCTCCACCAGCCTGCGCGACTCGTCCAACAGCCAGAAGATGTACGCGCTGGTCAACGACCCGATCAACCCGGCGCGGCTGGCGCGTTTTACCAGCGACCGGTTCAACTACGTGGGTGCCGACTATGCCTTCAACGACAACCGAACCAGCGTCGGTGTCTGGCAGGCGCAGCTGGAGGATATCTACCAGCAGCGCTTCTATAGCTTCAAGCATGCCGAGCCGCTGGGGAGCTGGACGCTGGGGGTCAATGCCGGCTACTTCGATGCCCGCGAGGACGGGAGCAAGGTGGCTGGCGACTACGATAACCATGCGCTGTTCAGCCTGTTCTCGGCCAAGACCGGCGGGCATACCTTTTATGTGGGCTATCAGCAGATCGGCGGCGATGACGGCTTTATCCAGGTAGGCGCCAACACCAACCCGATGGGTAATACGCTGCCGACCTATGAGTTCTCGGCGCCGGGTGAACGCTCGTGGCAGGTGCGACATGATTACAATTTTGTCGCCTTGGGGCTTCCAGGGCTGACGTCGACCCTGCGTTATGTGAAGGGCCGGGACGTGGAGACAGGGCTGGGCTTTGAAGGGCGTGACCGCGAGCGTGACCTGGACCTGGCCTACGTCGTGCAAAGCGGGCCGTTGGCCGGGCTTGGGATACGGGTGCGCAATGTGATGGCGCGCTCCAACTACCGGACAGATATAGATGAGAACCGCTTGATTCTGAGTTACACGATCAAGGTGTTCTGAGGGGATAGGTGACCCGGCGCCAGCTCGGCTTCCGAAGCAACCTTATGCTGCGAAGAAGCAATAGCTGCCTAAGGCAGTCGTTTGCCTTACCGCGCTCTTCGCAGCGCAAGGCTGCTCGTGCAAGGGGATGGGTAGGCCTGAGCTGTGGAGCATGACAATGGCTCTTGCAGGTCACTGCAAGGTGTCGGGCTTCAGGCTATCCGGCAGTTGCCGAATGGCCTCCTCAAGCCGCGCGATCGGCCCAGTGAGTTGATCCGCTTGCTTGTCCTTGCCTTCACCTCTTAAGCGCTCACGCTCAACGCGCAGGTTAAGCAGATTTTTCTGCAACTTCAGTGCAGAGGTTTTGAACGAGTCCATGATTTGCTCACGCTGTAGGCTTCCGTACCGTTGTAGGAAAAATGGACCGTAGCAGCTCGAATTTGCCGGAGAAACTGATGTTTCATACAGGCAATACTCATTGCTGCGTCATTTCCTACGGAGTGCGGTAAATAATCCTACAAGTCGTGTTTCAGATAGTGTCCTCCCAAGCAAACTCAATCTACCGTATTGGCTGGGTTCGGGCGCTTTCGAGGGGCAGCGCACTCAACGCAGGTACTGCGCAAAGCTGGAGGCGTGTTTTGAAACTTCATGTATCAATTGCCGGCCCGCGAGCGACACGTGCTCAGCGTCAACCACTGCGGCTGAATCCAGCTCGGCGGCATCTGCGCATCACATCTGATCCGCTTTTTTTCCATAAACCTGAATCTGTAACCGTATCAGCCCAAGCTCGACAATATGCCCATTCCCGCATCACAACTGTAGAGGTTCCAATGGGCAAGCTGGCGCTGTTCCTGGGTGGTTTTCTGCTGCTGACCATTCTGATTGGTATTCTTGGCACCATTCCGCCAAGCTGAGTTCAACTGCGTTTTCCCCTGCGCGGCCCGTCCACTCCAAGCGACGGGCCCAATCTATTGGCCAATGGCCGGTCATCTTTTTCATCGCACTGCTGGGTCAGCATCAGGTGCAAGTCATTCTCAGGGCAGGCGTGGATCGAGCGGGTCAGGTTGGCCAATTCGCCTTTCTGCTTGTGCGATAAGTCGTTCTTTACGCTGGGAAATCTGTCCACAAAAAACGTGGGTAGGTCTGTGGATAAAGTGCTGCAAGCCAGACCCGCGGCGGGCTCTGTTAAATTGAGCAGAATTTGAACAGTCGTTTCATGGCTTGTTTCAGTGCAGCGGGCCGGCTCGGCGCAGGGCGGCCAGCAAGTCACGCACTCGCGTCGGCAACTCGCCGGCAGGGTATACAGCATGCATCTGTGGGTCCTGGCCGCTACTGGACGTCAAGCGGTACTGCGGGCACACCCGCACCAGGCGGCCGGCCTTGACCTGTGCTTCGCCGACCCAGGCGGCAAGGCGAGCGATGCCGGCGCCGGCCAGGGTGCTGTGGTACACCGCGCCTCCTGAGCCCAGGCGGAGCCTGGGCCTGGGGCGAAGGCTGGTGATCTGGTCATTGTGGCAAAAGTGCCAGGCCTTGAGGATGCGTGGCGCGGTATGCAGGATCAAGGTGTGTCCATCCAGGTCTTCCGGATGTTGCGGTGTGCCAGCCAGGGCCAGATATGCCGGGCTGGCATACAGGTGGCGCTGGTAGGGCCAAAGCGGGTAGCCGATCAGCTCGCTCGATTGCGGGAAGGCGCCGCGCACCACGAAGTCGAATTTACCTTGCAGCGGGTCAAGGGCTTCGTCGCTGTACTGCACGTCCAGGGTCACCTGAGGGTGGCGGCGGGAAAACTCGGCAAGCACTTGCGGTAGCACATGCTCTCCCAGCAGTTGCGGCGCGGCAAAGCGAATCCAGCCTTGGGCGTTGCCGCTGAGCGCGGCCAATTCGTCGGCTGCATCGCGTTGCACATCCAGCAAGCGTTCGGCATGCGGCAGCAAGCGCTCGCCGGCCTCGGTCAGGGTGACGGCGTTGGCGTTGCGGTTGAGCAGTTTGCTTCCCGCATTGTCTTCCAGGGTTTGTACCGCGCGCGTAACTGCGCTGGGTGAACGCCCCAGGGCGCGGGCGGCAGCAACGAAGCTGCGCTTGTGCGCCACGCTGACGAACGCCTGAATTTCCCGCAGCATGTCCAGTGCCATGGCCTGCTCCTCGTTGCAGTTATCGCAATATGGCATTTCAACACAAGTGTGCCACTTTGATTAGCCTTGCAGGCGTCTTCACTGCCTGGAACCGCGTCATGATGGATATTGCTGTGCTTTCTGTGTTCGCCTTCGCCGCTGGGTTGATCGACGCCGCGGTGGGTGGCGGCGGGCTGATCCAGATCCCGGCCTTGTTCAACGTGTTGCCCTCCGCGCAACCGGCCGCCTTGCTCGGCAGCAACAAACTGGCGTCCGTGTGCGGCACGGCCTTCGCGGCCCGCTCGTTCATCCGTAAAGTGACGCTGGATTGGGGGTTGATCGTACCGGCGGCACTCAGTGCCTTTGTCATGTCGTTCGCGGGGGCCGCCACGGTGTCGCTGGTACCCCCCAGCGTGATGCGCCCGGCGGTGCTGGTGCTGATCGTGCTGATGGCTGTCTACACCTTCTGCAAGAAGGACTTCGGCACCTTGCACACACCTGCCCAGGTCGGCCGCAAGGAGCAGTGCCTGGCAGTGCTGATCGGCGGTGCTATCGGCTTCTACGATGGCCTGTTCGGCCCGGGCACCGGTAGCTTCCTGATCTTCCTGTTCATCCGCTTCTTTGCCCTGGACTTCCTGCACGCCTCGGCTTCGGCCAAGGTGGTGAACATTGCCACCAACCTGGCGGCGCTGGTGTTCTTCGTGCCGACGGGCAACGTGCTGTACGCCATAGCCTTGCCCATGGCAGTGTGCAACATTCTCGGCGCGCTGACCGGTACCTGGCTGGCGGTACGCAAGGGTGCCGGGTTTGTCCGCGGGCTGTTCCTGGTGCTGTTGTGTGTGCTGATCGCCAAGCTGTCGTGGGACCTGCTGGCCGGCTAGTTCAGATCACCAGGCGCTGTGCTTCGGCCTGTTCGACGCGGTTGCGGCCCCGGGCCTTGGCCCGGTACAGGGCCTGGTCGGCACTGGCCAGCAGTTCGTCGAGGCTGGGGGCCGGCATGTCTGCGTCGCAGCCTGCCACACCGATACTCACGGTAATCTGCAGGCGCTGGTCGGCCTGTGTCACGTGCAGGTCCTGTATGGCGCGGCGCAGGCGTTCGGCGGTGAAGTTGGCCCGCTCTGGCGCAAGTCCGGGCAGGATGACAACGAATTCTTCGCCACCCAGGCGTGCGATCAGCTCATCGTTGTGCAGCTGGTCCTGGAGGGTGCTGGCGAATTGGCGCAGAACCTGGTCACCGACGGCATGGCCGTGGGCATCGTTGATCGACTTGAAGTGGTCGATGTCCAGCATCATCAGGGTCAGCGGCAGCGCCTGGGCGTGCTGTTGACGGCTCTCCAGCAGCGCGTTGGCGCGGCGTGTGAAGGCGCTGCGGGTGAGCACACCGGTGAGGTGGTCGACGGTGGCCTGGTGCGCCAGGCGGGCCATGAGGCTACGGTTGGCCTGGCTGACGCAGGCCACCACCAGCGGCCCGAGCACCAGCATGGCGATGCCCAGGCGCGCCGACATCAGCGTGGTAACCCCAGGCTCGCTCTGCGGCACGCTGAAGTGCATGAGGTTTTGCGCCACAGCCACGATCAGCGTACTGCCGGCCGTGAGCGTCAGCAATGAAACCAGAAACGGTGAATAGGTCCAGGCACACCACAGTAACGCGGCAATCGGGAAGGCAATGGCCCCAGGGCCACCGAATGCGATGCTGAATGCCAGCGAGGCCAGCAGTACCAGCAACGGCGCCAGGCGGATGGGCTGCGCGCCGCCGCGCACCAAGGCCCGCACCGAGGGCGCTGTAAGCAGCACCGGCAGCACCAGCACGCCGGTCGAGAACTGTTCGCTGAGCCAGGCTAGCCAGGTGGCGCGCAACGACTGTTCGAACCAGGGTGCGGCCATTACCGCTGCCATGCTCGCCGCCACCATGGCAGCGGCGGCGCAGGCGGCGAACACGCTGAGTACGCCGTGCGGGCTGCGCATGCGCCGGTGCATGCGTGGCAAGCGCGACAGCAGCTGCCAGAGGGTGACCACCACGCCAAGATTGCACAGGTTTAACCACAGAGCCGGTACCCAGGCGCTGCCACACAGCAGGTCGGCCCCGACCATGGCCAGCCACACCAGGCTAAAGCCCGTAAACGTGGCTTGACGGGGGTAGCGCAGCAGTACGCCGGCCAGTACGGCATTGACTGGCCAGAACAGCGACAGCGATTCGATCGGGCGTGCCAGGATACCGCCCAGGGTAAGGGCGAAGGTTACGCCAACTACAACGACATAAGGCAACACGCGCGATTGGGCTGGAAAAACCATGAACTCGACCGGCAAGCGGAAACGAAATCCAGGACAACGCGATAGAGCACCTGGGGCAATTACCTGCAGTGTGTTGGCTCAGGGTGGTTGATGTCAATCTGCCGCGATTGGTTGCGATAATGTCAAATTGCCTCTATTTCTGGCCACTTTCCTCACAGCCCGAAGAACCACGGCACCATCACGACGGTAACCAGCATCACCAGCACGGTGAACGGCACGCCAATCTTGACGAAGTCAGCGAAGCGGTATTGCCCGGGCCCAAGCACCAGCGTGTTGACCGGTGATGACACCGGCGTCATGAATGCCGCTGACGCGGCCAGTGCGACGGTCATGGCGAACGGGTAGGGCGACATGCCCAGCTGCGCCGCAGTGCTGACAGCCACCGGCGCCATCAGAACCGCGGTGGCGGTGTTGGAAATGAACAGCCCGATCACTGCGGTGACGGCGAACAGGCAGGCAAGAATGGCGCTGGGGCCGGCACCACCCAGCACGTTCACCAGCCCACCCACCGCCAGGTCGATGCCGCCGGTTTTCTGCAGCGCCTGGGCGAAGGGCAGCATGCCCACGATCAGCACCAGGCTTTGCCAGTGGATGGCGCGGTAGGCACTGTTCATGTCGATGCAACGGCCTGCGCCCATCAGCAAGCAGCCGATCAACGCTGCAATGACATTGGGTACGGCGCCGCTGACCATTAGCCCGACCATTACCGCCAGGCTAAGCAACGCTTGCGGCGCGCGAGTGCGGGCTGGTGCGACCAGGTCGATCTCGGCGGGCAAGCTCAGGACCAGGAAATCTTTGGGCTTGCTTTGCAATTGGCGTACTGCCTTCCACGGGCCGACTACCAGCAGCGTGTCGCCAAGGCGCAGCTTTTCTTCCACCAGTTGCTCTTCGATAGCGGCCTGATCGCGGCGCAGGCCGACCACGTTGAGGCCATAGCGGGTGCGAAACGCCAGTTCGAGAATACTCTTGCCGATCAACTGCGAGCCGGGCGGCAGCGAGACCTCAGCCATTCCCAAATCCTGGGACTGGTCGATGAAGTACGCGGCCTTGAAGTGCAGCGGCTCCAGGTGCATGGTTTGGCACAGGCTGCGCAGGTCGTCATGCTTGGCGAACAGATCGAGCAGCAGCACGTCGCCCTGATGCAACACGGTGCCCGAGTCGGCCGCGATCACGCGCGTTGTGAACTTGTGCTGGCGCTCGATACCGATCACGTTGGCGCCGTGTCTGGTGCGCAGTTGCAGTTCGCCAAGGTTGTGGCCGATCAGCGGCGACTGAGGGCGGATGCGCAGGCGTCGTTCACGGCCGTTGAGCTTGTAGTCCAGTACCAGGTCCAGCAAGGTGCGGCGGCTTTCCACCCGGCCGTCCTTGCGCACTTCACCGTTGAGCCAGTGCCTGGTCAGCAGCATGTAGCCAATGCCCAGCACCAGCACCACCAGGCCGAACGGGGTAAAGCTGAAGAAGCTGAACCCCGCTTCGCCATGGCGGACCAGCTCGCTGTGCACCACTACGTTGGGCGGTGTGGCGACCAGGCTGAGCATGCCACTGATGAGGCCGGCAAAAGCCAGTGGCATCATCAGGCGGCTGGGTGACAGCTGCAGGCGCGCAGCGATGCTCAGCACCACCGGGATGAAAATGGCCACCACGCCGGTGGAGCTCATGATTGATCCCAGCCCGGCCACCGCCACCATCAGCAGTACCAGCAGGCGCGCTTCGCTATTGCCGGCCCGCTCGCTCATCCATTCGCCGATGCGATAGGCAATGCCGGTGCGCACCAAGCCTTCGCCAATCACGAACAGGGCGGCGATCAGCACCACGTTGGGGTCGCTGAACCCGGCCAGGGCCTGTTCCACGGTAAGGATGCCGAGTAGTGGCAGGGCGAGAATCACCAGCAGCGCGACCACGTCCATACGTGGGCGGTTGATGACGAACAGGGTAATCACGATGGCCAGCAGGCCGAGGACCCAGAGCAACTCATGGTTCATGGGGAGGGGGTGTTCCTTCACACGGGGGCACGATAGACAGTAGCAGTCAGTGTGCCAGCTTGTAGTGAAGGGGGTGTTGATGTGCTGCAACAAAAAGGGCCGCTATGCGGCCCTCCGGTCACGGGGTCAGTGACGGTGGCGGTGGTGCTTCTTGCTGCCGCGGTTGTTGTCGCCCAGATGGTTGCCGAGGGCACCACCGGCCGCGCCGCCCAGGCCGGCACCCACGGTCGAACCGGTCTTGCCGCCTACTGCGCCGCCCAGCAGCGAGCCGCCGGCCGAGCCCAGGCCACCGCCGATGGCGGCTTCGGTACGGTTGCCTTTGCGCGCACCGACAGCGCTGCCGGCTGCGCCGCCAACGCCGGCACCGATGGCTGCGCCGGTCTTGCCGCCGAGCTGTTGACCAACAACGTTGCCCAGGACACCCCCCAGGCCACCGCCAATGGCGGCAGTACCGTCACCGGCGAAAGCGCCCTGGCATAGCAGCAGGCCGAGGGCAAGGGAAGGCAGAGTCAGACGCATGATACGAACCTCAAAGGAATCATCAGGATAAGTCGCCGCGCAACGGGCGGCAGGTCAGGGCTGAAAGGACGCTTCAGCGGTAGTAGCGGTCACCGCGGTATTGCCGATCGTCATCGTCGTCGCGGTCATGGCGGTGGTGGTGGCGATGGTCACGGTCGCGGTCACGCCAGCCGTCGTCATCATGGTAGCGATGGCTATGGCAACCTGCGGTCAGCAGGACAACAGCAACCAGAGAAAGGCTTGCAAGACGCGTGAGCACGATATAGGTCCTTGATCCGCATAGGTTTACGGGGCACCTTTTAAGACTGGGACCGATCGATTTGGTTTCCCGGGCGGGCAAAAAAATTATGCTTCAAGTGATCAGCGCCAAGGCGTCCGTCTGAAAGAACGGGCTGTGGCGCTGACCGGCATTGATCGTTCCAAGCGTATCAACACGTTCTGGCCATGCTTGGCCGGCGGCGAAGTGCTGTGCAATGGGTCGCCTTGGCCGGGGCGTGTCAAATCAGGATGCTGGTTGAATCGCCAGCACCACGCCATTGGTGATCTGCACCAGCACATAATGCTTGCCCATGCGCACCCAATGGCTTTCCTTTTCCGGTTCGGGCAGGCCTTTGGCTTTCCAGTCCTGGATGGCCTGGTCATCGCGTTTGTACTGGTCCGGGGCCTTGTCGCCGACGTTCAGTTCACGGTTGTGGGTTTCGGGGGCTGTGATGCTTTCTTCGCTCGAGGGGGCGGCGCTGACGCTCAGGGGCAGGCAAGGCAGGGCGGCGAGTAGCAGATAGTGCAGTTTCATGATGGGTTCCTCGTGATGGCATGTTTTATCTGCGACAGCGGCAAGTGCGCGGCAATTCACTCGGGATGCCTGCCAGTGCTAGAGTCGCCTTCTTTTTTGCGACCCCGAGGATGGAACATGCGTGCGATTCTGCCGTTGGCTGCGGTGCTGATGCTGGCCGGTTGTGCTTCTGCGACCATGGAAACGGCGCGTGGCGGCAAGCCGACTGCGCAGCTCGACTCGCACAAGGCGCCAGAGCTGGTTGCCCAGTGCATCCAGTTCAGCTGGCAGGAAGAGAAGGTTTTCGGTGATGACGCCAGCGGCTACCTGGAGCCGCGCAAGCAGGGCGGATTCACCGTGTTTACCCGTGAGGCCGAAGCGTTCGTGGACGTTTACCCGCAGTCGGGCGGGACGCGTGTGGATTACTACGCGAAGCAGAACGACGGCGTGGCTCTGCAGCGCCGAGCGGCTGCTGCAACCTGCCTGTAACGGCTGGCGCTATCGCCGCTCCTGTAAGGGCCCGTGCATTCAGGGTACTGAGCAAGGCAGTTGTTGCCACAGCAGAGGCGCGCGGGCTTTACAGTTTTTTTCAAGGCAGTTGTGTCGCAGCGCGCGCGGTGGCGGCTAGCATAAGGTGCTTCCACGCAAGGACGACACCATGGACCGTTCACTGCAACTCAACCGTATAAGCTGGGATGAGCGTGCCCCATTGCACGCCGCTTCGAAGGACTACGAGGTCGAACGCCTGGTCCAGCAACACGGGCACTTGTCCGAAACCGTACGCTTCGACCTGCCATTGCTCGGTGACATCGACGGGCTTGATACGGTCCACTTGCAGTGCCACATCGGCACCGACACCCTGTCGCTGGCGCGCCTTGGCGCCAAGGTTTGCGGCCTGGATTATTCCAAGGCTTCGCTGGCCGAAGCACGGGCATTGGCCGAGCGATGTGCGCTGCCCATCCAGTATGTCGAGTCTGACGTCTATGCCGCCGACAAGGTACTGCCGGCGGGTACGTTCGACCTGGTCTACACCGGTATTGGCGCGCTCTGCTGGCTGCCCCGCATCGAGCCATGGGCACGCACCGTCGCGGCACTGCTGAAACCGGGCGGGCGACTGTTCCTGCGCGACGGGCATCCGATGCTGATGGCTGTCAACGAAGATCATCAGGACCGCCTGCAGCTCGAATATCCGTATTTCGAGCACGAAGCGCCGACGGTGTGGCACACCGACCAGACCTACGTCGAAACCGATCAACGCCTGACCCACACCGAAACCCACGAGTGGAACCACGGCCTGGGTGAAGTGATCACCGCCTTGCTGGCTCACGGCCTGCAGCTGACAGCGCTGGTCGAGCACCAGAGCATCCCCTGGGAGGCGCTGCCAGGGCAGATGGTCAAGGGCGAAGACGGCGAATATCGCCTGCGCGAGCAGCCTGCACGCCTGCCCCTGAGTTACACCTTGGTCGCCGTCAAAGCCTGATCAGGACAGGAAGCCACCGTCGACATTGAGCGTGGTGCCGGTGGTGTAGCTGGAGGCATCGCTGGCCAGGTACAGCACCGCGCCCGCCATTTCCTTGGGGTCGGCCACGCGTTTGAGGGGGATCTGCTGCAAGGCGGCGTTGAGGATGGCTTCGTTCTTCACCAATGCCGAAGCGAACTTGGTATCGGTCAGCCCCGGCAGTAGCGCGTTGCAGCGAATACCGAAGGGTGCACACTCTTTGGCGAACACCTTGGTCATGTTGATGACCGCCGCCTTGGTCACCGAGTAGATGCCTTGGAACAGCCCGGGTGAAACACCGTTGATCGACGCCACGTTGATGATGCTGCCGCCGCCGTTCTCGCGCATCAGCTTGCCAGCCTCCACCGACATGAAGAAGTAACCACGGATGTTCACGTCCACGGTCTTCTGGAACGCCCCTGGGTCGGTGTCCAGCACATTGCAGAATTGCGGGTTGGTGGCTGCATTGTTGACCAGCACGTCCAGTCGCCCGAACTGTTCGCGAATGCCGGCGAACACCTGCTGAATCTGTTCCAGCTCACCAATGTGGCAGGCCACAGCCGTGGCCTTGCCGCCGGCGGCAATGATGGCGTCGGCCACCTGCTGGCACCCGTCAAGCTTGCGGCTGGAAACGATCACATGGGCCCCTTGCTGCGCGAGCAAGTGGGCGATGGCCTCGCCGATGCCACGGCTGGCGCCGGAAACAAAGGCAATCTTGCCGTCGAGGTCGAACAGGTGGGTCTTGGACATGCTGTTTTCCTTGTTATCCGTCGTCGTGGGCTGTGCTCAGAGGCTGGACTTGGAAATGACCTGCAAGGTCATTTGTTCCAGCAAGCGGTTCATGTGAATGAACTGGGCGAAACGCTTGTCCTGGGTCTGGCCATGGTAGTAGCGGTAGTAGATCTGCTGAACGATGCCTGCCAGGCGGAACAGGCCATAGCAATAGTAGTAATCGAAGTTGTCCAGGCGGATGCCGGCGCGCTCGGCGTAGTAATCGACGAACTGGCGACGGCTGAGCATGCCCGGCGCGTTGCTCGGCTGGCGGCGCATCAACTGCACTGGCGTCGGGTCGCCGGCTTCGATCCAGTAGGCTAGGCAGTTGCCCAGGTCCATGAGTGGGTCGCCCAGGGTGGCCATTTCCCAGTCCAGCACACCGATGATGCGCATGGGGTTGTCCGCGTCCAGGATGACGTTGTCGAACCGGTAGTCGTTGTGCACGATGCCTGGGCGCGGGTGGTCGGCCGGCATTTTTTCGTGCAGCCAGGCGGTTACCGTTTCCCAGCGTGGCGCATCCGGTGTCAGGGCTTTTTCATAACGGCTGGTCCAGCCCTCGATCTGGCGCTGCACGTAGCCCTCCGGCTTGCCCAGGTCGGCCAGGCCGCAGGCGGTGTAGTCCACCTGGTGCAGCTCGACCAGGCGGTCGATGAAGCTTTTGCACAGGGCTTCGGTCCGGCTGGCGTCCAGGTTCAGTTCGGCTGGGATGTCCGAGCGCAGGATGATGCCCTTGACCCGTTCCATCACATAGAACTCGCCGCCGATCAGGCCGGTGTCGGTGCAGTGTGCGTAGGCCTTGGGGCAGTAGGGGAAGCCGCTGTTCAGTTGGTTGAGGATGCGGTACTCGCGACCCATGTCGTGGGCCGATTTGGCCTTTTGACCGAAGGGTGGTCGACGCAGCACGAAGTCGCGGCCCGGGTAGCTGACCAGGTAGGTGAGGTTGGAGGCGCCGCCAGGAAACTGGCTGATGCTCGGCAGGCCGTGCAGGCCGGGGATATTGGCTTTGAAGTAAGGGTCGATGACGGCCGCGTCGAGTTCTTCGCCGGGGCGTACCTGGGTGGACTGGTCGGTGAGCGTCATGCGTCTTCCTTATTCTCGATAGCAAGTACTATTGGGTAATCTAATGGTCCGCCAGGGTTGGAACAATCGTCCCATGTGCCAAATAGGTGAGGGTGTTGCTGGTGGATCACTGCACCGAATGCAGGGCAAAAAAAACCGAAGCCGTCAGGCTTCGGTTTTTCGATCATCCGGTATTCCCAGCCCTCAGGACGGGAACAGCTCGCTGAGTTTCATCGACAGCATCATGTCGCCTTCAACCCGCAGCTTGCCACCCATGAAGGCCTGCATGCCGTCGGTTTCGCCGCTTACGATACCCTTCAGGGTTTCGGCGTCCATCACCAGGGTGCAGTTGGCATCCGGGTTTTCGCCTTCCTGCAGGTCGCAGGTGCCGTCCTTGACGATCAGCGCGTAGTGCTTGTCTTCGTCGGTGATGTTGAAGCCGAACACCAGGTCCAGGCCGGCGGCAGCGGATGGGTTGAATTTCTCTTGCATCTTTTTGACGGCATCAGCTACGGAGGTCATGGCGCATTCCTTATAGAGTGATTTACACGTCCCCGCAGGGACACAACAAGCCGGGCTTATCGGTAGGTGACAAGCTCCGGCGCCCTCAACAGCTGCACATGGGCCTGGCTGTTGAAGGAGGCCAGTGCCACGTCGCGGCCGCGAAACTTCAGCTGGCTGAGCGACGTGTTGATGATCTGCCAGTTCAGCGCGAACGCCTGGCTGGGGGTAATACCGGTAACCAGGTGGAGCAGGGCGGCAATGGTGCCACCCGAGGTGAAGATAGCAACATGATCGCCGCTGCCGGCGCTGTCCAGCACGCGTTGCAAGCCCCCTTGTACGCGTGACGTAAACGAATGCCAGGTTTCCAGGCCATTATCGGCATGCTCGCCATCGTGCCAGCGCTGCACCATCAACGCGAACAGGCGCTGAAACTCGCTGCGATGCTGCGCAGCATTGCGCAGCACATGCAGGGCATCGGGCTCTTCCGGCAGCAGGTCGGGCAACAGGGCGCGGATCACCCCGTCGGCATCGAACTCATTGAATGCGGCGTCGGTCTCAACCGCCGGCACCGGGCAGCCGTTGGCGTGCAGCGCCTGCAGCGCCAGCCGTGCGGTATCCTGCTGGCGGCGCAGGTCGCCAGCCACGCAGCGGTCCAGCCGCACGCCCAACTGGGCCAGGTGTTCACCCAGGGCCTGGCTCTGGCGCACGCCCACGGGCGAGAGGACGTCGTAGTCATCGGCACCGAAGGAGGCTTGGCCATGTCGAATCAGGTAGAGATTGCCCACGAAAGGTTCCGGCCTGTTGGAGGTTGCTGCGAGGTTAGGATGCGGCTCACGGGCTGTCAACGAAAAAACATACAAGCGTTTGAAAAGGTTGTTTGAAAGATGTTGCCAGCGTTTACACCGGCTGGCAGCACCACAGACGCAACGGTATGCTTGCAACAGTGACGCGCCGTAGTGGCGCAGGCATTTAAGGAGTCAACGTGGAGTTTCTTGCCGAATACGCAAGCTTTCTCGCCAAAACCGCCACCCTGGTCATCGCCATCCTGGTGGTGCTGTCGGCCATCGCTGGTCTGCGTGGCAAAGGTCGGCGCAAATCGGGCGGGCAATTACAGGTCACCCGACTGAACGATTTTTACAAGGACCTGCGTGAGCGCCTGGAGTCCGGCCTGCTCGACAAGGCCCAGCTCAAGGCCCTGCGCAAGCAGCAGGCCAAGGCGGAAAAACAGCAGAAGAAGGGCAAGGCCGAGGACAAGAGCCGGGTATTCGTACTGGACTTTGATGGCGACATCAAAGCCTCGGCCACCGAAAGCCTGCGCAACGAAATCACCGCACTGCTGACGCTCGCTACCGCGCGTGACGAAGTGGTACTGCGCCTGGAAAGCGGCGGTGGCCTGGTGCACAGTTACGGCTTGGCTGCGTCGCAACTGGCGCGTATCCGCCAGGCGGGCATCCCGTTGACCGTGTGCATCGACAAGGTGGCTGCCAGCGGTGGGTACATGATGGCCTGCATCGGCGAGAAGATCGTCAGTGCCCCATTCGCCGTACTGGGGTCTATTGGCGTGGTGGCGCAGTTGCCCAACGTCAACCGCCTGCTGAAAAAGCACGACATCGACTTCGAAGTGCTGACTGCTGGCGAATACAAGCGCACCCTGACCGTCTTTGGCGAAAACACCGAGAAGGGCCGGGAGAAGTTCCAGGAAGACCTGGACATCACTCACCAGTTGTTCAAGGATTTCGTCGCACGCTATCGTCCGCAGTTGCACATCGATGAAGTGGCCACTGGCGAAGTCTGGCTGGGCGTAGCCGCCTTGAATCGCAAGCTGGTTGACCAGTTGCAGACCAGTGATGAGTACCTGAGCGAGCGCGCACGCAACGCCAACCTGTTCCACCTGCACTATGCCGAACGCAAGAGCCTGCAGGAGCGCATTGGCATGGCCGCCAGCGGTACCGTGGAGAACGCGGTGGTAGGCTTGTGGAGTAAACTCAGCCGCCTGCGCTAACACCTTGAACCCGTTGAAATTTTTTTTCGTTCAGGGGGTTGCAAGGTTAAAAGAATGAAGACATAATGGCGCCCATCGAAACGCAGCAAACTTTGAAAAAGGTTCAGCGTTTCAAGGAGATAGCAAAGCGCAAGCAGCTAGATCCGACCTTTGAGGCCGAGTAGCAAAGTGGTTATGCTCCGGATTGCAAATCCGTCTACGCCGGTTCGATTCCGACCTCGGCCTCCACCATTCGAAAGCCCCGCAGATTAACGTCTGCGGGGTTTTTCTTTATGGGTCGAAAAAAGGCAAGAGTTCCGAAACTTTCGGGGTGGAGTTCTGAAACTTCAGCCTTTCGAGGGCTTTGCGATCTCCCTCTTTCGAGTGGCCCGGCAGTACGCTTGCCTCGCTAAGGTCGTAGATCTCTTATGCGGCCTTCGGTTGGATATCGCGGAGCTGGATGAAGCACAGCGAAAGGTGCTGGCTGGTGTGTCGCGTAACCTTATCGAGCAGCAGGCTTAGGTTGTTGCTCACTCCGTTCGTTTCCAGGACGATCCTCAGTCGCTGCCGGTCTTACCCCGAGGTTTCGATCAGAGATTGGGTGGTTGCTGAGCGTGGTGAGGCGGCAGAAGCCCTGTCGTTCTCCTACGTCAGCGGCCCTTACCAGTCCCGGCGCCTGGCCAACATTGAGTTGCGCCGCCGGCTCGGCGGAATACTGCCCGCAACGAGACCGATTGTCTTAGAACTTGAAGCCATCATGAGAAAACGAGTTCAGTTCTGTGCGTTCAAAAATAATGAGAACAGCTCGGACTGAGATTTAATGCCGAGTTTGCTGTACATGTGCTTGCGATGGACCTTCACAGTCTCTGCGGAAATCGCCAGCTTGCGCGCGATCTCCTTGTTCGAGCAGCCGCTAAGCATAAGCCGGCCAACTTCCAGTTCACGGGCGGAAAGCGGCGTATCCAACTGCTGGTCAGTAGAGTCCAGCCAGCTCTGCCAGCTGGGTGCCGGCGACGTGTTCTGCTCCAGCGCTTCCCGCTCGAATGCCATGCGCTGACGCATCAGGGCGGCAACCCAGGACTGGATGAGAGTGAGTAGGGCGGTCTGCTCTGCATTGAAGAGACACTCACTTCCCAGCGAGAGGCTGAGGGTGCGCTCCGTGTCGAGCTGGACGTTGATATGTGCTTCGTCGGCAACGACATTGAGGCGGAAGTAGCGTTGGTAATAGTCGGTTTGCTCGAAGCACTCCGGCGCCACGTCGGCTAGCCAAAACAAACCGCTCTGCGGTGCTTCCCGGTTGGCGAGATAAAAAGGGTCGAGCAAATACAGGCCTTTGAGGTAGTCCTGAAAGAGCGGATCTGGCCCGCCATCCTTGCCTGGGCATTCAGCGAGCACCTGCGGGCGACCACTGCTGAATATCAGCACGACCCAACTGTCCACCGGAATGTATCTATCCAGTTGACGCACCAAGGCCAGCCAGAAATTAGGGCGGTCAAGTGCCTCGATTAGTCTGCCGATGGCCTGGTGCCAAGCCATGTCCTGCAGTGTAATGCTCCCGTTTCTACCCATACGGGGTTACCCCATCGAAGTAATTACTTTCCGTTTTACGGCTCTCCATACTTCGTTTCAGCCCTGGCGGGTGCTGTTCAGTTTGGCGATTGAGCCAACATACACGTGAAAGGATCACCGATGAAGATTGAACTTGTACAACTCTCCGGTCGCGATGGCGATACCGCTTATAACCTGGAACGTACATTGCAGGCCATCGCTACCTGCGCCGTGGATACCGATCTGCTGATTTTCCCAGAGACCCAGCTGATGGGATTTGCCAGCGCCCAACAGCTCGCCGAAATCGCCGAGCCCGTTAACGGGCCGAGTGTGCAGGCCGTGCAACGCGCCGTACACGAACGAAACGTCTCAGCGGTGATTGGTCTGGCTGAGAACGACTCCGGCACCGTTTACAACACCTCCTTGCTGGTCACCCCGCAAGGGATCGCATTGAGTTATCGCAAGACTCACCTTTGGCCGTCGGAGCGCGGATTGTTCCAACAAGGAGACCGCTATGTCACCGCACTGTGGAAGGGCATCCGTGTCGGTATCCTGATTTGCTACGACATTGAGTTTCCGGAAAGTGCTCGGGCGCTCGGCCAACTCGGCGCCGAGCTCATATTGGTCACTAACGGTAACATGGATCCTTACGGCCCTGTCCACCGCACTGCAATAATGGCTCGCGCTCAGGAAAACCAGGCATTCGCGGTGATGGTCAATCGGGTGGGCGACGGCGACGAAGGGCTCGTTTTTGCCGGCGGCAGCGCCGCTGTCGATCCCTTCGGGCGCACGCTATTCGAAGCGGGCCGCGCAGAGTGTCGGCAGGTGGTGGAATTAGATCTCGACCTGCTGCGCACCGCCCGCCACGAATATGACTACCTCGGTGACCGCCGCCTGTTCCTGACCGGCGATCAGAGTGAGCACGATGATGGTCGACGTGAGCTCCTGATCCCCTGAATCAGTTGTGGGGCGCAACAGCAACACAACGATTGTTCCGTCTTAACGGCTGTTTCGACCCTGCCACAACAGTAATTCACAAACTAGTAGGAGCAGTGCTCGTGTCTCTGGACTCAGCGCTAACGCTCCGGAGCATCCCCATGAAACGGATTCGTTACATGCAATTCGCGCTGGTCTCTCTGTTCAGTTTTGGCGTGGTTTGCGCCGAGGCCGGTGACGCTCAAAAGCCAAGTGTCCATATCTACAACTGGTATGACTACATTGCCCCGAACACCGTGAAAGACTTCCAGAAAGAAGCAGGCGTCAGCGTGGTGTACGACGTGTTCGACAACAGTGAGGTCATGCAAAGCAAACTGATGGCTGGCCGCAGTGGTTATGACGTTGTGGTTGCCAGTGCCGACCTGCTACCGAACCTGATCAAAGCCGGTGTGCTGAAACGACTGGATCGCTCCAAGTTACCCAACTGGTCCCATCTCGATCCCGACGTCCTCGCCAAGTTGCAGAGCAATGATCCCGGAAACAGCTACGCGGCCCCTTATTTGTGGGGGACCACTGGCATCGGCTATGACGCGGACAAGGTTAAGTCATTACTCGGCCCCGATGCGCCAGTCAATTCCTGGGACTTGATTTTCAAGGAAGAAAATCTAGCCAAACTCCGTCAATGCGGTGTGGCCATGCTGGACGCGCCTGGCGAGGTTATTCCCATCGCACTGCACTACCTTGGACTGCCATACAACAGCCATAACCCGGACGATTACAAAAAAGCTCAGGAACTGCTGCTGAAGCTACGCCCCCATATTGCCTACTTCGATTCTTCCAGGTTCATCTCTGATCTCGCCAATGGCAACGTCTGCGTCGTGCTGGGCTGGGCGGGCGGTGTCTCCGACGCGCAGAAAGCCTCCGAGCTGGCTGGCAACCATCGAAACCTTGTCTACAGCATTCCACGCGAAGGTGCCCCGGTGTGGGTGGAAAGTATGGTGCAGCTCAACGATGCGCCGAACCCGGAGCAAGGGTTGGCCTTCATCAACTACATGTTGCGCCCCGAAGTCATTGCTGAGTCATCCAACTACCTGAGCTATCCGAACGCGAACAAGGATGCCACTGCGCTTGTAGAGAAGAAGATCCGCGACAATCCTGGGGTATATCCGTCCAAGGATGTGCTGTCCACGCTTTTCCCCCTGGAGCCACTGCCGCTGAAGCTGGAGCGCATTCGGACCCGTGCGTGGAACACGGTCAAGACCGGCAATTAATTGGCAGACCCGGTTCTGCTGATGATTGACCAAACCCCAGTCATGAAACAAACCAAAACAAGAGCGAGAGATCATGAAAGACACGATGAAGCCACGTGCCCGCGACCTGAATATTCAGTTCGGCCAACTGCAACCCGGTCCCCTCAATGCCATCACCGATGTGCCGGGCGTTCGGGTCGGTCACAGCAATGTGCGAGGACGCACCGCCAACGGCCGCGACATCCTGACTGGGGTAACAATCATCGAGCCGCGTGTCGGTTCCACCAGCCAGCAACCGTGCTTTGCCGGCGTCCATGTGTTGAATGGCAACGGCGACGCAACCGGTCTGGAGTGGATTCGCGAAGCGGGTCTTTTGACCAGTCCCATCGCCTTCACCAACACCCACAGCCTGGGTGTGGTGCGCGATGCACTGATTGTGCTGGACCGTGAACAACAACCGGATGACGGCCGTATCTACTGGAACATGCCGGTGGTGCTGGAGACCTATGACGGGCTGCTCAACGACATCAACGGTTTTCATGTGAAGCACGAGCATGTGGCCGAAGCCCTGAGTAATGCTGTAATTGGGCCCGTTATCGAGGGCGCGGTCGGTGGTGGCAGCGGCATGATCTGCCACGAATTCAAGGGCGGTATCGGCACCGCATCGCGGCGCCTGAGTAGCACTCAGGGCAGCTGGACTGTTGGCGCCATTGTCCAGGCGAACCACGGCATCCGTAACGAACTGCGCGTCGACGGCTATCCGGTGGGACGCTACATGGAACAGGCTGACTCCCCGTTCCTCAAGGCTTCGCTGCCGCACCCGGGCATGGGCTCGATAGTCGTTTGCCTGGCCACCGATGCGCCGTTGCTGCCACACCAATGTACGCGCCTGGCACAACGCGCCAGCATCGGTCTCGCCCGCACCGGTGGTGGTAACGAAGACCACAGCGGTGACATTTTCATCGCCTTTTCCACCGGTAATCATGTGCCGCCGGCAGCTTACGAAAGTAAGCGCGCGCCGACCACCGACAACCTTAGCATGGTCAACAACGACCATATCAGCGAGTTGTTTCTTGCCGCCACCGAAGCGGTGGAAGAAGCCATCATCAACGCCTTACTAGCCGCTGACACCGCCGAAGGCAACGGCCATGCAGTACCGGGACTGGATTGTGAGACGCTGCTCAAAGCCTTGCATCAGGCCGGCTGGCCGGGAGCGGCGAATGGTTAACTGATCTCTTCGCTTGGCCGCCCGAGCTTCAGGACAAGCGTTGAGTCTTTGGCGGGGCTGCTGAATAGCCGATTGTCCGATTCAGCTCACAGATGAGTCAGACGAATTTGCGTAAAACTGCACGTTCGCTATGGTGGCAATAAACCACCTGACTACAACTAAAGTCGTAGGAGCGTCTCATGAGAATACGCGGTGATGTTTTCTGGGCCTGGGCTGACCCGACGCTTCATCACCGAACTCACGACGAGACACTCGACGATGGGACATACATTGATGTTCAGACGCGGCTGTCGCGGACAGGCAAAACGCAGATGTTCATCGGGGTGTACGCCCCTGGTGGCATGGCTATCCTCGAGGAGGCCTTCGATTCTCGCCCTGGCGAGTCGATGACCAGGGCGCTGGCGTGGGGCGTTGGCCGGGCCCGACGTGTCGCCGCTGAAGGTGCGCCTGCGGCAGGCTTTCTGGCTGCCTCGAAATAGCGGAGGCGCGCAGCGCCGGAGGTCGAGCGGCGACTTACTGTCATCAGCGAAGACGCAGTGCGTGAAATGCCTGCGTCGCCACACTTCCAGCTATCCGACAGAGTGGGCATCATCAGCCTGGCCCGTCATCCTCGCTGGCCAGCGCCCTCACTTTTGGATTTTTTCATCAAGGAGCCGTTGACATAGCGCACCGTGTTTTCCAGGGCTTGTGTCATGTCGGGATGCGTAAACTGGTACTTGCGCTCCAATTGCCTGCTGTTTCCCATGTCGAAGCGCTGCGTCTGAATAAAGTTCAATGACTCGGCGCTGATCGCCAAGCGGGTCGCCAGTCCCGGAATCGTCAATATCGACCTGAGCAACCCTATGGGTATATGGCGGTGGGGTGCCTTGACCTTTAGCGTGTCTGCGATCTGCCCAAGCATTCCCTGCAAGTTCGGTGTTCGCTCATATAGCGCCAGAACTTGCCGGTTGGCCATGGAGGGGTCGAACGCCACGCAAGTTATCATTTTCACCAGATAATCGACGCTGACCAATGGCAACCAGTGACTGGCGGAGCCGGGAATGGCTTTGAACCGGCCTTGTGCCAGATTGCGAATGAGTTCGGCAAGCGGTTGTCCGTCCAGGATATGCCCGTTCTCGCTGTGGCCGCACACCGTAGCAGGGTGAACAATCGTGTAATCCGCATCCGCGTCTTGCATATAGCGGATGACTGCAAAATGGGACTCGAGTTTGCTGCCTTCGTAGCCGCCTACACGGGCGTAGACTGCGGGCCAGTTTGTGTTTTCAGGGCACTGAGTATCAACCCCGATACTGGCAAGGTGGTTGAGGTTTTGCAGCATGAAGCCGCCTACCATGAGCAATCGGATGCGCTGGCTGGCCGCAAGCCTGGCCACGCTCAGAGCACCTTGGACATTGACTGTGCGGGCGCGCTCCGGTGTCAGCCCCCAGGAAAATTGCGCCGCGAGATGGAAAAATACAGCGGCCGAAGTGACGCGTTCTTTGTCTGCTTCGCTGAGGCCAAGCCCCTCCTGGCTGATATCGCCTTCAACGGCATGGATATACTCAGGGTTACCCCCCAGTTGGCCTACCTGCTCCTTGAGGCGTTCGATGTTACCGGGGCTGCGCATCAGCACCCAGGTCTTGTGCCCTTGCGCAGTAAGACCGGCCAGCAAATGTTGCCCCACAAAGCCGCTGCCGCCGGTGACAAAGCACTCCACACTCATGTTTGAATCCTTGTTTGAATGATGGGCGCAGGCTAAGGTGTAGAGCCTGCTCTACAGTCAAGGATTTTTAACGTGAATATTGGAGAGTTGGAGCGCCGGAGTGGGCTCAGCCGCCATACATTGCGCTATTACGAACAGCTCGGGCTTATCGAGCCACACCGACAAGCCAACAACTATCGCAGTTACAGTGAACAGACCGTTGCTGACTTGGCTTTCATACAGAGTGCCCAGGGCGGAGGCTTTTCACTTGCTGAGATTGGGGACATTCTAGTGGCCAGGCGGGGGAACACGATCGATTGCGCGCAAGGCGCCGTCTTGGTCGCCGCCAAGATGGCCGAGATTCAAACGAAGATCAAAACGCTACAAGCCGCTTATGTTTTTCTGGACGCGGAGCGTGCCAAGCTCGAAGCCAGTGCTATTGCCAATGGGCAGATAATTCCCTGAAGTTCTGTCCATGACCCTTTTCGATCGAGCGTCAGCCTTCAGGTAAGGTTACACCGCAGATAAATTCATGCGTCCCCAAGCGGTGCGAGCCGAATTCCACCACGTAGCCGTCTCCTCTGCGCTGCGCCTCTGCCATGGCCGTTTTCTGGTCGGCATAAACGTCGACAAAATGCCACGGGTGTCGGTCTCTCAGGACCCCCCATCCGATGACCCAGCCTTCCCGCGAAGGGTCCGGCGGCAGGTGCTTCGCCAAGCTTCGAATGGACATACCGATCTCCTCATATGCACAGGCTCGCCCTTGCAGGTTGAGCACTTTTCTTGAACCACACCTAGCGGGCGTCGGTCTTCAGCATGAAGGATGAGTGATATTTCCAGGTTTCCTCATCAAATATTGAAATGTTCGCAGCCTAGGATTGAACTCAAGCCAATTCCACCATCGAGGGAGTCAGGAAATGGATTATTCCAGCATGGTTGAATCGTTGGACAAGATGCTGAAAGCAACGGCTGCAGCCAAGACCTGCCTGCAGCCGTCAGAGACAGAGCGTCAACCATACCTCCGTAGCCATTCGTCCGCGACGTCACCCATGGTTGATGGGGTGCCACTCTTGATCCAAAGCATGAATCCTCGGTCGAACTTGAATGCCGCCCCGCACTCACTGAGCAGAAACTGACGAACCTTCTGCGTGTTGCGGTAATGCTTGTCCAG
>NZ_JBICLK010000096.1:0-15164 GCF_043105275.1 Pseudomonas sp. TYF_14
TGTGTCGCCATCGTGAATGGACTGTTCGCTGAGTCAAAACAGACGAATTTGCTTCTTGCTTCTTGCTTCTTGCTTCTTGCTTCTTGCTTCTTGGATGTGGGCATTCACACCGAGTAGGTATTCATTCACGCAGGTGGCGCATAGTCACCTTTCCGCCCTTACGGCGGGTCCCTTTTTGTCGTGGCAAAAAGGAACCAAAAACCGTCGGCTCCCATCATCCGGCCCCTGCGCTGCGCTCCGGGGTCCCCTCGCTCCGGGCTTGCTCCCGGGAGGACCGCGCTGCAGGCCCCATCGTGGGGCCCAGCGCTTGACGGGCATCCATGCCCGTCACCTCCCTCCGCAAGCCCTGCGCTCGGCCTCCTGAAGTCGCAATCTGCGTCGCCTGAACTACCGCGCACTTAGAAGCAAAAGCAAAAGCAACGGCAACGGCTCTGTCAGAGCAGACATTTCGCCATTAAACAGCGGCATGACTTATCCGGCGATTAGGCCCGCGACCCAAATGCATACTTTCAGGCATAAAAAAATACCGCACTGTCACCAGTGCGGTATTTTTCAGGTGAAGCCTGAACGATCAACGCTCCAGCAGAATCCGCAACATGCGGCGCAGCGGTTCGGCGGCGCCCCACAGCAGCTGGTCACCCACGGTGAACGCGCCCAGGTACTGCGACCCCATGTTCAGCTTGCGCAGACGGCCAACCGGGATGTTCAGGGTGCCAGTGACCTTGGTCGGGGTCAGTTCCTGCATGCTGATTTCACGCTGGTTCGGCACCAGCTTCACCCAAGGGTTGTGCTGGCTGATCATGCCTTCGATGTCGGCGATCGGCACGTCCTTGTTCAGCTTGATGGTCAGCGCCTGGCTGTGGCAGCGCATGGCGCCAATGCGCACGCAGATGCCGTCGACCGGGATCGGGCTCTTGAAGCGGCCGAGGATCTTGTTGGTTTCGGCCTGGGCCTTCCACTCTTCACGGCTCTGACCGTTCGGCAGTTCCTTGTCGATCCATGGGATCAGGCTGCCCGCCAGCGGCACGCCGAAGTTCTCGGTCGGGAACGCTTCGCTGCGCATGGTCTCGGCAACCTTGCGGTCGATATCGAGAATGGCGCTGGCCGGGTTGGCCAGGTCATCGGCCACTGCCGCGTGGGTAGCACCCATCTGCTTGATCAGCTCGCGCATGTTCTGCGCGCCGGCACCCGAAGCCGCCTGGTAGGTCATGGCGCTCATCCACTCGACCAGACCGGCCTCGAACAGGCCACCCAAGCCCATCAGCATCAGGCTGACAGTGCAGTTGCCACCGATGTAGTTCTTGGTACCGGCATCCAGCTGCTGGTCGATGACCTTGCGGTTGACCGGGTCAAGGATGATCACCGCGTCATCCTGCATGCGCAGGGACGAAGCGGCGTCGATCCAGTAACCCTGCCAGCCGGCTTCACGCAGCTTGGGGAAGACCTCGTTGGTGTAGTCGCCACCCTGGCAGGTCAGGATCACGTCGAGGGTCTTGAGTTCTTCAATCGAATAAGCGTCCTTGAGGGGCGCTGTATCCTTGCCCACGTTCGGACCCTGGCCACCAACATTGGAGGTAGTGAAGAACACCGGCTCGATAAGGTCGAAATCCTGCTCCTCCAGCATCCGCTGCATGAGCACGGAACCGACCATACCGCGCCAACCGATCAGACCTACACGTTTCATCGCAACTACACCTTTGCTAAAAGTGGGCCGCCACCGGGAATTTTGGGGGGCGGGCCAGAGAGATTACAGATTCCGCAGCGCTGCGACTACTGCGTCGCCCATTTCCTGCGTACCAACTTTGCGGCAGCCTTCCGAGAAGATGTCGCCGGTACGCAGCCCCTGGTCCAGAACCAGGCTCACGGCCTTCTCGATCGCCTCGGCGGCAGCCGACTGATTGAAGCTGTAACGCAACATCATCGACACCGACAGGATGGTCGCCAGTGGGTTGGCGATGCCAAGGCCGGCGATGTCCGGTGCCGAGCCGTGGCAAGGCTCGTACATGCCTTTGTTGTCGGCATCCAGGGACGCCGAAGGCAGCATGCCGATGGAACCGGTCAACATGGAAGCTTCATCCGACAGAATGTCACCGAACATGTTGTCGGTCACCATCACGTCGAACTGTTTGGGGGCACGCACCAGCTGCATGGCAGCGTTGTCGACGTACATGTGGCTCAGTTCCACGTCCGGGTAGTCCTTGGCCACGTCTTCGACCACTTCACGCCACAGCTGGCTGGAGGCCAGAACGTTGGCCTTGTCCACCGAGCACAGCTTCTTGCCGCGCACGCGGGCCATGTCGAAGCCGACACGGGCAATGCGGCGCACTTCGCTTTCGCTGTACGGCAGGGTGTCGTAGGCCTGGCGTTCGCCACCTTCCAGCTCGCGCTGGCCACGCGGGGCACCGAAGTAGATGCCGCCGGTCAGCTCACGGACAATGAGGATGTCCAGGCCCGACACGATTTCCGGCTTCAGCGACGAGGCATCGGCCAGTTGCGGGTAAAGGATGGCCGGGCGCAGGTTGGCGAACAGGCCCAGTTGCGAGCGGATCTTCAGCAGGCCGCGCTCCGGGCGAATGTCTCGCTCGATCTTGTCCCACTTCGGCCCGCCCACAGCCCCCAGCAGCACTGCATCGGCCTTGCGCGCACGCTCCAGGGTTTCGTCGGCCAGCGGCACACCGTGCTTGTCGATGGCGGCACCGCCAATCACGTCGTGCGCCAGGCTGAAGCCGAGCTGGAACTTGTCGTTGGCCAGCTCCAGTACCTTGACTGCCTCGGCCATGATTTCCGGGCCGATACCGTCACCTGGGAGAATCAGAATCTGCTTGCTCATGCTTTCCTCTATCCATTCACACGGCGTGGCCAAGCGGGCCCCACCGAAAAGTGCTTAACGCTCGGCCCACAACACCAGCACATCGGTGCTGAACGAGCCGTCGGCCTCGATCTGGTAATACTGCCGTACTTCTTCGCCCATGGCTTGCTGCAATTGGCGGATGGCCACGCGCATCGGCTCGGGGGTGCGCATGCGCTCAACCCAGGTGCTCCACTCCAGGCGCAACGTTTGGCGGGTGTGGCTGCGCACGTGCAGGCCGGCTTCGCTGACCTGGCGTTGCCACTCGGCGGCGGAGTAGTCGCGCACGTGGCTGGTGTCGCGCAGCACTTCGACCGTTTGCAGGTAAGTGTCGAGCAGCGGGCTGCCCGGCGACATCACGTCGATGAACGCCGCCACACCACCTGGCTTGAGCACCCGGCGCACCTCGCGCAGAGCCAGGCCCAGGTCGCTCCAGTGGTGGGCCGAATAACGGCTGAAGACAAAGTCGAACGAAGCATCGGCGAACGGCAGGCGTTCGGCAGCGCCGCGTTCGGTCGTGATATTGGCCAGGCCACGCTCGGCGGCGGCGCTGGCGACCACGTCGAGCATGGACTGCGAGAGGTCGTAGGCGACCACTTCGGCAACCAGCGGGGCGACGTGGAAGCTGACATGACCGGCACCGCAGCCCAGGTCCAGCACGCGGGCATGGGCCTGCCCTGCCAGCTCAGCCTGCAGCAGGGCGAATTCACTGCCTTGGGCGTGCACGGCGCTGCTGAGGTAGGCGCTGGCCTGCTCGCCGAACTGGCGTTGGACCACATCGATGTGCTGGGTGCTGGTCATGTCTCGTTCCTTTAGATTTTTGTTGCCTGTGCCGGCCTCTTCGCGGGTAAACCCGCGCCTACAGCGACCGCGTAACTTTCTGTAGGAGCGAGGAGGCCCGCACTGTCACCTACGAACTTCAGGCATCACGGAACAGCCAAGGCTGGCTGGCGCGGTGCTTGGCTTCGAAGGCCTTGATCGCGTCGCTGTCCTGCAAGGTCAGGCCGATATCGTCCAGACCGTTGAGCAGGCAGTGCTTGCGGAACGCATCGATCTCGAAGTGCAGCACCTTGCCATCCGGGCGGGTCACCGCCTGCGCCTGCAGGTCGATGGTCAGCTGGTAGCCCGGGTTGGCTTCGACCTGCTTGAACAGCTCGTCGACTTCCTCATCGCTGAGAATGATCGGCAGCAAGCCGTTCTTGAAGCTGTTGTTGAAGAAAATGTCGGCAAAGCTCGGCGCAATGATGCTGCGGAAGCCGTACTCGTCCAGCGCCCAGGGGGCATGCTCACGGCTGGAGCCGCAACCAAAGTTTTCCCGCGCCAGCAACACGCTGGCACCTTGGTAGCGCGCGTGGTTGAGCACGAACTCTTCGTTGAGCGGGCGCTTGCTGTTGTCCTGGTAGGGCTGACCCACATCCAGGTAACGCCACTCGTCGAACAGGTTCGGGCCAAAGCCGGTGCGCTTGATCGACTTCAAGAACTGCTTGGGGATGATCTGGTCGGTGTCGACGTTGGCACGGTCCAACGGTGCGACGAGGCCAGTGTGCTGGGTAAAGGCTTTCATGCTGCGCTCCCTTGGATCAACTCGCGGACATCGATGAAGTGGCCCGCTACAGCAGCAGCGGCGGCCATGGCCGGACTGACCAGGTGGGTACGGCCACCGGCGCCCTGACGGCCTTCGAAGTTGCGGTTGGAGGTGGACGCACAGTGCTCGCCGCTTTCAAGGCGGTCCGGGTTCATCGCCAGACACATCGAGCAGCCTGGTTCACGCCATTCGAAACCGGCTTCGAGGAAGATCTTGTCCAGGCCCTCACGCTCGGCCTGGGCCTTGACCAGACCGGAACCTGGCACGACGATGGCTTGCTTGACGCTGGCGGCCACCTTGCGGCCCTTGGCGATTTCCGCCGCAGCGCGCAGGTCCTCGATTCGCGAGTTGGTGCACGAGCCGATGAACACACGGTCCAGCTTGATGTCGGTGATCGCCTGGTTGGCGGTCAGACCCATGTACTTCAAGGCACGCTCGATCGAACCACGCTTGACCAGGTCGGTTTCGGCAGCCGGATCCGGTACGCGCTGGTCGACGGCCAGGACCATCTCGGGCGAAGTGCCCCAGCTGACCTGTGGCTTGATCTGGCTGGCATCCAGCTCGACCACGGTGTCGAATACGGCATCGTCATCCGACACCAGGTCTTTCCACGACTCGACCGCTTGCTTCCACTGCTCGCCCTTCGGCGCGTACGGGCGCCCTTCGACGTAGGCAACGGTAGTGGCATCGGTTGCCACCAGGCCCACGCGGGCGCCGGCTTCGATGGACATGTTGCAGATGGTCATGCGGCCTTCCATCGACAATTCGCGAATGGCACTGCCTGCGAATTCCATGGCGTGACCGTTGCCACCGGCGGTGCCGATCTTGCCGATCACGGCCAGCACGATATCCTTGGCGGTGACGCCGGCAGGCAATTGGCCTTCCACGCGCACCAGCATGTTCTTCATCTTCTTGGCGACCAGGCACTGGGTGGCGAGCACGTGCTCGACCTCGGAAGTGCCGATGCCATGGGCCAAGGCACCGAAGGCGCCGTGAGTGGAGGTGTGCGAGTCACCGCAGACCACGGTCATGCCCGGCAAGGTGGCGCCCTGCTCCGGGCTGATGACGTGGACGATGCCCTGGCGCTCGTCATTCATCTTGAATTCGACGATGCCGTATTCGTCACAGTTCTCGTCGAGGGTCTGCACCTGCAGGCGCGACACCTGGTCGACGATCGCCTCGATACCGCCCTTGCGCTCTGGCGTGGTCGGCACGTTGTGGTCGGGCGTGGCGATGTTGGCGTCGATACGCCATGGCTTGCGGTTGGCCAGGCGCAGGCCTTCGAAGGCCTGGGGCGACGTCACTTCGTGGATGATGTGGCGGTCGATGTAGATCAGGGACGAGCCGTCATCACGGCGCTTGACCTCATGGGCTTCCCAGAGTTTGTCGTAGAGCGTTTTGCCAGCCATCAGACTGTTCCTCATCAGCGTCTTTCTATGCCAAAGACCCCTTGGCTTGTACGGACGATGCTAGGGGGTTAGATTGAATAACTCAAATTCATAATTTTTATGCTTTGGATAACCCAAAGGAATACGACACCATGGACCTGGCCAACCTCAGTGCCTTCATCGCCATTGCCGAAACCGGCAGCTTTTCCGGCGCAGCCGAACGCCTGTTCCTGACCCAGCCGGCCATCAGCAAACGCATCGCCGGCCTGGAGCAGCAACTGGACGTGCGCCTGTTCGACCGCCTGGGCCGCGAGGTGACCCTGACTGAAGCCGGGCGCGCACTGCTGCCGCGTGCGTACCAGATCCTCAACGTCCTGGATGATACCCGACGGGCGCTGACCAATCTGACCGGGGCCGTGAGCGGTCGCCTGACCCTGGCCACCAGCCACCACATCGGCCTGCACCGCCTGCCCCCGTTGTTACGGGTTTTCACCCGCCAGTACCCGGCAGTAGCACTGGATATTCAGTTCATGGATTCGGAACAGGCCTACGACGAGATTCTGCATGGCCGCGCCGAAATCGCCGTTATCACCCTGGCGCCCGAGCCGCACCATTTGGTCAAGGCCGTGCCGGTGTGGGACGACGCCCTGGACTTCGTCGCCGCCCCCGAGCACCCGCTGGCCAACAACCAGTCGGTCAGCCTGGCTGACATCGCCCGCCACCCGGCGGTATTTCCCGGCGGCAACACCTTTACCCACCATATTGTCCAGCGCCTGTTCGAAAGCCAGGGCTTGACGCCGAACATCGCCATGAGCACCAACTACCTGGAAACCATCAAGATGATGGTGTCGATCGGCCTGGCCTGGAGCGTGCTGCCACGCACCATGCTCGACGAACAGGTTGCACCCATCGCTTTACCCGGCATACAGCTGTCGCGCCAGCTAGGCTACATTCTGCACACGGAGCGTACGCTATCGAATGCGGCCAGGGCATTCATGGCCCTGCTCGACAGCCACTCAGGGCCCACCTGACCGGCTGTCAGCCAGCTATTCGTATTCCAAGGACACGTCATACGCCACAGGTCTGGTACCAATGCCCAAATCAGCAAACCGCTTTT
This sequence comes from Pseudomonas sp. TYF_14, assembly GCF_043105275.1. Lineage (NCBI taxonomy): Bacteria > Pseudomonadati > Pseudomonadota > Gammaproteobacteria > Pseudomonadales > Pseudomonadaceae > Pseudomonas > Pseudomonas sp. TYF_14. The sequence continues at coordinate 6,939 of NZ_JBICLK010000096.1, forward strand.
TGCGCCTGCCGCGAATACCCGCAGCTGATCCCCAGGAGTCCGAGCAGGCCTGGCAGAACGCCCCGCAACTGCTGGCAGCGCTCAACGGTGCGCACCTGGGTGCCTGGCTATGGGATATCGAAAGCGGCAGGGTTAGTTGGTCGCGGGGCACCCAGGCCCTGTTCGGTTTCGATCCACAGCGGCCACTGCCCGCCGATATCGATTACCTCGACCTGCTGCCCGAGGAGGATCGCGCCCGCACGCGCCAGGTGTTCCAGGCGGTGGTCAATGGCGAGCCGGTGGAGCAAGCCATGCGCCACCGTATCCGCTGGCCGGACGGCAGCCTGCACTGGCTGGAGATCAACGGCAGCCTGACCCACGACCCGCACGGCCGACCGCAGATGATCGGCGTGATCCGCGAGATCACCCGCCAGCGCGAGCGGGAAACGGCGCTGATCAATTCGGAAAAGCGCTTCGCCACGCTGTTTCACCTGAGCCCCAACGCCATTTTGCTGACCCGCCGCCGCGATGGCATGATCTTCGAGGTCAACCAGCACTTCGAAGACATGTTCGGCTGGCCCGGCAGCCAGGTGATCGGCAAGACCAGCCTGGAACTGGGCCTGTGGGTCAACCCTGAACAGCGCCACCAGATAGTGGAGTCGACCCGTGCCAACGGCGGCCCGCTGATCATGGAGGTGCAATTCCGCGCAACCAGCGGCAAGGTGCATGACGGCATCCTGTGCACCCAGGGCATCGAGCTGGAAGGCGTGACCTTCCTGATCAGTACATTCGTCGACACCACCGAACGCAAGCGTGCCGAGCAGGCCCTGAAGGACAGCCAGGAGCGCCTGGACCTGGCCCTGGACTCGGCGCAACTTGGCACCTGGGACTGGCACATCCCAAGCGGCATGCTCTACGGCTCGGCCCGCGCCGCGCAGCTGCATGGCTTGCCGCCCATCCCCTTTCATGAATCGTTCGATGCGTTCTTCGAGGGCGTGCCGGAGCACGAGCGCAACTCGATGCGACAAGCCTACCGTAGCCTACGCGAAGGGCCCGCCGGCAACTATCAGATCACCTACCGGGTGCAGCTGGAAAACGGCACTTCACGCTACATCGAAAGCCGCGCGCGGCTGTACCGCGACGACCAGGGCATCCCCCTGCGCATGGCGGGCACCTTGCTCGACATCACCGATCAGGTGGAGCGCGAACAACGCCTGAGCGCCTCGGAAGAGAAGTTTGCCAGCCTGTTCCAGGTCAGCCCCGACCCGATCTGCGTCACCCGCCAGGACACTGGCCAGTTCATCGAGATCAATCCGGCGTTCACCCAGACCTTCGGCTGGAGCAGCGCGCAGGTGCTTGGGCGTACCGCCGAGGAAATCGGCCTGTGGGCCGAGTCCGTCGAGCGCGCGAAACGTATCGAGCAGGTGATCCGCGAACAGGCCTTGAGTAACGTCGCCGTGGTACTCAACCACCGCAATGGCGACCCGCTGACCTGTGTGATTTCCAGCCGCCTGATCACCGTCGACGACCAGCCCTGCAGCGTGACCACCCTGCGCGACATCACCCAGCAACAACGCGCCGAAGCCGCGCTGAAGTCCAGCGAGGAGAAGTTCGCCAAGGCCTTCCACTCCAGCCCCGACGCCATCACCATCACCGAACGCCACAGCGGCCGCTACCTGGAGGTCAACGACGGCTTCTGCCGCCTGACCGGCTACAGCACTGATGAAGTGATCGGCCACACGGTGTATGAGATCGGCATCTGGGCCGACGACAAGCAGCGCAGCGCGCTGCTGGCCGAGTTGCGCGAGCGCGGCCGGGTACACCACCGCGAGATGCTCGGGCGCAACAAGCGTGGCGATATCCTCACGGTCGAGGTTTCGGTGGAACCGATCACCCTCAACGAAGTGGATTGCCTGCTGCTGACCGCCCGCGACGTCAGCCAGCTGAAGAACGCCCAGGCGCAGATACGCCACCTGGCCTATCACGACCCGCTGACCAACCTGCCCAACCGCGCCTTGCTGATGGACCGCCTGAGCCAGCAGATCGCCCTGCTCAAGCGCCATAACCTGCGTGGCGCCCTGCTGTTCCTCGACCTCGACCACTTCAAGCACATCAACGACTCGCTGGGCCACCCGGTGGGCGACACCGTGCTGAAGATCATCACCGCCCGCCTTGAGGCCAGCGTGCGCCTGGAGGACACCGTGGCGCGTCTGGGGGGCGACGAATTCGTGGTGCTGCTTAGCGGCCTGGAAGGGAGCCGCGAACACGTTGAAGAGAAAGTGCGCGAGCTGGCCGACACCCTGCGCGAACTGCTGGCCGAGCCAATGTCACTGGATGGCCAGCGCCTGCAGGTAACGCCCAGCATCGGCGTGGCGCTGATCCCCGACCACGGCACCACACCGGCCGACCTGCTCAAACGTGCCGATATCGCCCTGTACCGGGCCAAGGACTCCGGTCGCAACACCACCCAGCTGTTTCACACCACCATGCAGAAGGCCGCCAGCGAGCGCCTGCGCATGGAAAACGACCTGCGCCTGGCCCTGGCCCGTGGCGAGCTGGCACTGCACTTCCAGCCGCAGGTGGATGCCCGCGACAACCGCATCGTCGGTGCCGAAGTACTGTTGCGCTGGCACCACCCGCAACTGGGTCAGCAACCGCCCTCGCAGTTCATCCAGGTACTGGAAGAAAGTGGCCTGATCCTTGAAGTTGGCAGCTGGATTCTCGACGAAGCCTGCGACGCCTGCGCCCGCATGCTGACCGACGGGCTGATCGACGCTGATGATTTCAACCTGTGCGTGAACATAAGCCCGCGACAGTTCCGCCAGAACGACTTTGTCGGGCGGGTGCTGCGCAGCCTGGACGATTACCGCCTGCCGCGGCAGATGCTGACGCTGGAAATCACAGAAGGCATCGTCATACAGAACCTGGAAGACACCATCAGCAAGATGTGCGAGCTGAAGCGCTACGGGGTGAGTTTTGCCATGGATGACTTCGGCACCGGCTATTCCTCGCTGACTTACCTGAAGCGCCTGCCGGTCGATGCGCTGAAGATCGACCAGAGCTTCGTACGCGATGCTCCGGTCGACCCCAACGACGCAGAAATTGTCCGCGCCATTGTCGCCATGGCGCGCAGCCTGGACCTGGCGGTGATTGCCGAAGGGGTAGAACTGACCGAACAGCTGGCGTTTCTCGAGCGGCTGGGGTGCCATCTGTACCAGGGTTATCTGCACAGCCGGCCATTACCGTTACCGGAGTTTCGGCAGATGTTGCTGGAGGCGCCGGCAGATTACTGATCGCATGACGGCCGCGCACCTACGCGGGACTGCGTGAGAAGCACGAAAAAGGGCACCTCTGGAGGTGCCCTTTTTTTCGTTGCAGCTCGATCAGTTCAGCGCTGGTTTTTCGCCATTGATCGGAATGCGCTTGGCCTTGGCTTCTTCAGGCACGATGCGCAGCAGGTCGATGCTGAGCAGGCCATTGGCCAGGCCGGCGGCCTTCACTTCGATGTGATCTGCCAGGCGGAACGACAGCTTGAAGGCGCGTTGTGCGATACCCTGGTGCAGGTAGGTCACTTCAGCGGCGCTATTGTCGCGCTTGCCACCGGTCACGGTCAGGACACCTTTTTCGACCTGCAGGTCGAGGTCCTCTTCCTGGAAACCGGCTGCAGCAACCACGATGCGGTAGTGGTCATCGCCATGCTTTTCCACGTTATAGGGCGGGTAGCTGCTACCGGCCTCGTTACGTGCCGCGGATTCGAACAGGTCGTTGAAACGGTCGAAACCAACGGAATGACGGAACAGTGGAGCAAGAGAGAAAGCAGTAGTCATGGTCATAAACTCCTGAGATTCAGCAAGTAAGTCATTACGCGACCCGGCTTCGGCATCGCGTACTCAAAAGATATGGCCGAGGGAAATGCTTTCAAGGGATAAATAGAAAAAATTTGATTTTTTTGCACGGGGTTTGATGGCCTCTTCGCGGGTGAACCCGTTCCTACACGGCGGCCTGTGCCCAACCACCGACCTGTGTCCATCCTCGATCAGGCGTAGGAGCGGGTTTACCCGCGAATACGGTAGCGGCGGCAACAGTGAACGGCGGGTGGGGATTGGCCAGCAGGGCCGGCCCTTTCGCGGGTAAACCCGCTCCTACAGGTGCAGTACCAGCGGCCTGCTCAGGCGACGCAAGCCTCCAAGACTTGCGCCTCTACCCCCAGCAACCGGCTGATCCGCGCGCAGTCATCTTCCCGGCGCAACTCGGCAAACAACACCACCGCTTCAGGGTAACTGCGAGTCAGCATCGCCAGCCACTGCTTCATCCGCCCCGGCGCATAACGCGGCGACAATTTGGCCTGGGCCTGGCGCCAGAACTCGCGCAACAGAGGCAACAAGTCATGCCAGCTCATCGGTTGATAGTCGCGCCCGTCCCGCGCCGCCGCAATCTGCAGGCCCAGGTCCGGGCGCGATACCAGCCCACGCCCGAGCATGATGTCTTCAGCGCCACTGACCTCGCGGCAACGCCGCCAGTCATCGACCGTCCAGATCTCACCATTGGCGAACACCGGCACCTTGACCACATCCTGTACCCGCGCCACCCACTCCCAGTGCGCTGGCGGCTTGTAGCCCTCAACCTTGGTCCGAGCGTGCACCACCAGGTGTGCCGAACCGCCTTCGGCCAAAGCCGTGGCGCACTCCAGTGCCCCGTCGGGGCTGTCGAAGCCCAGGCGCATCTTCGAGGTCACCGGGATATTTGCCGGCACCGCCCGCCGCACTTCACGCACAATGGCGTGCAGCAACTCCGGCTCTTTGAGCAGTACCGCGCCACCGCGCGACTTGTTCACCGTCTTTGCCGGGCAACCGAAGTTCAGGTCGATCACCGGCGCCCCAAGCTCGCAAGCCAGTGCAGCGTTTTCCGCCAGGCATACTGGGTCAGAACCCAGCAATTGCACGCGCATGGGCACACCGGCAGCCGTGCGCGCGCCCTGACGCAGTTCAGGCGCCAGCTTGTCGAACGAGGACGCCGGCAACAGGCGGTCGCACACGCGAATGAACTCGGTGACGCACCAGTCGATACCGCCCACACGAGTCAATACGTCGCGCAGGATGTTGTCGACCAGCCCCTCCATGGGGGCCAGGGCAATTTGCATGTCGGGGTCTCAGCGGAAAAAGCCGGCAGTTTAACAAAAAATGCCGGCCACTCAGGCGCCGATCAGCGCCGGACCGTAACCTTCGACGAATTCCGCCGGCATGCGCCTGGGCTTGCCGCTGGACAGCTCGATGCAGGCGAAGGTGGTTTGCGCACGCAGCAGCGTCACACCATCGCGCGGGCGCTTGAGCTGAAACCGCCGCGTCATGCGCAGGCGCTGGTCCCAGTCAATGATCCAGGTGGCCAGTTGCAGCTCGTCGTCTTCATACGCGGCGGCCAGGTAGTCGATTTCGTGGCGCACCACAGCCATCGCCCGGTCAAGGCGCCGGTACTCGGCCAGGTCCAGCCCCAGACGCTGGGAGTGGCGCCAGGCGCAGCGCTCAAGCCAGGTGACGTAGACGGCATTGTTGGCATGGCCAAGGCCGTCGATGTCCTCGCTGCCGACGCGCAGGTCGATGACGAAGGGTGTTGCCAGGTCCCAGCTCATTTTCGCTTCCTTGGCGCAAAAGGCGATTTAGCAGCGATCTGCGGGGCAATGTCCAGCCCCCGTGAGCCTGAGGCAGTCGTTATAGGGGCGGGCTTGCCCGCGAATCAGACACCGCGGCGGATGGCACCGGCGGCGATACCGATGTTCGCGACTGAAGCCGCCCCGACACTAACCGCTTCAGCCCGAGCCAGCAATTCGAGCACGGCTTCACTTAGCCGCGGGTCGGCCAGCACTCGCTGGTGACCACCCTCTTCCAGCAGCATCAGCCGGCTGTCGAACCAGGACTTGTGGATGACATGTGCCTCATCTGCGGGCACGAGAGCATCATCGGCAGCATGCACCACCAGCCCCGGCAGCTCCAGCTGGTACCCCGTGACATCCAGCCGCGCAATCTGCATGCCCACATCGCGCTCGATCTGGCGAATGAACGCTGCCCGTGCCCGTGCTGGCAGCCCCAGGCGATGGGCAAAACCACGCAACACACCGAGCAACCGCGCCGGCGCTGCAATGCTGACAGCCGCCTTTGTGCGCAGCCCCATCTGCAAAGCCAGCAGCACGCTCGCCCCACCCATGGAATGGCCAATGACTGCACGCAAGGGCGGCAACTCAGCCGCAGCCTCAAGCAGCGCCCGGGCAAACAGCACCACATTCGCTTGCTCGCCAGGCGAACGACCATGCCCAGGCCCTTCCAGCGACACCACCGTATGCCCCGCCTGAACCAAGGTCTCGATCAAGGCGGCAAACTGCGTCGGGCGCCCTTCCCAACCGTGCATCAGCAGCACGGTCGGCCCTTGACCCCAGCGCAAGGCAGACAGGCCGAAGCGCAGCGTAATGCGCTCGGCGCTGGCCAGCACAGGCAGCTCCCAATCCCGCGGCGGCAGGTTGCGCGGGGTCATGAAGGCTCGGCGCATCTTGCCCGCGACATGCTCGGGGGCCAGGCGGCCCAAGGTGCCATTGACACCGCGAATCCAGCTCAGGGTAGTCATCGCCATGCTCCAGGGTTAAAGCACCGCCGATTTGGCGGCGCGCAGAATACGGTCAGACAGGTCACTGGTCCCCAAGGCCCGGGCCAGCGCCAGCCCCCCAACCATCAGGGCCAGGTCGGCCAGCGCTTTGTCGGCATCCTCAGGGCGGTCGACCATCGCGGCAGTCATCAACTCGATGTGCTCGGCCAGCACCTCGCGGAAGACCTCCGGCAGGCGCTGCATTTCGCCCAACGCGTTAGGCAGCGGGCAAGCATGTACTTCGCAGTCCCGGTGCTTGCGCGAGAGGTAGAAGGCCCCGGCCAGCGCTCGCCGCCCGGCGCCATCGAGATTGGGGTCGATCTGGGCGAGCAAGGCACGGCGCTCACCCAACAACTGGCGGAACGCTTCGAGCATAAGCTCGTCCTTGCTGTCGAAGTGCGCATAGAAGCCGCCGACGGTCAGGCCTGCCGCACCCATCACCTGGCTGACGCTGGGCTCGGCCGGGCCGTGCTGGATCAGCGCACTGCGCGCAGCTTCCAGAATGCGTTCGCGGGTTTTGCTCTTCTTGTCGCTCATCTGGCACACACCACACAAAATATGATGATCGAAATATTATTCCCATCATATTTTTTGGCAAGCAAAATGTGCGGCCGTTTGTCGGGGGCAAATTATTGAGAAGGGAAAAAACAAAAGGCCCATTCAATAAGCGAATGAGCCTTTAAAGTCCCGCAAAACGCGGGTAAACGTGGCGTCCCCTAGGGGACTCGAACCCCTGTTACCGCCGTGAAAGGGCGGTGTCCTAGGCCACTAGACGAAGGGGACGTAACCTTCGCGAAGATCCACTTGCGTGAACCGTGGCAGAAATGGTGGAGCTAAGCGGGATCGAACCGCTGACCTCCTGCATGCCATGCAGGCGCTCTCCCAGCTGAGCTATAGCCCCGAAACAAAAGGCTCATCAATAATCGACGAGCCTTTTTAAGCCCTGCAAAACGCAGGAAAAGTGGCGTCCCCTAGGGGACTCGAACCCCTGTTACCGCCGTGAAAGGGCGGTGTCCTAGGCCACTAGACGAAGGGGACGTAACCTTCGTGCCGATCCGCTAACGCGAACCGCGGCAAAATTGGTGGAGCTAAGCGGGATCGAACCGCTGACCTCCTGCATGCCATGCAGGCGCTCTCCCAGCTGAGCTATAGCCCCGGATTTCTAGCCTCGCGGCCCAGCGACATAAAAACATCGCTTGTGTAAAACTGGCGTCCCCTAGGGGACTCGAACCCCTGTTACCGCCGTGAAAGGGCGGTGTCCTAGGCCACTAGACGAAGGGGACGAACCTTCTTACCTTCAAGACCCGGTTGCTGGACCCGGTCTTGCTTACCAGCCTTGGCTGCTAAGCGGAATTTGGTGGAGCTAAGCGGGATCGAACCGCTGACCTCCTGCATGCCATGCAGGCGCTCTCCCAGCTGAGCTATAGCCCCACAATGTCGCTTTGAACTGAATCGCTGGCTGGGTGCCTGACGTTTCGTTTTCGTTCATCGCTGTGGACGGGGCGCATATTAAGTTCGGATTGCAGGGCTGTCAAACTAATTTTCAAAAATATTCAAAAATTTTTTCACAGATAACAATCACTTACCGCCCTACCTCGGTTTTTTGGGGCTTAGTTG